>DASWJP010000084.1:0-3655 GCA_036397065.1 Kiloniellales bacterium | reverse complement strand
CCGTGCCGCTGCCGCTCCGCCCGATCGCGCAGGTCTATCAGCACCATGTCGGCGCGGCCGGTGATGACATTCGCCTCGTCGCAAGAGATGGACCAGCCATGCGCATCGATCTCGTCCTGCGGCATGCCGATGTGCAGGTTGGCCGGCACCGCCACATCCATCATCTTCGGGTTGGGCAGGTTGAGATTGTGCATCAAATCGACGTATTCGTCGATCGAGCGCACCTGCAGGCGCGGATTGTGCGCCCGCTCCTCGGCAATCGTGCTCACCGTATCGCCCTTGTAGTCGTGCGCCGGATAGACCAGGGTTTCGTCGGGCAATTTCAACAGCTTGTTGAAGATCGAGTCGTACTGGGCCCGGGCATCGCCGTTCTGGAAATCCGTGCGGCCGGTGCCCCGGATCAGCAGAGTATCGCCGGTGAACACGCGGTCGCCCATCACGAAGCTATACGAATCGTTGGTATGGCCGGGCGTGTAGAGGACCGACAGGGAGACACCTTCGATCTCGATTCGGTCTCCGTCCGATACCCGCATGGAAACCACGTCGGTGCCGCTTTGCTCGCCCATCACCGTAATGCAGCGGGTTCGATCGCGCAGCGCGCCGAGGCCGGTGATATGGTCGGCGTGCACGTGCGTATCGACCGCCTTGATCAGCTTCAAGTTCAGATCGCTGAGCAGCTGGATATACCGGTCGACCCGCTCGATCACCGGATCGATGAGCAGCGCTTCGCCGCCCGCGCGGCTGGCGATCAGGTACGTATACGTCGAGGAGGTGCTGTCGAAGAGTTGACGAAAAATCATCCGGTCTATTCCGCCGCCAAGCCCGGCCGCGACTCGAGGGCCTGCTGGACGATTTCGGTCACGCGCCGCCGTTCATCGCCAACCAGCGGCAGCCGCGGCGCCCGCACCGTCTCGCTGCCCAGGCCGGCCATCGCCTGGGCCAGCTTGATGTACTGCACCAATTTGACATGACAATCCAGGTGCAGCACCGGCGTAAACCAGCGATAGAGCTCGCGCGCTTCCGTCCAGTTTCCGGCCTCGGCCAGGCGCCACAGGCGCATGGTTTCGTGCGGGAAGGCATTGACCAGCCCGGCAACCCAACCCACCGCGCCAAGCAGCGAAGCTTCGAGAATCAGATCGTCGACACCGCAGAACAGCACGTAACGGTTGCCGCAGGTGTTGACGATGTCGGTCAAGCGGCGCGGATCGTCGGAGGATTCCTTGATCGCCACCAGGGTCGGCTCGTCCGCCAATTCGGCGAACATCTCGGGCGTGATGTCAACGCTGTAGGAAACCGGGTTGTTGTAGCACATGATCGGCAGATCGGTGGCCTGGGCCACGGCGCGGTAATGCGCCAGGGTCTCCCGCGCATCCGACTTGTAGACCATGGCCGGCAGGACCATGAGGCCATCGACGCCGGCTTTCTGCGCCACCTCGGCAAATCGGCAGGCCATGGCGGTCGAGCATTCGGCCACACCGGTCAGCACGGGCACGCGGCCGTCCACCCGCTTCACCGTGGCGGCCAGGATAGACTCCTTCTCCGCTGCGGTCAGTGCCGTGCTTTCACCCAGGGTGCCCAACATCACCACGCCATGGACCCCTGCCCGGACCAGGGCCTCCACGTGAGCCACGGTCGCCTCGATATCGAGCGACTGGTCGGCGGAGAATTGGGTGGTTACCGCCGGATACACGCCTTGCCATGTCACGGTCATGATCGCCTCCTGCCTGAATGGTTCGCTTCTCTCTATCAATAAAGCCGCCGCCAGGTCCGCGCAACGGCTGCTCGAAATACGTCAGGACACCTCGAACTCCGGATCGCCAAGCACTTCCGGCCGCGGGGCAATGCCCAGGCCCGGCGCGGCGGAGGCGGCCATGCGCCCATTGGTGCGCTTCGGCGCGCCTTCGGCGGTCGAGACCGTCACATAGCTGTTGAAGTCGGTGGCGGCGAGGCGGAATTCAGTGGGCGTCGAGTGGGCCAGATGGGCAATCGCCGCAGTGGCGATATCGCCGCCCCAGCTATCCTCGATGATCATGGCATAACCGAGCGAGACACAGAGATCGCGGGCCTGCCGCGCCCTACTCAGGCCGCCCAGCTTGCCGATCTTGATATTGACCGCATCCATCGCCTGGTCGCCGTGGCCGCGCTGGATCATGGCGATATCGTCCATGGACTCGTCCAGGATGAACGGCCGGTCCGTATGCCGGCGCACCGCCAGGCATTCGTCATAGGTCCGGCAGGGTTGCTCGATATAGACATCCAGATCCTTGACCGCGTGGGCCACGCGCAGCGCGTCGTGCTGGCGCCAGCCGGTGTTGGCATCGGCGATCAGCACATCGCCGGTCTCCAGCTTCTCCGCCGCGGCATGAATGCGCGCGATGTCATGGTCCGGGTCGCCGCCCACCTTGAGCTGGAAGCGGCGGTAGCCTTCCGCCCGGTAGGTCGCGATCTTGGCCGCCATGGCCGCCGGAGTGTCTTGCGAGATCGCCCGATAGAGGCCGACATCGGCGCCGAAACGGCCACCCAGAAGCACACAGACCGGCAGGCCCGCCGCCTGACCCAAAATATCCCAACAGGCGATGTCCAGGGCGGTCTTCACGTACGGATGGCCCTGCAGAAGCGCATCCATGCGCCGGTTCAGCACCGCCAGCTCGCGCGGATCGGCACCGATCAGGCCCGGGGCGATCTCGCGCAAACCGGCGCGGGCGCCGGCGGCGTAGGCGGGCAAATAGGCCGGCCCCAGCGGGCAAACCTCGCCGTGCCCGGCCAGCCCCGTGTCGGTCTCGACCCGCACCACGGTGCTGTCGAAGACGGACACCGACTTACCGCCGGACCAGGCATAGCGTCCTTCGTGCAGAGGCAGATCGACCTGATAGACGGATATTCTTTTGATTTTCATGGGCACTCCCTGGGCAAGCCGATGCTATCGGGTATGCCTTCGGGCGCCAAGGCTTGGACTAGAAAATTGAAACTTTATCCGGCGGATTCCCCTGCCGGCAGGACACCCGCAGGCAATACGGATAGTTGCCCCGGCCGTCGTTGCGCGGGCGGCCGGACCGGCCGCGAGCAAGGGCGTTTTGAGGGTCATGTGGGTGGTCACAAACAGGCATGTCAGGGCGCGCAGGACAATCGACGTTCGGGTTGGGCATGAGTATTACCGCATGCAATGCGAATTTCGAACACAGGTTGCAATCTCCCTGTAACCCGCAGAAAACCGCATTTATTGCATATTTATTGTGCCCTTTAACTGATTTTTAGCCACACAGCGCATACCACTGTGTTCTTGCAACGCACCATGTCGCTAAGAACATAACAGGAACAACATGCCTGCCATTCAATCCCTGGTGGTGTCTATCCGGAGAAGCTGGGCGCGGTCCGAATCCGCCCGTCCATCCGTGGCGGCAGCGTACCGGCGGCGGGAAGAAAGGACCACGATGTCTTTCGAAAGGGGCACCTGCACATGCTGAAGCTAGGTACGAACGGCGGACCAGAGAGCGCCGGCGACGGTCCGGTGAGTGCGGCGCAGAAGCGGCTGGTGCAAGACAGCTTCGCCGCCGTGCTGCCGATCGCCGAGGCCGCGGCCGAGTTGTTCTACGGCCGCCTGTTCGAGTTGGATCCGTCCCTGCGCCGGCTTTTCAAGGGCGACATGAAGGAGCAG
>DASWJP010000083.1:0-2542 GCA_036397065.1 Kiloniellales bacterium | reverse complement strand
TGCGCGAGCGCCTGGCGGTCATCGACAAGGCGCAGAAGAACATCACCGAGCTCTCCACCCAGGTGGTCGGCCTGCAGGACATTCTGGCCAACAAGCAGGCGCGCGGCGCCTTTGGCGAGGTGCAACTGCGCGATATCGTCGAGGCCATCCTGCCGCCCTCCGCCTATGCCTTTCAGGAAACCCTGAGCAACGGCAAGCGGGCCGATTGCCTGCTGCGCCTGCCGAACCCACCGGGGCCGATCGCCATCGATTCGAAGTTTCCGCTGGAGAGCTATCAGGCGCTGCGCAATGCCGGCGACGAGACGGCGGTGACCATCGCGCGGCGCGCCTTTGCCGCCGATGTGCGCAAGCACGTGCAGGATATCGCCGAGCGCTACATCGTGCCCGGCGTCACCGCCGAATCGGCCCTGATGTTCCTGCCCAGCGAGGCGGTCTACGCGGAGCTGCACGCCAACTTCCGCGAGGTGGTGGAAGTCTCCTACCGCGCCCGGGTGTGGATCGTCTCACCGACCACGCTTATGGCGACCTTGAATACGATTCGGGCGGTGCTCAAGGACGTGCGCATGCGCGAGCAGGCCGGGGTCATCCAGACCGAGGTGGGCATGCTGCTGGCCGACATCATCCGCCTGGACGACCGGGTGGGGAAGCTGCAGAAGCACTTCGATCTGACCAGCGAGGATGTGCGCCATATCCGTGTCTCCACCGACAAGGTAATGAAGCGCAGCGAACGCATCGAGGAGATGCAGCTGGAAGACGGCGCCGCCGAGGAAAACCCCCTGCCCGAGCCGCCGACACAATCCCTGCCTGTCGATTAATACGATTTCGATTAAGTGACGTTTGAGGCGCGAACACCGCGATACGGGTGATGAAAGTCCGGCGGCGGGTGATCGTCGGCATTATCCCGCCGGTTCATTCCACTGACGCCCCCCAACCGCGTCGCCGAGACTCATGGCCCATCCTTCGAGACGCGCTCTTCAAACGCTTCTCAGGATGCGGATATGTTCTTTATATAAAATCGTTACATCATGTTGAGGAGGCCGCACAGCGGTCGTCTCGAAGCACGGTTTCCCGCCGATATTTTATTTCTAATATATTGTTTATATTGTATTTTTATCTATTTAACTTATTTTAGATTAATTATCGCATTTTCCTAGTAGTTGACCCGGATCCGATAGCTCAGATTGGCGCTGCCTTTCGCCGGAACCCGTACGGTCCAGACGATGCGGCTGGCGGTCTCCGGCGCGTGGGGAGCGCTTTCCTCCAGCATGCGCCAGCCCGGCGGCAGGTTGCCGACCACCTGAACCTCCACCGCATCCGCCTTGGCATTGCGCAGGGTGATGGTTTGCGCGGTCTCAAAGCTGCGGTTGGAAATACGCTCGAAGGCGGTCTGCGTCGCCTCGCCGGTCACATCGAAGGCGGAGCCCAGGGTCAGCTTCACCCGCTCGCCCGCCGCCGTGTGGCGGATGCCATCCTCGCCGGCGAAGAGGCTGCCGCCCGGCGCCGCCCGATAGATGCGCACGATGCCGGCGGGCAAGGGCATGCCAAGACCGCTGTCGGTCTTGTTGTCCATTACCAAGGTGACCGCGGCATTGCGCGGTTCGGTATCGCCGCCGCCCGACTCGTCACCGGCCCAGGTTTCGAACCGGTACACCTTGCGCACGGCGACATCCTGGGCGGCCAGCAGGACGACCTGCTTGGTTTCCTGGTTGGCCACGGTGATCGGCCGAGCGATGGGATAGACATACAAATCGCCCGCCGCCTGGGGCGCCGGCATGGGCGCGGCGGCGGCCATTTCCATCTTCGCCCGAAATTCCATAGGGGCGCGAAGGGGAGACGGCGTCGCCACGTTCAAGACCCCGGCCACCAGCCGCAGGTTGGCATCGCGAAAGGTGGTGCCGCTGGTGTTGCTCAAGGTGACCAGGCCGGTCAGGGCCAAGCGATCCTCCGCCGCGTTCAGCTCGGCCACATAGTCGGCCCGCCAGGAAAGGCCACTGCTGAGATAGCTCAGGTGCACCTCGGCCTCTCCGGCCGTGGCGCTGTCGATGCTGGCCAGCAGGGTGGGCCGTTCACGCACGCCGTCCGGCACGCGGTCGAAAACGATGCGCCCCGGCACATCGGTTTCGATGCTATCGCCGATGCGCAGAACCGGACCCTCGGCCACGCTGAGCACGCGGGCATCGACCATGGTTTCCTCGCCGGTCTGCGGGTGCACGCGAACCAAGCGCACGTCCCGGCCCACGGACGCCCCGAGAAGCCGTTGCGGGGTGAGCAAATCGAAGGCGAACGACTGTTCCAGCAGGCGCAGGCCGGTGCCATGCAACAGCACCGTCTCCGGGCGCAGCGCGGGGCTGACGCCCTCGAAGGCCAAGGTGTTTTCCCCTTGGCCGAGGACGATCCGGCGCGCCTCGCCAATCAGGGCCAGATCCTGGTTATAGACGGTGAGATCGAGGCGGACGCGCGCCTCCTCCCCCACCCGCTGTTCGGCGGCCGGCGCCGGGCCGGCGGCCAGCAGCAGGGCAGCGAAGGCCACGGCCGGCAGGGC
>DASWJP010000082.1:0-4178 GCA_036397065.1 Kiloniellales bacterium | reverse complement strand
TCGAACAGGCCGCAGGAAACGGCGGCCACCTGATCGGTCAGGGGAATGGCGCTCAGCGCCCCGATCGCTTGCATGTGGCGAAAGGCCAGGTACAAGGCCACATAGCCGCCGGTGATGGCGGCGGTGCGGGTGCCCCCGTCGGCCTGGATCACGTCGCAGTCGACGCGAATCTGCCGTTCGCCAAAACCGGACAGATTCGCCGCCGCCCTTAAGGAACGGCCGATCAGACGCTGGATTTCCTGGGTGCGCCCGGACTGGCGGCCGCGCGCCGCCTCGCGGTCCATGCGGCTGTTGGTGGCCCGCGGCAGCATGCCGTATTCGGCTGTAATCCAGCCCTTGCCGGTGTTGCGCAGCCACGCCGGCGTGCTCTCCTCCACCGAGGCCATGCACAACACATGGGTATCGCCGAAGCGCACCAGACAGGACCCTTCCGCGTACTTGTTCACGTCGATATCGAAGGACACCTGGCGCAGGGCGGTGGCGGCGCGGCCGGATGGTCGCATGATGAGAATGCCTCATTGGCTGGCGGAAACTGGGCCGGCACGCTACTCCATGGACAAGGGTCCGTCCACCGGGCTGCCGGCCCGGTGCCGCCCCTGGCCCGGGGCTGGTCCGGGGCCGGTTCCCGCGTTTCGTTGACGCGCTGGGCCCCCGTCCCTACATTCCAAGGCGCCGGCAGACCGGGGTGTTGGGCCCCAAGCCGCCGGCGGATGGACCAAGAACCATGAAACCTTTGCTGTCACGCAGCGACACCTTCACGACGGCGATCCAGGAGATGAGCGAGCGCTCGCGCGATATCTTCCGCCATATCGTCGAGGCCTATGTGGAAACCGGCGCGCCCATCGGCTCGCGCTCGATCTCGCGCAGCCTCGGCATGACCCTGTCGCCGGCGACCATCCGCAACGTGATGGCGGATTTGGAAGATCTCGGCCTGCTCCAGGCGCCGCATACCTCGGCCGGCCGGCTGCCCACCGAGGTCGGCATGCGCCTGTTCGTCCATGGCCTGCTGGAGCGCGGCAATCTGACCCAGGACGAGCGCCAGCACATCGAAAGCCAGTGCGTGGCTTCCGGCCGCAGCCTGCCGGAGGTGCTCGAGGAAGCCACCGGCATGCTCTCCGGCCTGTCCCGCTGCGCCGGGCTGGTGGTGGCGCCGAAGCGCGATGAATCCCTGCGGCACATCGAATTCGTCTCGCTCGGGCCGGGCCGGGCCCTGGTGGTGCTGGTTTCCGCCTCGGGCACGGTCGAGAACCGCATCATCGACGTGCCCGCGGGCCTGCCCGCCGCGTCCTTGGTGGAAGCCACCAACTACCTGACCTCGCGCCTGATCGGGCGCTCCCTGGGCGAGGCGCAAGAGAGCGTGCGCAAGGAGCTGGAGGAACACCGCACCCAACTCGACGAGGTGGCCTCGCGGGTGGTCGAGCTGGGCCTGGCCACCTGGACCAAGGACGCCCGCGGCGGCGTCCTGATCGTGCGCGGCCAGGCGCAACTGCTCGAGGATGTCACCGCCCTGGAAGATCTGGAGCGGGTCCGCCATCTCTTTTCCGCCCTGGAAACCAAGGAGGCGCTGTTGCGCCTGCTCGATCTGACCGATGCGGCGCAGGGGGTGCAGATTTACATCGGCGCCGAAAGCGATCTGTTCGGCCTGTCCGGCTGCTCCATGGTGATCGCCCCATACAGCAACAGCCAGCAGTGCATCGTCGGCGCCATCGGCGTCATCGGTCCGACCCGCATCGACTATGCCCGGATCATTCCCATGGTCGACTACACGGCCAAGGTGATCGGGCGAATCATCGGATAAATAAGGAAACACTCCCAGGATGAGCCGAAAGCGACCCCATCACGAGGACGCCACCGCGCCCGAAAGCTTCGACGACCCGGAAGGCTTCGGCGAGCAGGCACCAGATGCGATGGCGCCGGAATCGGACGTCTCGGCGGACGATCCGGTCGCGCGCCTGACCGGCGAGGCGGCCTCGCTGAAGGACCAGTTGCTGCGCGCCTTGGCGGAGACCGAAAACCTGCGCCGACGCAGCACGCGCGAGCGCGAAGATGCGGTAAAATACGCCGCCGTGCCGCTGGTCCGCGATCTGATCACCGTCGCCGACAATTTGCGCCGGGCCCTGGCCAGCGTGCCGGCGGAGGCGGCTCAAGGCAATGAACAGCTCAAGACCCTGCTCGACGGTGTCGAGATGACCGACCGTGAGTTGCAGACCATCTTCGCCCGCCATCACATCGAACGCATCGAACCCATGGGCGAGCGTCTCGACCCGCATTTTCACGAGGCCCTGTACGAAATTCCCGATCCGAATGCCCCGGCCGGCACGGTGCTGCAGGTTCTCCAGGCCGGCTATCGTCTGCGCGACCGTTTGATTCGCCCGGCCCAGGTGGCGGTCGCCAAGGGCGGGCGCAGCACGGCCACGGCCACAGCCACAGAGAATCCTGCCCCGGAAAGCCCCGCGAACGACGGTGCCGATGGCCCTGGCCAACGCGAGCCGGGCCGCCGCTTCGACACTTCGGCATAAGGCACCCCGGATCGCATGCCGCTGCCATGAGCAAGGCCTTCACCAAGGAATCCGATACCGACGACGATGGCGATGACATCGAGGCGCCGGATGCCTTGCCGGCGGGGGCCAAGAACTACATCACCCCGCAGGGCTTGACCCGGCTGCAGGACGAGCTGCGCCATTTGCGCACCGTCGAGCGGCCCAAGGTGGTCGAGGTCGTCTCCTGGGCCGCGGGCAACGGCGACCGCTCGGAAAACGGCGACTACATCTACGGCAAGAAGCGGCTGCGCGAGATCGACCGGCGCACCGAGTTTCTGCGCAAGCGCCTGGAGATCGCCCAGGTGGTCGATCCGCGCCAGCAGCAGGGATTGGACCGGGTCTTTTTCGGCGCCACGGTGACCTACCGCGATGCCGGCGCCGAGACGCATACGGTGCGCATCGTCGGTGTCGATGAAACGGCCGAGACGCCCGAGGCGATCAGCTGGATCTCGCCCATGGCGCGGGCGTTGCACAAGGCGCAGGTGGGCGACCGCGTGGAGGTGCGCACACCGCGCGGCATGGAAGCCATCGAAGTCATCCAGATTTCCTATCCGCACCGCACGTAAGTCGCCCCGGTGCCAAGAGTGAGGCGTCGGGATCGTGCGTCCGAAAGCTGCGCTTGGCCGCTTCGGGCGCGCGCACCGCGTAACAATACACACAGCCGTGCGGGCACGTATCGTAGGCGCCGATGTCGCGGGACTCGGCGCACAGGCAGCCGGGCCGGTTGCCCTTGGTCTTGGAGGCGATCGGCCGGCCGGCCACATCCGACAAGCGCGCCGCATCGATGCACCGGGCGGGCGCGAGTTCGGGCGCCAGGCCGGAGGCGAGCAAATCCGGTTGCGTGCACAGTGTTGCCTTCAGGCCATGATCGGCGGCGATGGCCGCCAACGCCGCCAAAAGCTCCGTCTTGACGGTGGCCGGCGGGTCCTCCCAGGAAAAGCCGTGCCGGGCGGCGGCCCGCGCGGTGTTGCGTCGGGTCTTGGCATAGATCTGGGCGAAGGAGAGCACCACCTCGTCCACCGCGCCGCTCAGCGCCGCCGCCAGGCGGGCGAAGGTCTCCCGGTGCCAGGCGGGCGGCGTCAGCGAGGTGAGCAGCACCGGGTCATAGCGCCAGACGCACGACCTGGGCCCGTACCGTTCCGCAAGGACGCGCATCGCCGCGATGGATCGTTTCGCATCCGAAACGGATGCCTCCAGGGCGTGCGGATAGCCGGTGATGGTGACTTGGACCATAAACGGGATGCCGCGCGCGGCCACATCGGTCAGGGCCGCGGCGAAGGGGGCGGGGTTACGGGTCCAGAAGACGAAGCCATCCACGGCCTCGGCGGTCAGTGGCACCGTGCTGGGCGGCCCGCCATAGGGGTTGGCGACCTGACAGACCCCGGCCCGCAGGCGCTGCCGGAACCAGGCGCCGTAAAAAGCCGGAATATCCGTGCGATAGCTGGCCGAGACGATCACGGCGGCGGGGGCGTATCGCCCGGTTGCGCCTGCCGGCGCCGCGCCTCGCGGGCGCCCAGCCAGCGGAAAAAGCCATAAATCGCGCCGCCGATCAGGGCCAGGCCCGTGCCGAAACGGCCGAGTGCCGTATCCTGCACCAGGGTCTCGGCGGCAATCGCCAGAATGACGCCGCAGACAACG
>DASWJP010000081.1:0-8795 GCA_036397065.1 Kiloniellales bacterium | reverse complement strand
TCCAGGGCCCAGGCCCAGAACGTGCCGCTCTCCGGCATCACCACGGAGCCGAAGCTGTTGACGGCGGCCAGCGCGCCGACGGTATAGCCATCGCCCTGCGCCGGCTGGTACTGGAACGAGGCGCTGCCCAGCCCGCCCTTCAAGGCGCCGGCGGTCGCCCCCAGGCCGGCCCCGGCGTTGCCCAGGGCAAAGGCCGGTGCCGCCGCATCCGCCGCTTGGCGCGCCAGGGCGCGATAGGGCGGCTCATCGCCCCAATCCTTGTCGCCGCCGTTGTTCAGATCGAACAGGATCGCGGCGGGGACGATGGGCACGATGGACTCGCCCACCGTGAAGCCGCGACCGTTCTGGCGCAGCCAGGCCATGACTCCGCTGGCCGCATCCAGGCCGAAGGCGGAGCCGCCGCTGAGCGCGATGGCATCGATGCGCTCCACCAGGCAGCGCGGATCGAGAAGATCGGTTTCCCGGGTGCCCGGCGCGCCGCCGCGCACATCGACCGCGGCCACCGCCGGCGCATCGGGCAATATCACCGTAACCCCGCTGCGTGCGCCGTGATCCTCCGCGTTGCCGACGGAAATGCCGGGTACGTCGGTGATCAGGTTGCGCGGGCCGGGGCGAATCATCGCCCGCCTCCGGCCAGCAGGGTCAATGCCGCCGCCGCCATCACCTTGGCCGCGTTCACCATGTCCTCGATGACCACGTACTCGTCCGGCTGGTGCGCCAGATCGAGAATGCCGGGGCCATAGGCGATGCAATCCTCCAGATGGCCGATGCGCACGATGTGCTTTTGATCGTAGGTGCCGGGCGAGACCACCTGGGTCGCGGGCCGGCCCAGCACCCGCTCGATCTCGGCGCTGATCGCGCGCACCACCGGGCCGTTGGGGTCGGTCATGGTGGGCGGGAAGGCCAATACTTCGCGCAGGCCGTAGGCGAAGCCAGGGCGGGTGGTCTTCAGCGCCTCCAGGATATCGACGATCTCCCGGCGCACCTCGCGCTCGTCCTCCTCGATCAGGTAACGGCGGTCGATCACCATTCGGCAGCTGTCGGGCACCAGAGGGCTGGGCATGCCGTCATAGTCCTCCCCCAGGCCGCCATGGATCGAATTGATGTTGATGGTGGACTGGCGCGCCCCTTCGGGCACCACCGGCATGGCCGTGCGCTTTTGGCTGAGGCGCGGGATCAGTTGGGCCTCGATGCGCTCCAGCACGCAGCCCATGTGGCGCACGGCGCAATTGCCCAGGAACGGCATGGACCCATGGGCGACCCGGCCGTGGGTCTCGATCTCGGCCCACCAGACGCCGCGATGGCCGATGCACACCCGGTCGACGTTCAGGGGCTCGGGGATGATCACGTGATCGACCCGCGGGCGGGAAAAGAAACCTTCCTTGGCCAGGAACGCAACGCCGCCGAAGCCGCCGGATTCCTCGTCCACCGTGCCGGAGATTTCCAGGGCCCCGGGAAAGTCCACACCCTCCTCCAGGATCGACTCGACGGCGATGATCGCGGCAGCCAGGCCGCCCTTCATGTCGCAGGCGCCGCGGCCATAGACCTTGCCGTCGCGCACCGCGCCGGCGAACGGATCCATGGTCCAGCCGCGCCCGGCGGCAACCACGTCGATGTGGCCGTTGAAATGCACACAGGGGCCGGGGCGCTTGCCCTCGATCCGGGCAATCATATTGGTGCGCGGATAGCGGTCGCTGTCGCCGGGGGTGCCCTCGCCGCGCCGGTAGGTCACCTGAAAGCCGCGCCCGGCCAGGCGGTCGCCGATGAACTCGGCACAGGACGTATAGGCATCGCCCGGCGGATTGACGGTCGGAATGCGGATCAGATCCTGGGTCAAGGCCACCAGCTCGTCCGTCCGTCCGGCAATGCGGCGGAACAGGCGCTCGCGCCCCTCGCCCGGCTTCATGGCGCCGCCCCACTGCGTGAATGTTGAATCACCGCTCCGCCCGAGTCATTGCGCATCCCAGATGCGCCTGGGAATCCTGGGATTTTCAAGCGAACCCCCGGCCCGTCCGCACCGGGCCGAGCCGCCGGAAAGGTTAGTACAGAATGGCCGCGGGGGCCAAGCCGAGCGGCATCGTTGCGGAGTCCCGGAATGTAGGCTTTCATGTCCGCCCGTATTCGCATAGGAAATGGTGCCCGTGCCAACAAAGGAACTCGTGAGCGGCGTTCTCGCCGCCGCCTTGACCCCCATGACTGCCGCCGGTTCGCCGGATCACAAGATGGCGGTCGGTCATATCCGCTGGCTGCTGAGGAACGGCTGCGACGGCGTGGCGCCGCTGGGCACGACGGGGGAGGCGAATTCCATCTCCCTGGCCGACCGCATGGCCCTGATCGAGGCCATCGCCGCCGCCGGCATCCCGGCGGACCGGGTGATCGTCGGCACCGGCAATTGCGCCCTGGGCGATACGGTGGCCCTGACCCGCTGTGCGCTCCAGGCGGGCTATGCCAATGCCCTGGTCTTGCCGCCCTTCTACTACAAAGGGGTCACGGACGATGGCCTGTATGCCTATTTCTCGGCGCTGATCGAGCGGGTGGGGGACGCCAAGTTCCGCCTCTATCTCTATCACTTTCCGCAAATGAGCGCGGTGCCGGTCAGCGCCGCCCTGATCGGGCGCCTGCGCGCGGCCTTCGGCGACGTGGTGGCGGGCCTGAAAGACAGCTCCGGCGATTGGGCCAACACCCAGCACCTGATCGACTCCTTCCCCGATTTCCGGGTCTATTCCGGATCGGAGCAGTACCTGGCCGACAACGTGGCGGCCGGCGGGGTGGGGTGCATCTCGGCCACGGTCAATGTGACCGCGCCTTTGGCCGCCCAGGTGCTGCGCGCCGATCCGGCGAAGCGGGCCCCGCTGCAAGCCGAGCTGACCGCCATCCGCCTCGCCTTGCAGGGCTTTCCCACCATCCCGGCGCAGAAACGGCTGCTCGAATGGCATACGGGCAACGCGGCCTGGCGGCACGTGCAGCCGCCGCTGCTTCCCCTGACCGAGGCCATGGCCGCCGACATGCGCCGCAAGGTCGCGGATTTCCCCCTGTTCCGCGAGCAGATTGCCCTGGCCGCGGCCAGCTAGGCGGTCATCCGGCCCGTCGTTTTTGAGGCTTTGCCGTGTTGAGCATTCTCGCCCTGGGATTTCTGATCGGCATGCAGCACGCGCTGGAGGCCGACCATGTGGCGGCGGTGGCCAGCCCTGGCCCGCGGGGCTAGGCGACCGCCCCACGGGTCAGCAACCATCCTAGCCGTTGGTGTTTGGCGCACCGGGCATGATCCGCGGCATGTTCTGACCAGGCATGTGTTTGCCAGGCATATCTTGGCTGGGCATTTGGGAACCTTGGCCGCTCATCATGGACTGCATGGTTTTGTTGCAGGTCTCCATCATCTGGGCCATTTGCCCCATCATGCCCATCATTTCGCCATGGCCGCCCTGGTTCATCGCGCCAGAACCCATCATGCCGGGTGCACCACCCTGGCCCATCATCCCGGTATTCGGCGCGGAGCCGCCCGGCGCCATGGGCTCATGGGCATAGAGTCCGCCCGCCGCCGCCAGCGGCAGCGCAACAGCGGCAGTAACGACAAGTTTTTTCAGTAGCTTGCGCATAGAACGATCTCCTTGTTTCTGTCTTAGGAAAACCCTTCACCAGATCCCCGCCGGCGGCGAAGTCCGCCTGGCTAGTACACACGTGGTGATTCCAGGTGCTGGAAGGTCAATCCCCGCGGCAAACATTTTTTGCACTGCAATGGGGCAACGATATCGGCGCCCGTCAATGGCTTGCCTCAGCGCCGCCTTCGTCCTAGCCTCGGGGTTAGAAACACTCAAAATATGCAAAACAGGAGAGGCAGAATGATGGTGCGTGGAAAGTTACTGACCGGCCTATTGGCCCTGAGTTTAGTGGTGCCGTTCGCGGCCCAGGCGGGCGGGACCCTCGATCGGGTCATGTCCAGCAAGATTCTGACCATGTCGTCCGATCCGGCCTATCCGCCGCAATCGTTTTTGAACGACAAGAACGAAATGGCGGGCTTCGACGTGGACGTCGGCCGCGAGATCGCCAAGCGCATGGGCGCCGAGCTGAAGATCATCACCCCGGCCTGGGAGATCATCACCGCCGGCAATTGGGGCGGCCGCTGGGATGTATCGGTCGGCTCCATGACGCCGACGGCGGAGCGGGCGAAGATCCTCGATTTTCCGGCCGTCTACTACTACACGCCGGCCTCCTTCGCCGTGCACAAGGACTCCAAGACCGCCTCGATCGCCGATCTCGACGGCAAGAAGATCGGTGTCTGCGGCGGTTGCACGTACGAGGCCTATCTCAAGAAGGACCTGGTCATCGATGCCGAGGGCACGCCCGCTTTCGACTACAAGGTGACCCCCGGTGAAGTACAGCTCTATGAAACCGATACGCACGCCTTCGACGACCTTCGCTTGGGCGACGGCACGCGCCTGGATGCGATCCTCAGCGCCCTGCCGACCATCCAGGAGGCCATCAAGAACGGCTATGCCCTGAAGGTGGTGGGCGATCCGGTGTTTTACGAGCCGCTGGCGGTCGCGGTCGACAAGGGCGATGCGGAATTCACCGCCAAGGTCGTCGAAATCGTCAAGGCCATGCATGCCGACGGCACGCTGAGCAAGCTATCGCAAACCTGGTACGGTGCCGATCTGAGCACGGTCAAGTAAGGCTATTCCGGCAACGCGCCGGACGACGTGACGGACACCGTCGTGGCGGGGACAAAAAGCGCGCTTGCGTTTTTCCTCGCCGCGGCGGTGGTTTTCTTTCTGCTCGATATCGCGGCCGGATTTTTCGGCCAGCTTCTGGCGCCGGCCGGTCTTTCAGGGCTGGCGGCGCGAGGCGCCGTCGCCATCGTCCTGGCGCTGATCCTCACCGGCAATATTTTACTGTTACGTCTGTTGCCGTTCTGGCCGCAGGTGATCATCGTCTGGCTGGAGCTGTTGCTCCTGTTCCTGGCTTTCTTCGCCTCCTTCAATCTCAGTTATGATTTCATTCTGACGCGCATCGGGTTTCTCATTACCCAGGGCGCGTTTACCACGGTCTACATCTCGCTGGCGGCCATTGTGCTGGCCAGCGGTATCGCCCTCGTGGGCGCATTGGCGCGCTTGTCGACCAACGGCTTTGCCTATGCCATCGCCGGTTTCTACATTTCATTCTTTCGCGGCACGCCCCTGCTCCTGCAGGTCTATCTGATCTATCTGGGCCTGCCGCAACTGGGGTTTATCGTTGACGCCGTGCCGTCCGGCATTGCAGCCCTTTCCCTCTGTTACGGCGCCTATATGGCGGAGATCTTCCGTGCCGGCATACAGGCGATTCCGAGCGGCCAAAGCGAGGCCGGCACCGCCCTTGGCCTGAAACACAGCCTGATCATGCGCAAGATCGTCCTGCCCCAGGCGATCAAGATCATCATCCCGCCCACCGGCAACCAGTTCATCGCCATGTTGAAGGATTCATCCCTGGTCTCGGTGATGGGGGTGTGGGAGCTGATGTTCCTGGCCCGCACCCAGGGCCGCGCCGAGTTCAAGAATCTGGAGATGCTGATCACCGCCGCATTGCTCTATTGGATTCTCTCGGCGGTCTTCGAGGTCATCCAGGCGCGGATCGAGCGCCACTACCGCAAAGGCGACCGCCGCTAACTCTGTTCGCGGAGCACGCGAAGCCGGCTTTCGAAATCCTCGCGGTTGAGGTAACAGCCGGCCATGCGCCGGCTGCCGACAAAGGCGGTGCGCCCGTGTAGCAGCCGCCAATTGTCGAAAATGAGCAGATCGCCGGACCGCAAGCCCCGTTGCCATTGCATGTCCTCCGCGTTGGCCAAACGATCGAAGGCGGCGATCGCCCGGTAGAAGGCGGCCATCTCGGCCTCCGGCAGGCGGAACGGTGCCCGGTCGTAATTGTTGAAGGAGACCTGCAGGATGCGGCCGTTCCGGTCGTGCCGGAAGACCGGGCGTTCAGCCATCAGATGCGCCCCGTCGCCGATGTATTGTCCGGGAACGGCAATGCGACCCAGGGTGGCGTAGTCGTCGGGCCGGTCCGCGGCCAGGCGCCGGCCGATTTCCAGGCCATCCACCAGCACGCTGTCGCCCCCTTCGGCCCGGTATTCCATGCAGAGCAGGATTTGCAGGCCGGGTGCGTCGTGGCTGTAGGTGGCATCCGTATGGGGGCGCAGGTTCTTGGGGGTATAGGCGCTGTCGGCGCGCGCCTGGTTGGCCTCGAACTCCCACAACCCGCCGAAGATGGTCTCCCGCACATAGCCGATCTGCTTGGCCAAATCGGCCACCGACTGCAATACGTATGGCGTTCGCCGCAGAACCGCGAAGCCCCAGGTCTCGATGGTCTCCAGCAAAGTGCGCAGGCCCGCTTCATCCGCCATGACCGCCGCATAGGGCAACTCGATCGGCGCGCTGGCGATGTTCGCCCGGTCCCAGGACCGGCGGCGATCCGGCCGGGTGGAGGCTGGATCCGGCGCCTGGAAGTGCCACAGGAAATCGGCCGCATAGGTCACGCCCTGCGGTCCCTCCGGCCAGTCGATCTCCACGGCCCGGCCATCGGCGCTGCGCCGCGCCGTCAGGCCGCGGATCGCCGGATCGACGCCGGCGGTATAGAGCTCCCGCTGGCCGCTGCGCGAATCGTAACTGTCCGCATCCGTGGCATGGTCGCGCAGCCATAACCACGGATAGCGCGCCTTTTCGCCGGTCGCCCAGACCACATCGAGGCCGGCCTCCCCAGTCTCTACGGCGCGAATTTCCTGGTTCATGATGGTACGGGTCCCTGGCCAATGTTTTGGCCGCCAGTCTGGCGGTGCCGGGCCGATGGAGGCAAGAGGGAAGGCAGGCAATGACTCCACGGATGGCTGGTATCGCGAATTGTCGTGACTCATGAGGCGCCTGACCCCGTAGTCTGTCTCCTGGACGCTGGCGCTGGGAATTGAGACAGGGACTGGATGCAGACGCCGGCGGCACGCCCCGTAAAGCCACTGCCGGCCGTTCTGGCGGGGCTGTGTTCCAGTCTGGTCGGGATCGGACTGGCCCGCTTTGCCTACACGCCGCTGATTCCGGCGCTGATCGAGGCCGGCTGGTTTGCCCCGGGAACGGTGGCCTATCTCGGCGCCGCCAATCTGGCCGGTTATCTGGCCGGCGCCCTGTCCGCCCGCTGGATCGGCGCGCGGGTACCGGCGCCGGTGATCTTGCGCGCGATGATGCTGTTGGCCACGGCGACGTTCTTTGCCTCGGCCACGCCCGTATCGTTTCTCTGGTACTTTGTCTGGCGATTTGCCTCCGGCCTGGCCGGCGGCGTGCTCATGGTGCTGGCGGCGACCACCATCCTGCAGCACATTTCCATCGCCCGGCGTGGTCTGGCCGGCGGCGTCATTTTCACCGGTGTCGGCATGGGCATCATCGCCTCGGGCACGCTGATCCCGTTCTTTCTGGGTCTTGGTTTGGCGGAAACCTGGCTGGGCCTGGGGACGATAGCCCTTCTGCTCACCGCGGCGTCCTGGACGGGCTGGCCACGCGATGACATCGCCCTGCCGCTGAGTCAACCGGCCGAGGCTCTCGATGCCTTACCCCGGGCGCCCCTGGCGCTCAAGGCGCTCTATGCCGAATACGCGCTGTGCGCCCTGGGCATGGTGCCGCACATGGTTTTTCTCGTCGACTTCGTTGCCCGCGGCCTGGGCCACGGCGTCGATGCCGGTGCCCGGTATTGGGTGCTTTTCGGTATCGGTGCGGCCATCGGCCCCGTGGCCGCCGGGTATCTGGCGGACCGCATCGGCTTTGCCGCCGCGGTGCGTCTGGCATTTCTGACCGAAGCCGTTGCGGTGGCCATGCTCGCGGTTTGGAGTGTCCCGGTTAGTCTGGTCGTCTCCAGCCTCATCGTGGGGGCTTTCGTGCCGGGCACCGTGTCGATCGTCCTGGGCCGGGTGTTGGAGCTGACCGCCACGAATGGGCACGCCCGCAAGGCCGCCTGGAGCACCGCGACCACGGCCTTTGCCGTGGGCCAGGCGTTGGCCGCCTATGGCTATTCGTATGTCTTCGCGATCACCGGCGGCGGTTACCGGCTGCTGTTCGCGCTTGGCGCCGGCGCCCTGGTTCTGGCCCTGGCCCTCGATCTCGCCGTGGCGGCCGGGGCCAGGCGGCAACCGCCCGCAACCCCCGGCCGCTAGACCTCATTGCCGCAGTTGGCACTTGTTCGGGCACCGGTTGGTCAACCGTGCGGGTTGCGGCCTTTACGCCGGGCGCAAGGCCACCTAGCCTCCGGTGGTCACGCGGGATCGCGTTTAGGGTGAGGGGACGATGCATGCGCATTCTGCGGTCGGCGGCGTATCAGGCCGTGCCTTGGAAAAACGGCCAGGGGACGACCCGCGAAATCCTCAAGCATCCGGACGGCGCCGCGGATTTCATCTACCGTCTGAGCATCGCCGAGGTCACCCAGTCGGGCCCGTTTTCCGCCTTTCCCGGCACTGACAGGATCATCATGCTGCTGGACGGCGGCGGCTTCGATTTGACCTTCGCGGATGGGCGCACACACGCACTGACCTCGCGCCATGCCCCGTTCTGTTTCGACGGCGGTGTGTCGGCCACTTGCACGGTGGCCGGCGGCCCTTCGCAGGATCTCAATCTCATGGTCCGCCGCGGTGCGGCGACGGCCGGCGCCGATGTCTACCGGGTGGAGGGTCGCCTGATCCTGCCGCCGGTGCCGGGGGCAACCCGGCTGATGGTTGCCTTGGCCGATGGCCTCACCGTGCGTCGCGGCGGCCAGACGGTGGCGCTGCGGCGTTGGGATACGGCGTGCATCGA
>DASWJP010000080.1:0-25144 GCA_036397065.1 Kiloniellales bacterium | reverse complement strand
TCAAATCCGTGTGCGAGGACGCCTCCATCGGTCTCGACGCGGGATCGGTGGTTGCCGTGGCCGATGTGCATCAGGAAATAGCGGCGCGGCAGGCCCGCTTCGGCGGCGCCTGGTTCGCCGAACGCTATATCGAGGGGCGGGAGTTCAATTTGTCGATCCTGGAAGGCGCGCGCGGGCGCCAGGTTCTGCCCGTGGCCGAAATCCACTTCGTCGATTATCCGGCCGACCGGCCGCGAATCGTCGATTACGAGGCCAAGTGGCTGGCGGGTAGCTTTGCCTTCGATCACACGCCCAGGCATTTCATCGAGGACGGCGCCGACGCCAGCCTGGTGGCGGAGTTGCGGCGCCTGGCCCTGGAGTGCTGGCGGCTGTTTGGCATGCGCGGCTATGCGCGGGTCGATTTTCGGGTCGATGCGGCGGGCCGGCCCTGGGTGCTGGAGGTGAACGCCAACCCTTGTCTGTCGCCGGATGCCGGTTTGATGGCGGTGGCGGAGCGCGCGGGTTTGACGGTGACCGATGTGATCGCCATGATCGCGGCGGCAGCGCAACCGAGACGGCACAGGATGACCGCAACGGCGGTCTGAGATTTCATGTTCCGCATACGCAAGATCGTCGACGACGGGGCGCCGGCGAACCGTTCGGCTATCGAACGGGCGCAGGAAATCATCCGCGTCCAGTTTCCCGGCTTGCCGGAGTCCAAGATCGCCAAACTGCCCGAGCAGCTCCACGATCCAATGCGTTTTCGGTTCCGCACGGCCCTCATTGTTGCCGAGGATTCACGCGATCGGGTGCGCGCCTGCGCTGTATTGCGCTTCGCGCCGGATCTGGATTTCGGCTTTCTGGACTTGATCTCGGCGGCGCCGGGCAAGACCGGCGGCGGCATGGGCGGCGTGCTGTACGAGCGGGTGCGCGAGGATGCGCTGGCGCTAGGATGCGTTGGCCTGTTCTTTGAATGCCTGCCGGACGAGCCGGCGCTCTGCCCCGACCCGGAGGTACGCAAGCAGAATGCCAACCGGCTGCGCTTCTACGAACGCTTCGGGGCTCGGCCCATCGCCAACACCGCCTATGAGACACCCATGCGGCCGGGCGATACCAACCCGCCGTACCTGGTTTTTGATCCACTTGGCCGGTCGGAGAGTCTCAGCAAGTCCAAGGCACAGGCCATCGTGCGGGCGATTCTGGAGCGCATCTACGGCGACGTTTGCCCGCCCGGCTACATCGACATGGTGGTCAATTCCATCAAGGACGATCCGATTCGGCTGCGTCCGCCGAAATATGTGCGCAAGGAGCCGCAGCGCGAGGTAAAGCCCATTCGGGTTCTCGGCCCTCGTGTACCGCTGGTGGTCAACGACAAGCACCATATTCATCATATGCGCGACCGGGGCTATGTGCAGGCGCCGGTGCGTATTTCCTCGATCCTCTCCGAGATCATGCCGATCGGCCTGTTCGAACAGGTTCAACCGCGCCATTTCACCGACCGGCATATCCGGGCGGTGCACGATGGTGCCTTGGTTGACTACATTGAAAAGGCCTGCCGCAACGTAGCGCCCGGCAAATCGATCTATCCCTATGTCTTCCCCATCCGCAACGCCGCGCGACCGCCCAAGGAGCGGACGGTGCGCGCCGGATACTACTGCATCGACACGTTCACGCCGCTGAATGCCAATGCGTTCCTGGCGGCGCGGCGGGCGGTGGATTGCACCATGACGGCGGCGGAGCGAGTTTTGGAGGGGGCGCCGGCGGCCTATGCCCTGGTGCGCCCGCCGGGCCACCACGCCGAGCGGAAAGCCTTCGGCGGTTTCTGCTATTTCAACAACGCGGGCATCGCCGCCCATTATCTCAGCCGGTATGGCCGGGTGGCCGTACTGGACATCGACTATCATCACGGCAACGGCACTCAGGACATCTTCTTCGAGCGATCGGATGTGCTGACCGTCTCCATCCATGGCCATCCCAGTTTTGCCTATCCCTATTTCAGCGGTTTCAAGGACGAGACGGGCATCGGCCCGGGGGCCGGATACAACCTGAATATCCCGTTGCCCGAGACCATCACGCCCGACGACTACCGCGCCGCCTTGAAGACGTCGCTGAACCGCATCGCCAAGTTCGATCCGACGTATCTGGTCATGGCTGTGGGTTTCGATACGGCACGGGGCGATCCGACCGGCACCTGGACCAATCGGGCGGATGATTTTCAGCAGATCGGTCATATGCTCGGCGCCACGGGGTATCCCTTGCTGATTGTCCAGGAGGGCGGCTATCGGGTGCGTACCCTCGGGGTCAACGCCCGCCGGTTCTTCATGGGCCTGGCCGATGGCGCGGCGGCCGCCAAGCCGCGCCCGCGCCGACGCAAGCCGGAGCCGCGTCCCGCCGGGGGTGGCACGATCGTCTGGCGCGAGACCGCGGAGCACAGCGATATCGAGGCCGTGCGCGCCCTGGTGGCCGAAACCGGCTTCTTCAAGACCGAGGAGGTGGCGATTGCCACCGAGCTGGTGACCGAGCGCGTGAACCGTGGCCCGGTCAGCGGCTATGAGTTCATCTTTGCCCAGGATAACGGCTCCATCGCCGGGTATGCCTGTTACGGGCCCATCGCCGGGACCCAGGCGAGCTACGATCTCTATTGGATCGTGGTCCGCCCGGGCCGGCAGCGCGAAGGGATCGGCCGCACCTTGCTGACCAAGGCCGAAGAAGCCATCGCCGCGGCGGGCGGTAAGCAGATCTATGTGGATACATCGTCCACGGAGCTCTATGCGCCGACGCGCCGCTTTTATCGGGCGTCGGGATACCGCAAGATCACCGAGCTGTCCGACTTCTACCGGGCCGGCGATGGCAAGGTCATCTTTCAGCGTACCCTGATCGCATAAAGCGAAGCCGGCGCGCCGCGCCGTTCCGAGGTTTCTTTCGTGTCACGCCTTTCCCGCCGCCTTGCCCCCGACGCCGAAGTCACCAACCGTGACAAACAGTTCGGCCTGGTCTGGGTGGTGCGCAACGGCCTGGCCTCCCAGGCCATGGAAACCTTCACCATCGGCGCCTTTCTGGTCGCCTATGCCCTGCAACTCGGCGCCTCGAACCTGCACATCGGCATCCTGGCGGCGGTGCCGCATCTGGTGCAATTCGCGCAGCTTTTCGGTGTCTACCTGTTGGAGCGGTACCGGGCGCGGCGGCTGATCTGCGTCGTGGCGGGTGCGATCAGCCGGCCCATGCTGCTGGTCATGGCCGCTGCCGCGTTCGTACCGTCATCGGGCGGCGCCCTGGCGTTGCTGATTGCCGCCTTCGTCGTGCGCTATTCCCTCGGCGCCATCGTCTCGACCAGTTGGAATGCTTGGATCCGCGAATTGGTGCCGGAGGCGCGGCGCGGCCGGTTCTTCGCCAAGCGGTTGATGCTCATGACCTTGATCGGCATGGGCTTGAGCCTGGCGGCAGCCGGGTTCGTCGATGTGTGGTCGTATTACTGGCCGGCCGAGAAGACGTACGCGTATTCGATCCTGCTCGGCTTGGCCTTTATTTGCGGAGCCGCCAGCGTCTATTGCATGATGCGCATGCCGGATCCGAAAATGCCGGGCCGGCCCACCGACCTCGGATTCAAGGAGCAGTTGTCGCAACCATTCGCAGACCGCAACTTTCGCGGCCTGATGCTCTTCCTCGGCTCGTGGAATTTTGCCGTCAACCTGGCGGCGCCGTTTTTCACGGTCTACATGCTGACGCGCCTGGGCCTGGATCTGACGACGGTGACCGTCCTCACCGTGCTCAGTCAGTTGGCCAACGTGCTGGTGCTGCGCGAATGGGGGGCGATCGCCGACCGGTTTTCCAACAAGTCGGTGCTGTCGGTGTGCGGGCCGTTGTTCATTCTGTGCATCTTCGCCTGGACCTTCACCACATTTCCCGAACGCCACATGCTGACCATCCCGCTTCTGGTGGCCATTCATATCCTGACCGGCGTGGCCACGGCCGGGGTCACCCTGGGATCCACCAACATCGGCCTGAAGCTGGCGCCGGCTGGATCGGCCGCGGCCTATCTGGCCTCCAGCAGTCTGGTGAATGCCATCGCCGCCGGCATAGCGCCGATCATCGGCGGGCTGACAGCCGATTTTTTCCTGAATCGGGATTTGTCGTTGATCCTGCACTGGTCGACGCCGGATTCGGATGTGGTCTTGCCGGCGCTGAGCCTGCAGCATTGGGACTTCTTCTTTGTCATCGCCACCATTGTCGGGGCCTACTCGATCCACCGACTGGCCTTGGTGCGCGAAGTGGGCGAGGTTTCCGAGCGGGTGGTCCTGGGCGAGCTTCTGGTCGATGCCAAGCGGACGGTGCGCAACCTGTCGACCGTCGCCGGCTTGCGCTCGCTGACCGAGTTTCCCTTCGACGCCTTGCGCCGGTCCATCCGCCGCCGCCGCCGCCAACAGAAACGGCGTCAGCGCAAGGCCGGCTCCAAGGCCAAAAAACCGCCCGTATCGCCCGAGGGCTGATCGGCCCAGCGCGCAGCCTCCCGGTCGGCCGAGGATTTCGCCGGGGTCCAGAAAGCATGCTCTATATTGCCCATATAGCGATTAAAAATTACTAATATATGAGATTTAGAAGGAATAAAATTCTAAGATAAGAACAATTTTTGGGCATCAATGGAATCAATTTTTCACAAATTCTCGTTAGACTCCGGGGCGTCGAATCGGCAAGACGTTAGGAGTCGTTCCCCATGGCCAAAGTGCCGGACCTGAAGGCCCTGTTTACCGACCACCCGGCTTCGGTGGGCGAAACCTATGGTCAGCACATGGGGACGGCGACGGGCTTCGGCGTGCGCATGATCCTGGCCGGCCTGGCCTGCCTCGTGCACGGCATTCTGCCGTTCCTGTTCGTGAAAACCGGTAGCGTGGCCATCACCGAACTGTACCAGCGCATGGTCACCCACCGTGACCGCCGCACGGCCGCACCGCGATCGGCCACACCCTCCGCCTTGTCGCAACGCAGCCTCGGGTTCGGCCTGTAAAGCGCCGGCACCGCCGCGGATCCTATTGTCCGACGGTTTCCTTCCCCTCGCCGCCGAAGCGAGTGGCGAAATAGCCAATCAACAAGCCAACCACGGCGCCCTCGGCGGCGAACCAGAACGGTGAGCTCAGCAGACCGTCGGCGCCGAACAGGGATGTCATCATCGCCTGCATCGTGTCGTAGGCAAAGAAGGTCAGCACGAAATTCATCCAGGCGCCGATCACCGGAGCGCGAAACCACCAGGGCATGGGCAGTTTCAACACTGGATGCCAGATGAACACGCCGAACATGCCGATGATCGCCCCCAAGGTCGTGTACCACAGCAGAATCCCCCAGCGGATCTGCCAGCCCGCTTCCGGCAGGAAGAAGGGCAGGCAGATGAACCCGATGAGACCGATAAGGAATCCGATACCCTTGCCGATGGCGATCCGGGTGACCAATGACGGTTTGCCGAACATGATCGTCTCCTTTTATCCGGAGTTTTACGACCGCTTCGGAAACGAGTCCTGCCGAATATCGAGGACAGTTCCATAGTACGCCGCCGAAGTGGCTAAGCTTGACCACTCCAAATATGGGCGCAGCCTCCGCCACTTTCAAAAAACCAACCATTGCGCCGATGGCCTAATCCGCATACTCCACCGGCACCGCCGTGGTGTGCTTGATTTCTTCCATGGCGAAGCTGGAACTGACGTCGGAGAGATTGGCGGAGCGGATCAGCCGTTTGTAGACCGAGTCGTAAGTATCGATATCGGGGACGACGATCTTGAGCAGGTAATCCACGTCGCCGCTCATGCGGTAGAATTCGACCACCTCCTCGATGCCGGCCACCGCCTTGGCGAAGCTTTCCAGCCACTCGCTGTTGTGCTGGCTGGTCTTCAGGCGGACGAAGACCGTTACCCCCACGTTCAGCTTCTTGCGGTCCAGCACGGCGACCCGGCGTTGGATCAGGCCGGATCGTTCCATGGCTTGAATGCGCCGCCAGCACGGAGTGGTGGACAGACCGACGCGCTCTGCGATCACTGCCATCGGCACCGTGGCGTCTTGCTGCAGGATTTTCAGAATTTTCCGGTTTATCTCGTCCATGAGAACGAAATACTACGGAATCGGGCCCCATAAGAAAGAAAATCCGCTAACCAATGGATAGACGTGCGAATCAAGCCTTGGTCAGCAGGTCGCACAAGGCCAAGGCCACCACCTGGGTTGCCTTGTACAGATCGTCCAACGGCAGGCGTTCGTCCGCCCGGTGGGCATTGGCCTCTTGAATGGTGTGCGGACCGGCGCCGTAGAGCACCACCGGAATGCCGGCGGCGGCATAATGCCGCGCGTCGGTGTAAAGTGGCACACCCTTGGCGGTGACCGGCTCGCCCATGATGCGGCTGGCATGGGCGCACAACAGCTCCGTCAACTGGCGCCCGCCGTCCAGGGGCAGAAGCGGCTCGGCCAGCAAGATCCGGCGCACCGAGACGGCGGCCTCCGGGTTGGCGTCGGCCGCTTCGGCGATCAGGGTGCGCAGCTCCGCCTCCACCTGATCCGGGTTTTCCTCCGGGATCATGCGGCGATCGAGACGGAAGATCACCCGGTCCGGTACCACGTTGGTGTTGATGCCGCCCTTGATCAGGCCGATGGTCAATTGCGGGCTGCCAATGCCGGGGATGTCTGAGGTCCGCTTGGCCAACGACTTGCGCCATTCATACAGCGCCGAGAGGATGTGCGTCGCCGCCTGCAAGGCATCGACGCCGGTAAACGGCATGGCGGCGTGCGCGGAGCGGCCGTCCACCCGCACCTCCAGATGCAGACAACCGTTATGGGCATTCACCACCGCATAGGAGAACCCGGCGCCGAGCGCCAAATCCGGCGAACTGATGCCTTCTTCGATCAGCCACTTGGGCCCGATCTCGCCGCCCACCTCCTCGTCATAGGTGAGATGCAATTCCACCGTGCCGGTCAGGCGGGTGCCTGCCGCCGCTGCTTGGTCCAGCGCCAGCAAGGCATAGGCGTAGGTGGCAAAGTCCGACTTAGAGACGGCCACGCCGCGGCCGTATATCCAGCCATCCACCACCTCGGCGCCGTAAGGATCGTGGGACCAACCCTCGCCCGGCGGCACCACGTCGCCGTGCGCGTTGAGGGCGAGCACCGGGCCATCGCCGAACCGGCGGCGAACAATCAGGTTGGTGACGCGCACCATGCCGAGTGCCTTGACCTGGGCTTCGGGCACGGCATGACGCTCCACTTCGAAGCCCAGATCCTGCAATAAGGCGGCGGCGCGTTCGGCATGGGCCAGGCAATCCCCCGGCGGATTGTCGGAGGGCACCTTGACCAGCTCCGCCAGGAAGCGGGTCTGTGCCTCTCTCGTGCCGCTCAAAAACTCGGTGATGATGCGGTGGGGATCGGCCATAGGTCTTAGTCCTGGTTTGTGCCGGGGCGAGGGGCGGGCAGGGGCAGGCCCGCCTCGAGAAACTCCAGGAACACCCGGGCGGCGGCGTTCACATCCTCAGCGGTGATGGTTTCCGCCGGGTTGTGGCTGATACCGCCGCCGCAGCGGATGAACAGCATGGCCATGGGGCACAGGGCCGCCACCGCCATGGCGTCGTGACCGGCGCCGCTGGGCAACCGGCGCACCAAATAGCCGCAGCGGGCGACGGCCGCCGCCAGGGCGTCCGTCATGGACGGGTCACAGGCAACCGCGTCCTGATGGTGAAACTCGTCCATGGTCACGGTCAGGCCGCGCCTTTGGGCGATGGCGTGCACTTCGGTGCGCACGTCGGCGACCGCCCGCTGCCGCAAGGTATCCTCCGGCGCTCGGATGTCCACGGTGAAATCGGCCCGGCCGGGGATCACGTTGACCGCGCCCGGATCCGCGCTCGCCTGGCCAACGGTGGCGACCAGGGTGTCATCCGCTTGGGCCCGCCGTTCGATGGCCAGGATCATCTCGGCGGCGCCGGCCAGGGCATCCTGGCGCCCGGCCATGGGCACCGTTCCGGCGTGCCCCGCCATGCCATGGACCGAAAGGCGAAAACGGCTGGCGCCATTGATGGCGGTGACGATGCCGACCGGCAAGCCTTCCCGTTCCAGCACCGGCCCCTGCTCGATATGAACCTCGACGAAACCGATCACATCCGCCGGCCGGCGCGTTTCCGCCGGGATGTCTTCCGGCTGGCAGCCGAAGGCGCGCAACGCATCCGCCAACGTCACACCGTCCGAATCGCGCACGGCCAGCACCGCCGGATCGAAGGTCCCGGCGATGGCGCGTGAACCGGAAAAGGTCGTGGGGAAACGCACCCCCTCCTCATCGCCAAAGGCGATCACCTCGATGGCGAACGGCAGGCGTTGGCCGCGGGTATTGAGTTCGGCGATGCAGGCAATCGGCAAGGCGACGCCAAGATTGCCGTCGTAAGGGCCGGCATCGCGTACCGTATCCACGTGCGAACCGGTCAACAGCGCAGGTGCGTTTGGCGTGGCGCCCTCATACCGCCCGACCACGTTGCCGATGGCATCGATGCGCGCACGCATGCCGGCGGCGGTCATGGCCGCTGTCACCGCCGCCGCCACTTGGGCGTGCTCGGGGCTGAGGAACACGCGGGTTAGCTTGCCGTCTTCGGCGCTGAAGCGGGCCCAGGCCTCCACCTCCGCCTTGATGCGGGCGCCCAGGGAGGCGGTCACGGCAAAATGTCCTGCAAACGCAATAACGCAATGCGCTCGATCTGGGTCAGGGCGGTGGCGATCTCGGTGTCCCGGTCGTTGGACATGCGCGCTGTAAAGGCGGCCAGAATATCGGCCTTGCTCCGCCCCTTGACCGCGATGATGAACGGCATGGCGAATTTCTCCCGATAGGCCGTGTTCAACGCCGTGAATTGCTCGAATTCCGCATCGGTCAGGCGGTCGAGGCCGGCACCGGCCTGCTCCTCGGTCGATGCTTTCGTCAGGGCGCCGGTGCGGGCCAGGCGCCCGGCCAAATCCGGATGCGCCAGGATCAGGGCCAGTTGCCGGTCCGCCGGTGCCGCCCGCAGGATCGCGCACAGGGCACGGTGCAAGCCGGCGGCGGTGTGCGCATCCGCTGGCAATCCCGCGTCGAACGCGGTCTCGGCGATCCAGGGAGAGTCCTCGAACACAGGGCCGAATCGCGCCACGAATGCCGGGCGCGCCAGGGTCCTGGGGTCCGCTAAATCGCTCATCCCTTGGCCTTGTGATGCGCGTGCCAATGGCGGGCGATATCGATGCGCCGGGCCAGCCACACCCGCTCGTGGCCGCACACATGGTCGAGGAACCGCGCCACTGCCGCCGCCCGGCCTGGCCGGCCGGCTAACCGGCAGTGCAGGCCTATGGACATCATCTTCGGCGCCCCCTGGCGGCCTTCCTCGTAGAGCACATCGAAACTGTCCTTCAGGTAGGTGAAGAACTGGTCGCCCGAGTTGAATCCCTGCGGCGTGGCAAACCGCATGTCGTTGGCATCCAGGGTGTAGGGGACGATCAGGTGCGCCCCCGCCGGTCCGTCGACCCAATAGGGCAGGTCGTCGGCATAGGAATCGGCGGAATAGAGAAAGCCGCCCTCCGCCATCACCAGATCCAGGGTATGCGCCGAACAGCGCCCGGTGTACCAGCCGAGCGGCCGCTCGCCGGTGATCTCGGTATGGATGGCAATGGCTTCGGCCATGTGGGCGCGTTCGTCCGCAACGGAAAAATCCTTGTAGTCGATCCACTTGAGGCCATGGCTGGCGATCTCCCAGCCGGCCTCCCGCATGGCATTGACCACTGCCGGATTGCGCTGCAAGGCGGTGGCCACGCCGAAGACGGTCAGGGGCACCTGCTGCCCCGCAAACAGGCGCCACAGGCGCCAGAACCCGGCGCGGGCGCCATATTCGTAGATCGACTCCATGTTCATGTGCCGCTGCCCGGGCCAGGGTTGCGCGCCGACGATCTCCGACAGGAAGGCCTCGGCGGCGGCATCGCCGTGCAGAATGCAATTCTCGCCGCCTTCCTCGTAGTTCAGCACGAATTGTACCGCGACATAGGCATCGTCCGGCCATCGCGGATCGGGCGGCGTGCGGACGTAACCGGCAAGATCGCGCGGGTAAGCATCTGACATAGGACGTATCCTAGGCGGCAAATGGTCGGTACAGTCTGCATTAGAACGTGGATTTGCGGCGAGGGTTTATTCGAAAAATTTTGCAAGTCCGTGGGATGAAGATGGGCTTTCGCCGCCCCCGCGCGGGTAGGCTAGAATGGCGGCCTGCCAAGGCGCGGCCCGAAGCCCATCGGATTCTCGGAATTGGGCATGGGCCAGTATCCGGGAGGGGGTTGCCATGGGCGCCAAGACATCGAGCGGAAAGCCATCGGCCGGGGCCGGCAAGCTGACCACCCATGTGCTGGATACGGCTACCGGCCGGCCGGCGGCGGGGGTGCGCATCGAGTTGTTCCGCCTGACCAGCGTGGGCCGTGACAAGCTGGCCGATGTCGCCACCAACCTGGATGGCCGCTGTGTTGCGCCGCTGTTGGCGGGCGAAGCCATGCAGCCGGGCCCCTATGAGCTGATCTTCCACGTGGCTGATTATTTCCGCGGCGTCGATTTGACGCTGACGGAGCCGCCATTCCTCGATCAGGTTCCGGTCCGCTTCGGCATCGCCGAGGCAGGCGCGCACATTCATGTGCCGCTGCTCATCTCACCCTATGGCTATTCCACCTATCGCGGCAGTTGAACACCATGGCGGCACCCAGCCAAGTCACCGACATGCGCCAGGAGATCCGCTTTCTCCTGGGGTTCGAGCCGCGCACCTTGCGCGCCGTCGATCCGACCATGACGGTTCTCGATTATCTGCGCGGGGTCGAGGGGCTGGCCGGCGCCAAGGAAGGCTGCAACGAGGGCGACTGCGGCGCCTGCACGGTGGTGCGCGTGCGCCTGGCGGGAGGCGGCCTGCGCTACGAGGCGGTCAATGCGTGCATCCAATTTGTCGGCACCCTCGATGGCTGTCAGCTTCTCACCGTCGAACATCTGGCCGGCGACGATGGGACATTGCATGCGGTGCAGCAGGCGATGGTCGAGTGCCACGGATCGCAGTGCGGCTTTTGCACGCCCGGCTTTGTCATGTCGCTGTTCGCCCTGACCCGGCACACGGATCGGGCGCCCGATGACGCGGCCATCGACGATGCCTTGGCCGGCAATCTGTGCCGGTGCACCGGATACGCGCCGATCGTACGCGCGGCCCGGCGCATGTACGATCTGCATCCGCGCGCCGATAGAATCACGGCGCGGCAGGCCGAGACGGTGCTGGCGTTGCGCGCCTTGGCCGACCGGAAAACGGTCTGCGTGGGCCAGGGGGAGCGCCGATTTTACGCGCCCGCCACGGTGCATGCCCTGGCCGATCTGGTCTTGGCCCATCCGGATGCCGTGCTGGTCGCCGGTGCCACCGATGTCGGCCTGTGGGTGACCAAGCAACTGCGCCGGCCGGCGACGATCATCTATCTTGGCCGCGTGGCCGATCTGGCGAGGTTGGAGGAATCCTCCGCGGCCATTGAGATCGGAGCCGCGGTCACTTACACCGATGCGGCTGCGGTCCTGGCCCGTCATTACCCGGACATGGGCGAGGTCTTTCGCCGTCTTGGCTCCGTGCCGATCCGCAACGCCGGCACCATCGGCGGCAATGTGGCCAACGGCTCGCCCATCGGCGATTCGCCGCCCCTGCTCATTGCCGTCGGAGCGACCCTGCAGCTGCGCTGCGGCGGCGGTCGGCGGATACTGCCGATCGAGGATTACTTTATCGCCTACGGTCAACAGGACCGGCAGCCGGGCGAGTTCGTGGAAAAGATCGTTGTTCCCACGCCGGCACCGGGCACCCGTTTTCGCGCCTATAAGATCAGCAAGCGCTTCGACCAGGATATCTCCGCGGTGTTGGGCGCCTTTGCCATACGCCTCGAAGACGGAATCGTGGCCTCTGCCCGCATCGCCTTCGGCGGTATGGCGGCCACGCCTAAGCGTGCCCGGGCGGTGGAGGAACGGCTGACCGGTGTCGCCTGGACCGAGGCGACGGTACGCGCCGCCATGACCGATCTGCCGCGCGATTTCCAGCCGTTGACCGACTGGCGGGCCAGCGCCGAGTACCGCATGAGAGTGGCACAAAATCTTTTGCTGCGCATGTTGATCGAGACCACCGATGCGAAGACCGAGACGCGGCTGGTGGGCGACCGGGCGTTCGCCCATGCTTGACCGGCCGGCATCCGGCCGCGACACTGCGGCCTCGGCCATCGGCGGCGGGGTCAAGACACCGATCGCCCACGACAGCGGCCACAAGCACGTGTCCGGCCAGGCCGTCTACATCGACGATATGCCGGAGCCGCCGGGCCTGCTGCACATTTATTTCGGCATCAGTAGCGAGGCGCACGCCCGCATCGCCGACATGGACCTGACCCAGGTGCGCGCCGCCGAGGGGGTGGTGGCGGTCTTGACCGCCGCCGATATCCCTGGCGAGAACGACACCAGCCCGACCCACCGCCACGACGAGCCGGTCTTCGCGGCCGATAAAGTTGAATATGCGGGCCAGCCGATCTTTGCGGTCGCCGCCAACGCCCGCGATCAGGCCCGGCGGGCGGCACTTCTGGCCAATATTACGTATGAGCCGCTTGTTGCCGTGCTGACCATCGAAGCGGCCAAGTTGGCCGGTACCCTGGTAACCGAACCGCTCACCTTGATGCGCGGCGATGCGGGCACGGCGTTGGAAGCGGCGCCGCGGATGATGTCCGGGCAGATGCACATCGGCGGCCAGGATCACTTCTACCTGGAGGGTCAGATCGCCATGGCCCTGCCGGGCGAGGACGACGAGGTCACGGTCTATTCCTCCACCCAGCATCCCACCGAAATCCAACTCATGGTCTCTCAGGTTCTGGGCATCCCGGCGAATGCGGTGACCGTGGAGGTGCGGCGCATGGGCGGCGCGTTCGGCGGCAAGGAGACGCAAGGCAATCTGTTCGCTGTCGTCGCCGCGCTGGTCGCCAAGAAAACCGGCCGCGCGGCCAAGGTGCGCCCGGACCGCGACGACGACATGATCATCACCGGCAAACGCCACGACTTTCTGGTGGACTACGCGGTGGGCTTCGATGATGACGGGCGCATTCAGGCGGTGGATATGACCTACGCGGCGCGCTGCGGTTCGTCGTCGGACCTGTCCGGGCCGGTCACCGACCGCAGTCTGTTTCATGCGGACAATTGTTATTTCTATCCGCATGTGCGCCTGGCTTCGCAGCCGTTGAAGACCAATACCGTGTCGAACACGGCCTTTCGCGGTTTCGGCGGGCCGCAGGGCATGCTCGGCGGCGAGCGGTTGATCGAGGAAATTGCGTTTACGACCGGCAAGGACCCGCTGGAAATCCGCAAGCTCAACCTGTATGGCCCCGACGAGCGCAGCCTGACGCCCTATCATCAGACAGTGGAGGACTCCACCGCCCGCGACATCATAGAGACCCTGGAGCAAAGCAGCGACTATTGGATGCGGCGCGAGAAAATTCGCGCCGGCAATGTCGGCTCGCGGGTGCTCAAGCGCGGCTTGGCGCTGACCCCGGTCAAGTTCGGCATCGCCTTCACCGCCACCCACTACAACCAAGCCGGAGCGCTGGTGCACATCTACCGGGACGGCAGCATTCACCTCAATCACGGCGGCACCGAGATGGGGCAGGGGCTCTACGTCAAGGTGGCGCAGGTCGTGGCGGAAGAATTTCAGGTCGATATCGGCCGGGTGCGCATCACCGCCACCACCACCGCCAAGGTGCCGAACACCTCGGCCACCGCCGCGTCGTCCGGATCCGATCTCAACGGCATGGCGGCACAGGTGGCGGCACGCACCATCAAGAACCGGCTGATCGTCTTCGCCGCCGAGGCCTGGGGCGTGCCGCCGGACCAAGTGGCGTTTCTGCCAGGCCGGGTGCGCGTCGGCAATCAGGACGTGCCCTTCGCCGAGCTGATCGGTCGCGCCTACATGGCGCGCGTGTCCCTCTCTTCGACCGGGTTCTACAAGACACCGAAGATTCACTGGGATCGCGCCAAGGGGCGCGGCCGGCCGTTTCTCTATTTCGCCTACGGGGCGGCGTGCACCGAGGTGTGCGTGGACACGCTGACGGGCGAGTACAAGGTGGAGCGGGTCGATATCCTGCACGATGTCGGCACATCCCTGAATCCGGCGGTCGACATGGGCCAGATCGAAGGCGGCTTCGTGCAGGGCATGGGCTGGCTGACCACCGAGGAGCTGTGGTGGGATGACACGGGGCACCTGCGCACCCACGCGCCCAGCACCTACAAGATTCCCGCCTGCGGCGACCGGCCGCGCATTTTCAACGTGCACATGGTGCATGGCGCCCGTAACCCGGAAGAAACCGTCTATCGTTCCAAGGCGGTGGGCGAGCCGCCGTTGATGCTGGCCATATCGGTCTTGCATGCCTTGTCCGATGCGGTGGCCAGTGTCGCCGGCCATCGCATCTGTCCGCGCCTGGACCCGCCGGCGACACCGGAGCGGGTGTTGCAGACCATCGAGCGGCTACGAACACAAGATGCACATCACGGCGGGGGGCGGGCGGCATGAGCGAGTTGCTCTCGCACGTCTTGGCGCAATATCTGCGCGACGGCACGCCGGCCATCGTGGTGACCGTGGCGGAGGCCCGCGGCTCCGCCCCGCGCGGCGCCGGCGCCAGCATGGTGATTTCGGCTGATGCCATCGCGGGCACGGTCGGGGGCGGACGCCTGGAGTTCGAGGCGATGGAGCGGGCGCGCGCGATGATCGCCACGGGCACCCTCGAAGACCGGCTGGATATGCCCCTGGGGCCGGCCGTGGGCCAGTGTTGCGGCGGCCGTGTGGTGCTCAGCCTGCGCCGCGCCGATGAAGCGGCCGCGCAGGCGTTGGCGGCGCAAGAGCAGCAAGAAATTCAGCAGATGCCGCAAGTCGCCATCTTCGGGGCCGGCCACGTCGGCCAGGCATTGGTCCGGACGCTGGCTCCCTTGCCGGTGCGCGTGCTCTGGAACGACAGCCGGCCGGACGCGCTCGCCAGGCAGGCGTGGGACAACATGGAGACGCACACCGGCGATGCCGTCGATCTCGTCGCCCGCTGCGCGCCGGGTGCCGCCGTCGTCGTGCTGACGCCTAGCCATGCCCTCGACTACGCCATCACCGAGGCGGCGCTCCGCCGCGATGATCTGGCTTACGTCGGGCTGATCGGTTCGGCCACCAAACGGCGGCGGTTCGAACGCTGGTTCACGGCGCGCGGTGGCGCCGACACGGCTTTGGCCCGGCTGGTCTGCCCCATCGGCGATGTGGGAATCGTCGACAAGCGGCCGCCGATCATCGCCGCATTCGCGGCCACGGAAATCCTGCGCGCCCTGTTGCGCGCGCGTACCGGCGCCGAGCAGGACGGGCGATGTCACGAGACGGTCTGAACATCGATACGACCCCGCCGCGCCTGGAGGTCAAGGGCGTCAGCAAGCGCTTTCCCGGCGTACTGGCCAACGACCGCGTGGATTTCGCCGTGCGTCCCGGCGAGATACATGCCCTGCTGGGCGAAAACGGTGCCGGCAAGAGCACCCTGGTGAAGATTATCTACGGTGTCCTGCAACCGGACGAAGGCACGATCCATTGGGATGGGCAGCCGGTTTCGGTGGCCGACCCGCGCGCGGCGCGGCGCCTGGGCATCGGCATGGTGTTCCAGCACTTCTCCCTGTTCGAGGCGATGAGCGTGCTGGAGAACATCGCCCTGGGCATGGATGGCGGCACCGATATGCGGGCCTTGGCGGACCGCGTGATCGAGGTGTCGCGCACCTACGGCCTGCCGCTGGAGCCGCACCGCGAGGTCCACACCCTGTCGGTCGGCGAGCGGCAGCGCATCGAGATTGTCCGCTGCCTGCTGCAGAATCCGAAACTGCTGATCATGGACGAGCCGACATCCGTGCTGACCCCGCAGGAGGTGGAGCGGCTGTTCGAAACCCTGCGCCAACTCGCATCCGAGGGGTGCTCGATTCTCTACATCAGTCACAAGCTGCAGGAGATCAAAGCGCTGTGCCATCACGCCACCATTCTGCGCGGTGGCAAGGTCGTGGCCGAATGCGACCCGGCGAAGGAAACCGCCACCACCATGGCGCAACTGATGATCGGTCACGAAGTACGCACCGTCACCCGCCGAGCCGGTGGCGGCGGCGATGCGGTGCGGCTGGCGGTCGAGGGCCTCGAACTGCCGCCGGAATTTCTGCACGGCGTCGCGTTGCGCAACATCTCCTTCGAAGTGAAGGGCGGTGAGATCTTCGGCATCGCCGGGGTGGCGGGAAACGGCCAGGCTGAGCTGATGCTGGCGCTGTCCGGCGAACGGCTGGCGCATCATGCGCAGGTGATTCGCGTCGATGACCGGGCGGCTGGCCGCTTGTCCGCCGGGGGCCGCCGCCGTCTTGGTGTATGCTGCGTGCCGGAAGAGAGGAACGGCCATGCCGCGGTTCCGGCCATGAGTCTGAACGAAAACGTAGTGCTCAGCGGCCATCACCGCCTGCAACTCCTTTCGTCCATCTTCATCAAGGCGGCCGCGGCGCGGCAGTACGCCGAGAAGGTGGTCAAGGCCTTCGACGTGCGCACGCCAGGCACCATGGCGTCCGCAGGAAGTCTATCGGGCGGCAACCTGCAGAAATTCGTGGTCGGCCGGGAGATTCTGCAAGCTCCCGGTGTGCTCGTGGTCTCCCAGCCCACTTGGGGCGTGGATGCGGGCGCCGCCGCGACCATCCACCAGGCCCTGGCCGATCTGGCGCGGGAAGGGGCGGCGATCGTGGTGATCTCCCAGGACCTGGACGAGCTGTTGGCGATCACCGACCGGCTGGCGGTCATCAACGTGGGCGTCCTGTCCAATCCATTGGTGACCGCCCAGGCCGATGTGGCCGAGATCGGCTTGCTGATGGGTGGCGTGCATGGCCTGGACGCGCACGCGGTACCCCATGGCACGGGAGCCGCCCATGCACCTTAGAATAGAGCCGCGGCAGGAGACATCGCGCCTGATGCTCTATGTCACGCCGGTGGCGGCGGTGATCCTGACCGTGCTGACCGGTTTGGTGCTGTTCGTTCTCATGGGCTATGCGCCCGGCCCGGCGCTGTTCCATTTTTTCATTTCGCCGCTTCTGAGCGTCTACGGCTTGAGCGAGCTGATGGTGAAGGCGGCGCCACTGATCGTCATAGGTGTCGGCCTGGCCATGGGCTTCCGCGCCAATGTGTGGAACATCGGGGCGGAAGGTCAGCTGACCTGTGGGGCCATCGCCGCCGGCGGCGTGGCCTTGGCGCTGTGGGAGCAGGAGGGCTTGTGGATCCTGCCGCTCATGTGCGCAGCCGGACTCGCCGGTGGCGCGCTCTATGCGGCCATCCCCGCGTTCCTCAAGACGCGCTTCGACGTGAACGAGATTCTGACCAGCCTGATGCTCACCTACGTCGCCACCCTGTTGTTGAGCACGCTGGTCTATGGGCCGTGGAAGGACCCGGCCGGGTTCAATTTCCCCCATTCGCGCATGTTCACCGAGTCCGCCATCCTGCCGATCTTGATGAGCGGCACGCGCCTGCATGCCGGCACCGTGGTGGCGCTGCTCATCGCCGTGGCCGGGTGGGTTCTGATGACCTACACCATCATCGGATTTCAGATTCGCGTGCTGGGGCAGGCACCCGCCGCGGCGCGCTTCGCCGGGTTCAGCCGAGGCAAGCTGATCTGGTTGTGCCTGTTGACCAGCGGCGGCCTGGCCGGCCTGGCCGGGACGTTCGAGATTGCCGGGCCGATCGGGCAACTGGTGCCGGTGATCTCCCCCGGCTATGGCTTCACCGCCATCATCGTTGCTTTTCTCGGCCGGCTGCATCCCATCGGCATCGTTCTTTCGGGCCTGGTCATGGCGCTCTCCTACATCGGCGGCGAGAACGCGCAGGTCGAGGTAGGGCTGCCGCAGGCGGTGACCGGGGTCTTCCAGGGCCTGCTGCTGTTCTTCCTGCTGGCCTCGGATTTCGTGGTCCGCTACCGGGTGCGCCTGGCGTCCCCTGTAGGTGATCGGCCATGACCATCACCTCCCTGGGATTGGTCCTGCTGACCATCATCGGTGCCGCCACACCCTTGCTGTTCGCCGCCCTGGGCGAACTGGTCGCCGAGAAATCCGGCGTTCTCAACCTGGGGGTCGAGGGCATGATGCTCGCCGGTGCCGTGGTCGGTTTCGCCGTCACCGTGACCACCGGAAGCAGCCTGCTGGGGGTCTTGGCCGGGGCCCTGGCGGGGGCCGGCATGGCGTTTCTGTTCGGCGTGCTGACGCTCACGCTCGCGGCCAACCAGGTGGCCACCGGCCTGGCCCTGACCATTTTCGGCATCGGCCTGTCGGCCCTGTTCGGCGCCGGTTTTGTCGGTGTGCCGGTGGCGCCGCTGCCCAAGCTGGCGATTGCCGGGTTGAGCGATCTGCCGTTCTTTGGCCCGCTGCTTTTCGGCCAGGACGCCCTGGTCTATCTCTCCATCGCCGCCACGGGGGCCGTCGCCTGGTTCCTAAAACACTCGCGTGCGGGTATGATCCTGCGTGCGGTGGGCGAATCGGACCTGTCCGCCCATTCCATCGGCTACAACGTGATCGCCGTTCGCTACCTTGCGGTCTTGTTCGGCGGCGCCATGGCCGGTCTGGGCGGTGCGTTCCTGTCGCTCTCCTACACGCCCATGTGGGCGGAGGAAATGACGGCGGGCCGCGGGTGGATCGCGCTGGCCCTGGTGGTGTTTTCTTCGTGGCGGCCGTGGCGGGCGATGCTCGGTGCGTATTTGTTCGGCGGGGTGACGATCTTGCAGCTTTATGCCCAAGGCGCGGGCGGGCTCGGCGTTCCGGCGCAGGTCATGTCGATGTTGCCGTATCTGGCGACGGTGCTGGTCTTGACGATCATTGCCGCCGGACCTTGGAAGGGACGTTTGGATGCGCCGGCTTGCCTGGGCAAGCCGTTCCGGCCGTCCACGTAGAACGATGTAGGCCATTGATGATCGGAAACACAAAAAACGGGAGGTTAGTGAAATGAAGTTATCGATGAATCGCCGGAACTTCGTTCTTGGCACCGCGGCGGCCGGCACCTTGGCGCTGGCGGGGCGGCCGATACTGGCGGCCGATCCGACCAAGGTCGGCTTCGTCTATGTCGGTCCGGTCGGCGACTATGGCTGGACCCATGGCCACGACGTGGCCCGCAAGGCGGTCGAAGCCGCCTATGGCGACACCGTGAAAACGACATTCGTGGAGAACGTGGCGGAAGGCCCGGATGCGGAGCGTGTGATCCGCCAGCTCGCCACCAGCGGCAACAAGCTGATCTTCACCACTTCATTTGGTTTCATGGAATCCACGCTGCGCGTGGCCAAGCAGTTCCCGGATGTCATGTTCGAGCATGCGACCGGCTACAAAACGGCGCCGAATGTTTCGATCTACAACGCGCGTTTCCACGAAGGGCGCTCGATCTGCGGCACCATCGCCGGCCATATGACCAAATCGGGCATCGTCGGCTATATCGGCTCGTTCCCGATTCCGGAGGTGGTCATGGGCATCAACGCCTTCACCTTGGCAGCGCAGAAGATTCGCCCCGACATCAAGGTAAAGGTGGTCTGGGCCAACTCCTGGTATGACCCGGGCAAGGAAGGCGATGCCGCCAAGGCGCTGATCGATCAAGGCGCCGACATCATGTGCCAGCACACCGATAGCCCGGCACCCCTGCAGACCGCCGAGGCGCGCGGCATTCACGGTTTCGGTCAGGCGTCCGATATGAAAGCTTTCGCGCCGAAAGCACAACTGACCGCCATCCTGGACGTGTGGAGCCACTACTATGTGCAGCGGACCAAGGACGTGATGGACGGCACCTGGAAATCCCAGTCCGTATGGCAAGGCTTGAAGGACGGTATGGTCGAAATGTCGCCCTACGGAGATGCGGTGCAGGCGGACGTGCGCAAGGCGGCCGATGCCACCCGCGACGGCATCATCGCCGGGACCCTGCATCCCTTCACCGGTCCGATCAAGAATCAGGCCGGCGAGGAGAAGGTGGCCGCCGGCCAGACCATGAGCGACGAAGATCTATCGAAGATGGATTGGTACGTCGCCGGCGTCGAGGCCTGATCGGCACGCGCCACAGAGACGGAAACCGGGCGGGCGGAGGCCGGTGCCTCAGCCTCGAATCGGTGAGCCATGGGTAAGCACCGGCGGCCGATCTATCTGGATCATCTGGCCAGCACGCCCATGGATCCGGACGTTCGCACCGCCATGGAACCATGGCTGGCGGTGGACGCCGCCGGCAATCCACACAGCGAACATGTCATGGGTTGGCGGGCGGCGGGGGCGGTGGATGACGCCCGGGCCAGCATCGCCCGCCTGATTGGCGCCGAGCGATCCGAGATCATCTTCACCTCCGGCGCGACCGAGGCGAACAACATCGCCTTGTTCGGGTTGGCCGGCGACGTCGAACGCATCATCGTCTCGGCCATCGAGCATCCGAGCGTCTTGGAACCGGCGGAGGTTCTGCGATGCCGCGGATTGGCCGTCACCGTGCTTCCCGTCGGCCAGGATGGGCGTGTCGATCTATCGGCGTTGGCTGGGGCGTTGGCGGAGGGCCGCGCCTTGGTCTCGATCATGGCGGCCAACAACGAGATCGGCACCGTGCAACCGCTGGCCGAGATCGGGCAAATGTGCCGGGCGCACGGGGCCATATTCCACACGGATGTGGCCCAGGCCCTGTCGACCCAGGCGCTGGACGTGAACGCGATGGCCATCGATCTGCTGAGTCTCTCCGGCCACAAACTCTACGGGCCGGCCGGCATCGGCGCCCTCTACGTGCGGACCGGCGTGTCCTGCCGTCCGCTGACCTATGGCGGCGGCCAACAGGGCGGATTGCGGCCGGGCACCGTGCCCGTGGCACTCAGCGCCGGAGTTGGCGCGGCGTGCCGCCTCGTACTGGCCCGCCGAGAGGACGACGCACAGCGGATCGCCGCCTTGCGCGACCGTTTGTATGCGGCGTTGCGCACGGCGTGTCCCGGCCTGCAACGTAACAGCCCCGCGGAGGGATGCGTGCCCGGATGTTTGAATGTCACCGTGCCAAATTTGGATGCGGCCGATTTCCTCCTCGACGTGCCGGGACTCGCCGTCTCCACCGGGGCCGCGTGTTCGGCCCTTTCCGGCCGACCGTCTCATGTCCTGCGGGCCATCGGCCTGACCGCCGAACAGGCGCACGGCAGCCTGCGCTTCGGCCTGGGCCGGAGTACGACAGCGGAGGCGGTGGATACGGCCGCCGCCCGGATCATCGCAGCGCTGCACGATCGGGGCCGTTCAGGCTAGCCCGCACCGCACGGCCGATGTACTCGACGGCGAAGTCATGCGAGACTCCGGCGCGGGGTACATCACGGAGGCGGCATGGACGCGATTCTTTGGGATTGGGCGGCCTTGAGCCTGCGCTGGCTGCACGTGATCGCCGGCATCGCCTGGATCGGCAGTTCGTTCTATTTCATCCATCTGGACCTCAGTTTGCGCCAACAGCCCGGCTTGCCGGAGGGCGCCGGGGGCGAGGCTTGGCAGGTGCATGGCGGCGGCTTCTACAACATGGTCAAGTATCTGGTGGCGCCCAGCCGCATGCCGGACAAGCTGACGTGGTTCATGTGGGAGGCCTACACCACCTGGCTCAGCGGCATGGGCCTGATGGCCATCGTCTACTACTGGGCCGCGTCCCTGTATTTGATCGACGGCACCGTGTTGGCGCTCGATCCCTGGGCAGCCATCGCCATCAGCGTCGGCGGCTTGGCCGCCGGTTGGATCGTCTACGACCTGCTGTGCCGCTCGCCCCTGGACCGCAATGACGTGGCGCTGGCGGCGGTGGGATTCGCTGTACTCGTCGGGCTGGCGTACGCCTTCACCCTGGTCTTCAGTGGCCGTGGCGCCTTCATGCAGATGGGGGCGTTGATCGGCACCATGATGGTGGCCAACGTGTTTCTGGTCATCATCCCCAACCAGCGCAAGGTGGTCGCCGACTTGGTGGCCGGGCGGACACCGGATCCGGCCTTGGGACGCGCGGCCAAGCAACGCTCGCTGCACAACAACTATCTGACCCTGCCGGTGATCTTCGTCATGATCGGCACCCACACGCCGCTGGCCTTCGCCAGCCGGTGGAATTGGCTGATGCTGGCCATCGTGCTGGTAGTCGGCGCCGTCATCCGCCATTTCTTCAACCAGCGGCACAAGGGTGAACCCAGCCCCTGGTGGACCTGGGGTGTCGCCGCTGCCGGTATGCTGGCGGTGATTTGGCTCAGCGCCCAGGCGCCCACCACGACGATCATCATCGAGGACGAAACCGAGGAAGATCTGGCGGCCGTGGGCGAGATCATCGAATCCCGGTGCAGCATGTGCCATGCCGCTGAGCCCATGTGGGCGGGCATCGCTTCGGCCCCCAAGGGCGTGCTGCTGGAGACGCAGACGCAAATCCGCCATCAAGCCCGGACCATCGGCCTGCAGGCCGTCTTCACCCACGCCATGCCGCCGGGCAACATCACCGGCATCGAACCGGCGGAACGGCAAAAGCTGGCCGCCTGGATCGCCGCCGGCGCCCCGGCCTGGTAAGGGGCGGTGACTGTGTCTCCTAACGCTCCAGCGGCGATTCGCGGCCGCCTGTTGAGTTTTCACGACGACCCGGCCGTGGCAGGTACCGTGGCCAGCCACCAATACATCGCGGACGGCCTGGTGGCCATGTCGCAGGGCCGCATCACCGCCATGGGCGAGGCAGGGGCGTTGCTCCCCGGCCTGCCGCCCGGCGCAACCGTGCATCATTACCCGGATGATCTGGTCATAGCCGGGTTCATCGATGCCCACATCCACTATCCACAAACGCAAGTGATCGCTTCCAATGGGGCGCAGCTCTTGGATTGGCTGGAGACCTACACCTACGTGGAGGAGCAGAAATTCGCGGCACCCGACCATGCCGCCCGCATTGCCCGATTTTTCCTGGACGAGTTGTGCCGCAATGGCACTACCACGGCGGCGGTGTATTGCACCGTGCATGCCGCCTCCGTGGATGCCTTCTTCACCGAATCGGCGCGCCACGGTATGCGCATGGTGGCCGGCAAGGTGCTGATGGACCGTAACGCCCCGCCGCCGTTGTGCGACACGGCGGAACGCGGCTTTGCCGAAAGCGAGGCATTGATCGCCCGCTGGCATGGAAAGGGGCGGCAGCACTACGCGGTGACACCGCGTTTCGCCCTGACCTCGACAGAGGCGCAGTTGCAAACCGCCGGTGAATTGCTGAAGGCGTATCCGGATGTACTGCTGCAAACCCATCTCAGCGAGAATCCGCGTGAGATCGAATTGGTGCGCGCCGCTTTTCCCGGTGCCCGCGATTATGTGGATGTGTATGACCGCTTCGGTCTGCTGGGGCCGCGCTCGTTGTTCGGCCATTGTCTCCATCTGACGGAGGCGGAGCGGGCCAGGCTGAGCGAAAGCGGTTCCGTGGCGGTCTTCTGCCCCACTTCGAATCTGTTCATCGGCAGCGGCCTGTTCGACTTGGCCCTGGCCCGCGATGCCCGCTTTCCTCTGCGCATCGGCCTGGCCACCGACGTGGGCGGCGGCACCAGCTACTCCATGCTGCGCACGGCGGACGAAGCCAACAAGGTGCTGCAATTGCAGGGGCAAAGCCTGCCGGCCCTGCAGGTCTTCTACATGCTGACCCTGGGCAATGCGCGGGCGCTGGGACTTGAGGATCGGATCGGCACCCTGGCGCCCGGGTCGGATGCGGATGTGGTGGTTCTCGACACCCGCGCCACGCCGGCCATGGCGCACCGCATGGAGACGGTTGCCGGCGATCTAGCCGATGAGCTCTTCGTGCTGATGACCCTGGGCGACGACCGTGCCGTTCGCGCCACCTATGTGGCCGGTGCCCTCGTTCCTGCGCTCGCTGAAACAAGGCACACCCCCACCCCGCCCCTCCCCCATCAAGGGGGAGGGAGAAGGGAGTGAGCGGCACTGTGCATTCCCTCCCCCCTTGTGGGGAAGGGTTAGGGTGGGGGTGAAGCCGCCGCCAATGACTCCGTGTGCTTGCGAACGGTGCCCATGGGGCGATAGAAAAGAATAGGAGCGAGGCGTTGCCGCCTCGCTCCCAGTATCGCGGTACGAATGGGAGGGCTGGACTTAAAAGTCCATGCCGCCCATATCGGGGCCACCAGCCTGAGACGATGACTTCTTCTCCTGCTTTTCAGCGACCATCGCTTCCGTGGTGATCAGCAGGCCGGCGACCGAAGCCGCGTCCTGCAATGCCGTGCGCACCACCTTGGTCGGGTCGATGATGCCGGCCTTGATCATGTCCACGTAGGTGCCGTTCTGCGCGTCGAAACCGATGTTGGTACCCTTGGTCTCGAGCAGCTTGCCGACGACCACGGCGCCTTCGGTGCCGGCGTTCTCGGCGATCTGCCAAGCCGGAACCTTCAACGCCCGGCGGACGATGTCGATGCCGACCTTCTGGTCGTCATTGGCGGTCTCGATCTTTTCCAACGCCTTGATCGAGTTGAGCAGAGCCAAGCCGCCGCCGGGGACGATCCCCTCTTCGACGGCCGCGCGGGTCGCGTTCATGGCGTCCTCGACCCGGTCCTTGCGCTCCTTCACCTCGGTTTCGGTCGCGCCACCCACACGGATGATGGCGACACCGCCGGCCAGCTTGGCCAGCCGCTCCTGCAGCTTCTCCCGGTCATAGTCCGAGGTCGTATCCTCGACCTGCGCCCGGATCTGCGTACAGCGGCCTTCGATCTCCTTCTTCTTGCCGGCGCCGTCGATGATGGTGGTCTCTTCCTTGGTGATGACCACCTTCTTCGCCTTGCCCAGCATGTCCAGGGTGACACTTTCCAGCTTGATCCCCAGGTCCTCGGAGATGACCTGACCGCCGGTCAGGATGGCCATGTCCTCGAGCATCGCCTTGCGGCGATCGCCGAAGCCCGGGGCCTTCACCGCCGCGACCTTCAGGCCGCCGCGCAGCTTGTTGACCACCAGGGTGGCCAGGGCCTCGCCCTCGACATCCTCGGCGACGATCAGCAGCGGACGGCCCGATTGCACCACCGCCTCGAGCAGCGGCAGCATGGTCTGTAGGCCGGCCAGCTTCTTCTCGTGCAGCAGGATGTACGGGTTCTCCATCTCGGCGAGCATCTTGTCGGCGTTGGTGATGAA
>DASWJP010000079.1:0-5869 GCA_036397065.1 Kiloniellales bacterium | reverse complement strand
GTATCCAGGAAGCTGCGCAGCTTGCGGCTGCGGCTGGGGTGCTTGAGTTTGCGCAGGGCCTTGGCCTCGATCTGGCGGATGCGCTCGCGGGTGACCGAGAACTGCTGGCCCACCTCTTCCAGGGTGTGGTCGGTGTTCATGCCGATGCCAAAGCGCATGCGCAGCACCCGCTCCTCGCGCGGGGTGAGCGAGGCCAGCACCCGGGTCGTGGTCTCGCGCAGATTCGCCTGGATGGCGGCATCCAGCGGGATGACCGCGTTCTTGTCCTCGATGAAATCGCCCAGGTGGCTGTCTTCCTCGTCGCCGATGGGGGTTTCGAGCGAGATCGGCTCCTTGGCGATTTTGAGGACCTTGCGCACCTTCTCCAGCGGCATGACCAGGCGCTCGGCCAATTCTTCCGGCGCCGGCTCGCGGCCGATCTCGTGCAGCATCTGGCGGCTGGTGCGCACCAGCTTGTTGATGGTCTCGATCATGTGCACCGGAATGCGGATGGTGCGCGCCTGATCGGCGATCGAGCGGGTGATCGCCTGGCGGATCCACCAGGTGGCATAGGTCGAGAACTTGTAGCCGCGGCGGTATTCGAACTTGTCGACCGCCTTCATCAGGCCGATGTTGCCTTCCTGAATCAGGTCGAGGAACTGCAAACCGCGGTTGGTGTATTTCTTGGCGATCGAGATGACCAGGCGCAGATTGGCCTCGACCATTTCGGTCTTGGCCTTGCTGGCCTCCCGCTCGCCGGTCTGCACGGTCTTGACGATGCGGCGGAACTCGCTGATCGGCAGGCCGGTTTCGGCGGCGATGTCGGCGACCTCCTTGCGGATGTCCTTCACGGGATCGACTTGCTTGTCGGCGAATTTGGCCCAGCCCTTGCCCTTCAAGCGCTTGACCCGCGACAGCCAGCGGGGATCCAACTCGCGGCCGTAATAGTGTTCGAGGAACTCGCGCCGGTCGACGCCGCTTTTTTCCGCCAGGCGCATGAGCTTGCCTTCGTGGCCAACCAGCCGCTTGTTCAGATCGTAGAGCTGCTCGACCAGTTGCTCGATGCGGGCACCGTTGAAGTGCACGCTCTCCATCAGCTCGATCAAGTGCGCCTTGAGTTTTTCGTAGTGGCGCTCGCTTTGCGGCACCACCTTCTGACCCTTCTGCAGGGCCGTCAGGCGCTTGTCCTGCGCCTTCGCCAATTTCTTGTAGGTTGCGGAAATTTCGTCGAGGTTCTGCAGCACGGTCGGCAGCAGGGCCGTTTCCATGGCGGCCAGGGAGATGCTGGCCTCGTCGTCATCGTCCTCGTCGTCGGTACTCGGCGCGTCGTCACCGTTCTCCGCCGTTGACTTGGCGGCCGCGGGAGCGGCTTCGCCGTTGGCTTTGCCGGCCGGGCCCTTTGCCGCGGGTGCCGCACCCTTGGCCGCGGGCGAAGCGCCCTTGGCCGCAGGCGCCGAACCCTTGGCCGCGGGTGCCGCGTCTTTCCCCTTGCCGTCGCTTTTTTCGTCATCGCCGGATTCGACCTTGGCGATGTCGTCATCGTTGGGACCGCCGCCATAGGTGGCGTCCAGATCGATGATGTCGCGCAGCAGGATGCGGCCTTCGATCAGGGATTCGCGCCAGAACAGCAGGGCCTTGATGGTCAACGGGCTGTCGCAGATGCCGCTGATCATTTTCTCGCGGCCGGCCTCGATACGCTTGGCGATGGCGATTTCGCCCTCGCGGCTGAGCAGCTCGACCGTGCCCATCTCGCGCAGGTACATGCGCACCGGATCGTCGGTGCGGCCGATATCGTCGTCGTTCAGATTGCCTGCGGCGCGGCCCTTCTCCTCTTCGTCGGAGCTGGCCTCTTCCTGCTCTTCGGCCTCGACCACGGTGATGCCCATTTCCGAGAGCATCGACATGGTATCCTCGATCTGTTCCGAGGACATCTGATCCTGCGGCAGAACGGCATTCAGCTCGTCATAGGTGACATAGCCGCGTTCCTTGGCCTTGTGGATCATCTTCTTGACGGGGGCGCTCATGCCGTCCATCAGCGGACCGTCCGAGGAGTCCTCGCGCGATTCGGTCGTTTCGTTGGCGGTTTCGGTCGCCTTGGTTGCCATGCGATTCCGTGTCCCAAAATGCAAACAAGAACGCGGCCCCGCCCCCCCACGGAGCGTCCGTCGTTCGGTTCATGCGCGTCAGATCGGGTCCTGTGGGCCCGCCTCTTGGGCGACGTCCAGCTCTTCGAGCCGAATCTCACCCTGCCGTATCAGGCGCTGCTTGGCTTCGAGCCGGGCAAGGGCTTCATCGGTCATGGCCTCAGCCAGATGACGCCCCGCTTCCTCGGCTTCCAAAGCCGCTTGCCGTCTGCGGTATCCCTCCAGGACGTCCTGCACGCCGTTACGGGCTTCTTCCGGGGCCCCATCGGGCCGGGCGAATCGGCCGTGGACATAGACGTCCACATGCAATAGCCCGCGCAATAGGTCGGAATAACCCTGTTCGGACAAGTGGCGCTTTAGCGCCGCCGTGTCAAGGTCTGGATTGCGGGCCACCGTGTCCACAAGGGACTGGCAAAAATCGCAAAAATCAGGGCTTCCCAGCTTAATATGGGCCAGTTCCTCGGCATATTCGGCGATTTGCGCCGGGTGATTGACCAGGGCGGCCAGCAATACCTGCTCTTGCCGCCGCCGCAGGAAGCCCGGCGCCTGGCGGGCGCCCAGGCCCGATCCCATGGCACCTGTGGCCGAAAAGCCACTCCCATACCGCCCGCGCCCCGACCCGCCCCGGACCTGCCAGCGGCCGGCCCGCGCGCCCGTCCGCTCCCGCGCCTGCCAGCGGCGTCTGCCCCCGGGATGAGAACGATCCCCGGTCCATCCGCCGGAACGCCGCGCCTGGCCCCAGGCGGCATAGCCAAAGGCCGTGCCGACCTTGTTGTTGATCGCCTCCCGGTAGGCCTTGCGGACCGCCTCGTCGGCGATCATGCCGATCTGCTTGTCCAGGGTGTCGATCAGGCCCGCCTGACGCTCGGGCGTATTCAGGCGGCGGCCCTCGGTGGCCATCCGCCACAGCACCTCGGAGAGCGGCAGAGCTTCGTCCAGGACGGCGCGCATGGCCGCCGCCCCCTGGCCGCGCACCAGGCTGTCCGGGTCCTCACCCGCGGGGAGCGTGGCAAAGCGCAGGCTGATGCCGGGGCGCAAGGCCGGCAAGGCGCGCAGGGCGGCGCGATAGCCGGCACGGCGGCCCGCCTCGTCCCCGTCCAGGCACAAGGTCGGCTCGTTTGTCAGGCGCCATAGTTCGGCGAGCTGCTCTTCGGTCAGGGCCGTGCCCAAGGGGGCGACGGCGGCCGGAAAGCCGGCTTGCGCCAAGGCGATCACATCCATGTAGCCTTCGGCGACGATCAGCTCGCCGGTGTCATGCGCCGCCTGGCGGGCATGCGCCAGGTTGTACAGAACCCGGCCCTTGTGAAACAGCGGCGTCTCCGGCGAGTTCAGATACTTCGCCGGCGAGTCGCCCATGGCGCGGCCGCCAAAGGCGATCACCCGGCCGCGCCGGTCGGTGATGGGAAAGATCACCCGATCGAAAAAATAATCGCGTGGCGGCCCGCCGCCCTCCGGCTGCTTGATCAGGCCGGCCTCGGCCAGATGCTCGTCGTCCATGCCCTTGGCATGTAGGACCTCGCGCAGAGCGCCGCGCCGGTCGGGCGCATAGCCGAGGCGAAAGGCGCGCACGGTTTCCGCGCGCAGGCCGCGGCTTTCCAGATAGGCGCGCGCCGCTTCGCCGGCGCGGGCCGCCAACTGTGCCTCGAACCAGGCGGCGGCGGCTTCCAGCACCTCGATCAGCCCGGCCCGGCGGCGGGCGTCGGCGCGCGCGCCCGGCGTCTCCTGGGGCATGGGCAGGCCGGCTTCGTTGGCCAGGCGTTCGACGGTTTCGGGAAACGACAATCCCTCGGTGCGGGTGACGAAGGTGATCACATCGCCATGCGCGCCGCAGCCGAAGCAGTGGAAGAATCCCTTGTCGTCGCTGACCGTGAACGAGGGAGTCTTTTCGTTGTGAAACGGACACAGGCCGACATGCTCGCGCCCGCGCCGGGTCAGCTTGACACGCCGGCCGACCGCGCCGGACATGACCACGCGGGCGCGAATTTCGTCGAGGAATTCAGGTGGGAATGTCATCGTCCAAACGGGTATGAAGGCGCGCCCTCACTCGCACGCCAAGAATATGAGCATACCCGAGTCGGCCGTGCTGCCCCAGCACGTTGCCTCGGCAGGCGAAGAAACCCGTGCTCAAGTCTCCGGATAACTTCGGAATAACTCTGTGGATGGCGTGTCAGATTTCGGGGATAAGCTCGCCGCTAGCTGAGGCGCGCCTTGACCAGGGCACCGGCCTTGGCGAAATCCATGCGCCCGGCAAAGCGCGTCTTCAACTCGCCCATGACCCGGCCCATGTCCTTGATGGTGCTCGCTTCAAGCGCATTGAAGACGTCTTCGACGGCGGCCTGGGTTTCCTCGTCGGTGAGCTGTTTGGGCAGGAAGCTTTCGATGATCGCGATCTCGCCCTGCTCCTTCTCCACCAGATCCTGGCGATTTCCCTTCTGGTACATCTCGATGGAGTCGTGCCGCTGCCGGACCATCTTCTGCAGGAGATCGAGGATCTCGGCGTCATCCACGCCGTCGCCCTTGCCACGGCCACGCGCCGCGATATCGCGGTCCTTGATGGCGGCGAGGATCAGGCGCAGGGTCGACGTGGCCGGCTTGTCCTTGGCCTTCATGGCTTCTTTGAGCGCCTCGTTGAGGCGATTGCGGAACATAACCGTGGGCTCCGGCACAGTTTGAAGGGCGCCGAGGTTAGCCCAAAAAGCGGCAAATGGCAAAGTTTCCTGGCGCTGAGAAGGCTTTGAAAAATCTAGGTAAATTTGTCGGCCTGGCGCTTGACCGGGCTTGGTCTTTCCCGTAAAACGTGCCGCGATCGCCGAACCGCCGGGCGCCGGAGTCGACCCGCCCCCGGAGCGGTTTTTGTTGCGCCCGTATCCGCCTTGCCCGCGTTTGTCGCTACCGCCGGGTGGAGAGCCGGGTCGGCACCTTGTTGCGAAGGACGCCTTTTCATGGCCGCAGCGAACCCCGATGCCGCCCGGTCCGCGTCGGCCGGGTCATCCGGTGCGCCGACCGGTGCGACCGCCGCGCTAGCGCTGGCCGACGGCACCGTGTTCTGGGGCCACGGCATCGGCGCCACGGGGCAAGGCGTGGGCGAGGTCTGCTTCAACACCGCCATGACCGGCTATCAGGAGATAATGACCGATCCCTCCTATGCCGGGCAGATCATCACCTTCACCTTTCCCCACATCGGCAATGTCGGCGCCAATCCGGAAGACATCGAATGCCAGACCACCGCGGCGCGCGGCGTGGTCCTGCGCGCCGACATCAGCGCGCCGTCCAACTGGCGGGCGGTGCAGCATCTGGATGCTTGGCTGAAGGCGCACAATCTGGTCGGCATCGCCGGTATCGACACCCGCGCCCTGACCCGGCGTATCCGCGATGTGGGCGCGCCCATCGCCTGTCTCATGCACGATCCCAAGGGCGCGTTGGATATCGCGGCGCTGCGGCGCCAGGCAACGGCATGGCCGGGTCTGGAGGGCATGGACCTGGCGGCGGAAGTGACCTGCCGGCAGAGCTATACCTGGGACGAGACGCGCTGGGTCCTTGGCCTGGGCTACGGCAAGCTGACGTCGCCCACCCATCACGTGGTTGCCGTCGATTATGGCGCCAAGCGTAATATCCTGCGTTGTCTCGCCTCGCTCGGCTGCGCCGTGACCGTGGTGCCCGCCGATACCAGCGCCGCCGATATCCTGCGGCGCCGGCCGGATGGCATCTTCCTGTCCAACGGCCCCGGCGATCCGGCGGCCACCGGC
>DASWJP010000078.1:0-8821 GCA_036397065.1 Kiloniellales bacterium | reverse complement strand
TTCGGGCTGAAGATACCAGGCGAACTCGCGGGCGCCGATATGCCGTTCGAACTTGTCGTATTCGGCGAATTTACAGGCGGCGTACGTGCGGAGATAGTCGGCCCCGAAGTACGCGGCGAGACTCTGCGACTCCAGCATCCGCTCCAGGGCCCGGCGCGGCCGCAGCGGCAGCTCCGGGTCGGGTGCGAAACCGGCGTTCCCTTCGAACGGCGGCGCCGGTGCGATCTTGCGGCTGATCCCGTGATGAATGCCCGCCAGAAGAGTGGCCAGGGCCAGATAGGGGTTTGCATCGGCGCCGGCCACCCGATGCTCGATGCGCCGGGCATCGCCGCCGCCCAGCGGGATGCGCAGGGCGACCGAACGGTTTTCCAGGCCCCAGGTGCGGCGGATCGGCACGAAGATGTTCGGCACATAGCGGCGGAACGAGTTGACGTTCGGCGCCAGGAAGGTCATGGACGCCGGCAGCAAATCCAACACGCCGCCGATGGCGTGCTCCAGGGTGGGGCTGGCGATACCCGCCTCGCCGCCGTCGAAGACGTTGCGCCCGGCGGCATCCACCAGGCTGATGTGCATGTGCAGGCCGCTGCCGGCTTCGCTCAGATAGGGCTTGGACATGAAGGTGGCCTGCAGGTTGTGCCGGCGGCTCACGCCCTTCACGGCGCGCTTGAACATGACGCATTGATCGGCGGCATTCAGCGGGTCGTCGGTATGGTGCAGGTTGATCTCGAACTGGCCCGGCGCGTATTCGGCGGTGACCGCTCCGGTGGCAATACCTTGCGCGGTGCAGGCTTGCACGATGTCGTCCAGAACCGCGGAAAAGGCATCCACGTCGGCCATGCCATAGACCTGGGTGCCGCTGTCGCGGCGGCCGCTGTTCGGTGAGATCGGTGGTTGGGGCGTGCCATCGGCCGTCCGCTCCCGGTCGACCAGATAAAACTCCAACTCGAAGGCGACCACCGGGCGCAGCTTCAATTCGGCAAAGCGGGCCAGGACGCTGGCCAGGATGCTGCGCGGCTCGAAGAGATAGGGGCTGCCGTCCGGCTCGACCAAGGTGGTCATCACCTGGCAGGTGGGCCGTTCCGACCAGGGCACCGGCTTCAGGGTGCCGGGCACCACCTTGGCGGTCCGGTCCGGATCGCCATCGCTGAAGCCGAGACCGCCCGGGTCGTGGCATTCGCCCATGGTATCGAGCAGAAACACCGAAGAGGGAAACGCCAGTCCATCGCCCAGCAGCTTGCCCAGATGATCGATGGGATAGCGCTTGCCGCGGACGATGCCCGATAGGTCGGCGAAAATGGCATCGACGGCGGTGGTTCCAGGATGGGCGGCCAGAAACTTCGCGGCCTCGCGGGCCGACTTTGCGGGTAGTTTGCTCATGGGATTGATTTGGCCCTGGGGCCGGTTAAGAAAACGCAACGGCCGGGTCGGTTTGGTCCTTCCGGCTAGTCTATTTCGGCGATGGCGTCGATTTCGACGGCCACGCCCAACGGCAAGGATGCCGCGGAAACCGCGGCCCGGGCGTGCTTGCCCCGGTCGCCGAAGGCTTCAACCATCAGATCCGAAGCCCCATTGATCACCTTGGGCTGGTCGGTGAAATCCGGGGTCGAATTGACGAAACCGCCCAGCCGGACGATGCGCTTCACCCGGTCCAGATCGCCGTCGCAGGCCACCTTGAGCTGGGCGATGATGTTGGTGGCGCAGAGCCGCGCCGCCTTCTGCCCATCCTCAAGCGAGATTTCGGCGCCCAGCTTGCCGACGTATTCGGGTTTGCCGTCCTTCAAGGTGACTTGGCCGGAGACGAAAACCAGCTTGCCGGTCTTCACGAAACCAACGTAGTTGGCGACCGGCGCCGCCGCCTGCGGTACCGTAATTCCCAGTTCGGATAGGCGTCCCTCGACCTTGCCGGCCATGGTGTTTCCCCTGCGTCTTTTTAAATTGCGACTGCCAGCGGAGCATAGCCGCGCCCCTGCGGCCAGACAAGCAACCTCGGGTCAGCAAACTTTCCGGGAAAAGAATCCGGGAAAAACCCAGGAAAAAGAACGGGGTGCTGCCGCCGCAGGCACCCCGAAGGTCACAGGGAGAACTCAGACGTGAGTTGTCAAGTCGTCTGCCACCCCCAAGGTGTGATGCATCACCTCAAGAGCAGCCGCTGGTCGCGCCGCAGGTTGCGCACTTCATGCACGTCCCGTTGCGAACCAACGTAAAATTGCCACACTCGCCGCAAGAATCGCCCTCATAGCCCTTCAGGCGTGCATCGCGCACGCGCTCCAGGCGCAAGGACGACCTCTTGGTGACTGTGGCCTCGACGGCGACGGCTCCGGCGGTGCCGCGGTTGCCGGCGAGCTCGTGGGCGGTTTGAACGGACGACGTTTCGGTGGCCACCGCCATCGAAGCCTGCCGACCGGCCCCGCCATTCAGGACAAGAAGCTGGTTGCGCATATACCCGGTCGACGCATACAGGCGCATGGTCTCGGCCATGGCTTCGGCGCGGACATCGGGCAACGCGCCCTCCTTGTTGCCTCGCCCCATGCTGTCGGGCAGCATATCGCTGGGTTCCGCATGGGCCAGATCCGACCGGCCCAGATAGGAAATCGCCAGCTCCCTGAAAATGTAATCGATGATCGATGTGGCCATCTTGATGGCGTCGTTGCCTTCGACCATGCCGGATGGCTCGAACCGGGTGAAGGTAAAGGCCTCGACATATTCCTCCAACGGCACGCCGTACTGCATGCCGATCGAGATGGCGATGGCAAAGTTGTTCATCAGGCTGCGGAAGGCGGCGCCTTCCTTGTGCATGTCGATGAAGATCTCGCCAAGGGTGCCGTCCTCGTATTCGCCGGTCCGCAGATAAACCTTGTGGCCGCCAACGATGGACTTTTGCGTATATCCCTTGCGCCGCAGGGGCAGGCGGCGGCGATCGTTGGTCCGCTCGATGACGCGCTCGATCACCCGTTCGGCGACGAGCGTGGCCCGTTGCGCGTTGGGCATGGCGGCCAGCCCCTCCAACTCGTCTTCGTCGTCCGCCTCGACGCCATCCAGCAGGCTGCCGGAAAGCGGTTGCGACAGCTTCGATCCATCGCGGTAGAGTGCATTGGCCTTCAGCCCCAGCCGCCACGACAGCAAATAGGCGTCCTGGCATTCCTGAACCGTGGCGTGGTTCGGCATGTTCACGGTCTTCGAGATGGCGCCGGAAACGAACGGCTGCGCCGCCGCCATCATGCGGATGTGGCTTTCCACCGAAAGATAGCGCCGGCCGGTGCGCCCGCACGGGGTGGCGCAATCGAACACCGGCAGGTGCTCCGGGCGCAGGCCCGGCGCGCCTTCCAGGGTCATGGCGCCGCAGCAATGGATATTGGCGGCGTCGATGTCCGCCTTGCCGAAGCCCAGGGCGGCCAGCATGTCGAAGGACACATCGTTCAGCTTCGCTTCGTTGAAGCCGAGGACATCGACACAGACATCGCGGCCCAGCGTCCACTTGTTGAACGCATAGCGGATGTCGAAGGCACTGGCCAAGACCGCCTCGACCGCATCCAACGATGCCTTGGTGAAGCCTTTTTCGATCAGCCGCGCATGGTTGACGCCGGGCGCGTCCTGCAAGGTTCCGTGGCCGACGGCGTAACTGATGATCTCCTCGATCTCGGTCTCGTCGTAGCCCAGGGTGCGCAGGGCTTCCGGCACCGTGCGGTTGATGATCTTGAAATAGCCGCCGCCGGCCAGCTTCTTGAACTTGACGATGGCGAAATCCGGCTCGATGCCTGTGGTATCGCAATCCATGACCAGGCCGATGGTTCCGGTCGGCGCGATGACCGTGGACTGGGCATTGCGATAGCCGTTCGTCTCGCCAAGCTGCAGCGCCGTGTCCCAGGCGCGCTTGGCCGCCTTGACCAGGGAGCGGTCGGGGCAGGCATCGGTGAGCAACGGCACCGGCTTCACCGACAAGCCTTCATAGCCCGCCGCCTCGCCATGGGCGGCGCGGCGGTGGTTGCGGATGACGCGCAGCACGGACTCGCGGTTCTCGGCATACATCGGAAAGGCGCCAAGCTCGCCGGCCATCTCCGCCGAGGTGGCATAGGCCACGCCGGTCATGATCGCCGTCAGGGCGGCGGCGTAGGACCGGCCTCGGTCGGAATCGTACGGCAGGCCCAAGGCCATCAGCAGACCGCCCAGATTGGCATAGCCCAGGCCCAGGGTGCGGAAGTCGTATGAGCCACGGGCGATTTCCCGCGACGGGAACTGCGCCATCATCACCGAGATCTCCAGGACGATTGTCCACAGGCGCGCCGCGTGCTCGAACGCTTCGATGTCGAAGCCGCCATCGTTGTCGCGGAACGCCATCAGGTTGAGCGAGGCCAGATTGCACGCCGTGTCATCGAGGAACATGTACTCGGAGCACGGATTGGAAGCGTTGATGCGGCCCGACGCCGGACAGGTGTGCCACTCGTTGATGGTCGTATCGAACTGCACGCCTGGATCGGCGCACGACCACGCGGCCAACGCGATTTGCTCCCACAGATCGCGGGCCCGCAGGATCTTGTGCACTTTGCCATCGGTGCGGCGAATCAGCGGCCACTCGCCGTCGGTCAGCGTCGCCTCGATGAATGCGTTGGGAATGCGCACCGAGTTGTTGGAGTTCTGCCCGGAGACGGTCCGATAGGCCTCGGAATCCCAATCCGTGTCATAGGTGCGGAAATCGATCTTGGTGTAACCCTGGCGGGCAAACTGAATCACCCGTTGGGTATAGTTCTCCGGCACCTCGGCCTTGCGCGCCGCGCGGATCGCCTGCCGCAATTGCACGTTCTGCTTGGGATCGAATGCGGCATCGTCCGTCGCATCCTCATGCGCCGCATGACACGCCTGAATGACCGCGTTGAGGTGCTTCCGGCACAGGCGCGAGCCGCTCACCATGGCGGCGACCTTCTGCTCCTCGATCATCTTCCAACTGACGTAATCCTCGATGTCCGGATGGTCCAGATCGACCGTGACCATCTTCGCCGCCCGCCGGGTGGTGCCGCCGGATTTGATGGCCCCGGCGGCCCGGTCGCCGATCTTGAGGAAGCTCATCAGGCCCGATGAGCGGCCGCCGCCGGACAAGGATTCGCCCTCGCCGCGCAGCTTGGAGAAATTGGTGCCGGTGCCGGAGCCGTACTTGAACAGGCGCGCCTCGCGCACCCACAGGTCCATGATGCCGCCTTCGTTGACCAGGTCGTCACCGACCGATTGAATGAAACAGGCATGCGGCTGCGGCCGCTCATAGGCGGAGGTGGAGCGGGCGACCTTGCCGGTCTGGTGATCCACATGGAAATGACCCTGGCTCGGCCCGTCGATGCCATAGGCCCAATGCAGCCCGGTGTTGAACCATTGCGGCGAATTCGGCGCCGCCATCTGCTTGGTCAGGGAATAGCGGATCTCGTCGAAGAAGGCGCGCGCATCCTCCTCGCCGTCGAAGTACCCGCCCTTCCAGCCCCAATAGGTCCAGGTCCCCGCCAGGCGATCGAACACCTGCCGTGCCGTGGTCTCGCCACCGGACGGGGTCTTGTCGCCGTCCGCCGGCTGCGCGCGCCAGAGCCAGGACGGCACGTCCGACTCTTCAACCCGGCGCAAGCTTTGGGGGACGCCGCGCTTGCGGAAATATTTCTGTGCCAGGATATCGCAGGCCACCTGGCTCCAACTCGCCGGCACCTCGATGTCGGCGGCCTGGAAAACCACGGAGCCGTCCGGATTGCGGATCTCGCTGGACGTCCGGCGAAACTCGATCGTGTCGTAAACGTCCTTGCCGGCGTCCGTGAAACGGCGTGCGATCCGCATGGTCCCGTGGCCCCCTCTCTAATTGCTCCGGCTGATTCCTGCCGGTCCCGCGCGGCCCATGCCTGGCCACCGCCCAAAAAAATTGACTCCCCCATCACCGCAAAGGGTCAAAACTTCCCCTTCGACCTTGCGTTGACGCGGCCTTGTAGTGTGGGCGGATTAGATCACAATATGTTGAGGGTGTCACCCTCTATTGAACCATATCTTGCTTCGATCGCAAGATTTGGTGGTGCAATCAACCGCCGCTGGAGGCCCTCTCAGGAACGGCTGGCCAGGGGTAAATTGACCAGCAGATTCTGCGGCTTGAGGCGCAGGATGCCACCCGTATCGGTGGCCATGGCCAGATAGACCGGCCGCCCGGCGATGCTGCTCGGCATCACCGCGGGATCGGCGAAGTCCATGCGGAAGAGGGCGAGCAGGCGGGCCAGCCGGCCCTCGTCGACCTCGACGCCTTCGTACAGGTCGTTGAGCATGCGGTTGCCTTCCGCATCCAGGCCGAAGTGCCAGACCCAGCGCTCGTCGCTGATCTGCTGCACCGGCTGAATGCTGACCCGCACATCGAAGAAGTGCGCGATCCACGACTCCAGGACCCGGCACAGGGCATCCAAGCCGTCGCCGGCGAAGTTCAGATTGATGACCGTGTCGTGCTTCTCGTCGCGCATCCAGTAAAGGTCGGCGTTGCTGCTGTCGAGCACATCCAGCTCGACGGTGCGCAGCGGCGTCTGGGCCTCGACCACCAACTGGCCGAGGGAACCGAAGCCGCCGCTGGTGGCGTACATGTCCACGGTTTCCGCATCCGCCGCCATGACCGCCCCATCGGCGATGGTGACCTTCTGCGCGCGGAACAACATCTCGGCGGTGCGCACCCGCAGCCCGTCCTCGCAGCCATCCAGGATGGCGCGCAGGATCACGTGCGTCATCTGGTCGATGAACAGGGGCGGGATGGAGACATTGCCGTCGGATGGGCCGCCCGGCCGGGGCAAAAAGGTGCCCAGGTAACAGTCTTCCACCGTGCCGGCGGCGACCAGCCGGTCGCGGAACCCGAGCAGGATGCGGTAGTTGTCGCGCGCGTCCGGATCGGCCAGGGTGGCCAGGCGCGACTCGGGCACCGCGGTCCGTGGCTTGGCCAGCAACTCCGTGTACAGGGCCCGTTCGGCGTCGCACGACTCTTCCACGGGGCGCATTTCCGGGCGCCGCACATAGGCGCTCAGAAAGGCGTCGGTGACCGCCAGGTGTCCCGACTCGGTCCGTTGCAGCAGGTGGTACCCGGAATCGCGCCAGAAATCCGCCATGACGGCTTCTATATGGGCCGGATCCCCGGCTGTCCAGGACCTTGCGGCCCCCTGAGGCACACCCCGGGTTACATAACGGCCCGCCCACTGGACGGGGGCGCGACGAGGTGTAATAGTCGCCCGCGCCGAGGCAACTGCAGAGGATTCCATGGCAGGCATAGCGCTGGGCACGCGTATATATACTTGGCTTCGCGGCGTCGAAGTCGGGCGCGACGAATTCGGCAACCGCTACTACCGGGCCCGGGGCGGTGGCAAGGTGCATCCGGAATCGCTGCGCGCGGAGCGCCGCTGGGTCATCTACAGCGGCGAGGTGGAAGCCAGCCGGGTGCCGTCCGATTGGCACGCCTGGCTGCACCACACCATCGACGAGGTTCCCCCCGAAGGCGGCCATCCGAAACGGCCGTGGCAAAAAGAGCATGTGCCGAATCTGACCGGTACCAGTGGGGCCTACCGGCCATCAGGCCATGTCCTGGTGGGCGGCACCCGGGCCAAGGGAACCGGCGACTACGAGGCCTGGACACCGGAATAGCCGGTCTCTCCCCTGCTTGGCGAAAGAGGAAAAGCATGCAGAGAAACGTCATCGAAACCGTCATGGGCGGCGTCGTCTTGCTGGTGGCCGCCGGTTTTGTGTATCTCGCCTTTCAAAGCAGTTCTGTGGGCAATGGGTCCGGATATTTGGTGTCCGCGGAATTCGACAATGCCTCCGGCCTGACGACCGGCAGCGAGGTCCGCATGTCGGGGGTCAAAGTCGGCACCGTCACCAGCCAGAGCTTGGATCCGAAGACCTATTTCGCCGTGGTCACCATGAACATCACGGAGTCGGTGAAGCTGCCGCGCGACACCTCGGCGCGCATCCTGGCCGACGGCCTGCTGGGCAGCAACTTCGTGGCCCTGGAACCGGGCGGCGAGGAAGAGGTCATCGAGGCGGGCGGCAAGATCAACTACACCCAAGGGTCGATCAACGTGGTCGATCTGCTCGGCCGCTTCATTTTCAGCGCTGCCGAAGCCGCCGGCCAAGCCAAGGAGTGACCGCTGCCGTTGCCACCGGCGCCCGCGTCTCCTAACTGTTAGGTTACACGTCTGTGCGTACACTGCTGGCGGAGGTCGATCGGTGCCCCCATCGAAGGTAGAGAAGCTGGAGTTGCCTGTCTGGCTGTCGCCCCAGGGAAAGCCTCTTTCTTGCCGCGAAAAGATCAAGGTTCTGAATGAAAATCTGCTCGAGATCCGGCAGATGTGCCAAGACGCTCTGGAGGATGGGATTCTGATGGACTGCGATGAGGCGCAAGTGAGGGCGACCCTGCATCGGCTGGTGGACTCCCTGGAAAATCCCTATGACGGACGTAAGACGGACTGAACCCTTGCCGGACGCGCGAAGCGTCGGGCGCCGGCTGTTGAGCCGCGCCACTCCCCTGGCCCTGCTGGTCCCCCTGGCCCTGTTAGCCCTAGTCCTGCCGGCCGGGGCTCAGGGCACAAATGCCGTGCAGACCGAACCGCTCGCGCCCCTTGCGCCACTGCCCTCTGTCCAGGACTCCGTGGAACCTCCCGCAGAGCCTGCCGCAGCACCCCCCGCAGAGCCGGTTGTGGAGCCCGCCGCGTTGCCCACGGCACAGCCCCCCGCCCAGGTCCTTCCCCAAGCGCCCGCAGAGCCCACCGCACTGCCGCCACCGGCGATCCCCGACGACGAAACCATGCGGGCCGTGCTGCAGGGCCTGGACAAGACCACG
>DASWJP010000077.1:0-2572 GCA_036397065.1 Kiloniellales bacterium | reverse complement strand
GGAGATCGCCCAGCCGTTCGTCGGCGTGGCCACCTGCTGGAACGAGGCGGCGCCGTGCAACATTTCGCTGTCGCGCCAGGCCCAGGTGGTCAAGCGGGGCGTGAAGGCGGCGGGCGGCACGCCGCGCGAGTTCACCACCATCACCGTCACCGACGGCATCGCCATGGGCCATGCGGGCATGAAGTCGTCCCTGGCCAGCCGGGACCTGATCGCCGATTCCGTCGAATTGACCATGCGCGGCCATTGCTACGACGCCCTGGTCGGCCTGGCGGGGTGCGACAAGTCGCTGCCGGGCATGATGATGGCCATGGTGCGCCTCAACGTGCCGTCGGTGTTCATGTACGGCGGCTCCATCCTGCCCGGCCGGCACAAGGGCAAGGACATCACCGTGCAGGACGTGTTCGAGGCGGTGGGCACTCATTCCGCCGGGCGCATGTCCGACGAGGAGTTGCACACCATCGAGTGTGTCGCCTGTCCCTCGGCCGGGTCCTGCGGCGGCCAGTACACGGCCAACACCATGGCCTGCGTATCCGAGGCTATCGGCCTGGCCCTGCCCGGTTCGGCCGGGGCGCCGGCGCCCTATGAGTCTCGCGATGCCTATGCCGAGGCCTCGGGCCAGGCGGTGATGGCGCTGCTGGCCTCGGGTATCCGGCCGCGCGACATCGTCACCCGCAAGGCGCTGGAGAACGCGGCGCGGGTGGTTGCCGCCTCCGGCGGGTCGACCAACGCCGGGCTGCACTTGCCGGCCATCGCCCATGAAATCGGCATCGATTTCGACCTGCAGGACGTGGTCAAGATCTTCCGCGAGACGCCCTATATCGCCGATCTCAAGCCGGGCGGCCGCTATGTGGCCAAGGACATGTTCGAGGCCGGCGGCGTTCAGGTGCTGCTCAAGGCGTTGCAGGACGGCGGTTACATCCATGGCGACTGCATCACCGCCAACGGCAAGACCATGGCCGAGAATCTGGCCGACGTGGTGTTCCCGGACGGCCAGGATGTGATCCTGCCGACGTCGCGGCCGCTGACTCCGACCGGCGGCGTGGTCGGCCTGCGCGGCAATCTGGCGCCCGAAGGGGCCATCGTGAAGGTCGCCGGCATGAAGAACCAGAAGTTCCGCGGCCCCGCGCGGGTCTTCGAGTGCGAGGAAGATGCCTTCGCCGCGGTCCGGCGTAGCGAGTACAAAGCGGGCGAGGTCCTGGTCATCCGCTACGAAGGGCCGAAGGGCGGCCCCGGCATGCGCGAGATGCTGTCCACCACCTCGGCCATCTACGGCCAGGGCATGGGCGACAAGGTGGCGCTGATCACCGACGGCCGCTTTTCCGGCGCCACCCGCGGCTTCTGCGTCGGCCATGTGGGGCCGGAGGCCGCCGTGGGCGGCCCCATCGGGCTTCTGCGCGATGGCGATATGATCGACATCGATGCGGTCGCCGGCATCCTCAACGTCGATCTCAGCGAGGCCGAGTTGGCCAAGCGGCGCAAGGCCTGGACACCGCGTCAGCACGACTATCAGTCGGGCGCCCTGTGGCGCTATGCCCAGACCGTCGGCCCGGCCTATCTGGGCGCCGTGACCCACCCCGGCGGAAAGGCCGAAACCCACGTTTATGCCGACATCTGAGGCATTGCCGGTCGGCGCGAGCGAGGAGGCGGGCCGTTACAAGATCGGGGTCATCTGTCTGGTCGCCGCGACCTTCTTCACCAGCCTGGCCGGAATCCTCCTGCGCCTGATCGACGAAGCCGGCGGCTGGCAGATTCTGTTCTACCGGTCGCTGGCCTTCATCGTTGTCATGCTGCTGTTCATCGGCTACCGGCACCGGGGCCGCACCGTGGCGGCGTTCACCGGGGTGGGCCGCGCCGGCCTGGCGATTTCGCTCTGCCTGACCGCCGCCTTCATCCTGTTCGTATTCGCGATCTTGCAGACCACCGTGGCCAGCGTGGTCTTCACCGTCAGCCTGTCGCCGTTCTTTGCCGCCCTGTTCGCCTGGTTGATACTGCGCGAGGCGGTGGCGCCGGCGACCCTGGTGGCCATGGTGCTCTCCCTGGCCGGTATCGGCCTGATGTTTGGCGACGGGCTGGCCGCTGGGACGTCGTTCGGCAACCTGCTGGCGCTCGGTACTTGTCTTTGCTACTCCGGCGCCTTGGTGGCCATGCGCAAGGGCCGTGCGACGGACATGCTACCGGCCGTCTGCCTGGCGGGGGTGGGGACCGCGGTCATTGCCGCCGTCATGGCGCCGGACCTGGGAATCAGCCGGCATGATCTGGGCATCGCGGTGGTTCTGGGCGTATTGCAGTTGGCCTTGCAATATATCCTGATCACCACGGCCACGCGCTACGTTCCGGCGGCGGAAGTGGCGTTGATCGGCCGCCTGACTCTCATCATGGCGCCGCTGTGGGTTTGGATCGGCGTGGGCGAGGTGCCCAGTCTGTTGACCCTCGCCGGTGGGGCGATCATCCTTTCGGCTGTGACGGGGCAGGGCCTGTTCGCCCTGCGCCGGGCCCGGCGCGCCGCCATATAAACCCAAGTCCCTCGGAGACCACCCATCATGGCCCGCATCGCCATCGGCGGCTTTCAGCA
>DASWJP010000076.1:0-7268 GCA_036397065.1 Kiloniellales bacterium | reverse complement strand
CGCACCTGGCGGCCGCCGATGTACAGCTTCGCCGTGCGGTCGATGGCAGGCATGGCACGCGGCGCGGCAGTGGTCTTGCGCTTGCGCCCGGCCGTGGCGGCTTGGCGCCGCCGTGGCTGCGAAGACGCGTCGGGTCGGGCCAGATACTCATACATGCCTTCCCGTCCGCCTTCGCGGCCGAAGCCGGATTCGCGGTACCCGCCGAAACCGCAGGCGGCATCGAACTGGTTGGTGGAGTTGACCCAGACCACGCCGGCCTTCAGCTTGGGCGCGATATCCAGGGCCAGGTTGATGTTCTCGGTCCACACGCTGGCGGCCAGGCCATAGCGGCTATTGTTGGCCAGGGCCACCGCCTCGTCCGGGGTGCGGAAGGTCATGGCGACCAGCACCGGCCCGAAGATTTCCTCCTGGGCCACGGTGGCCGACGGCGCCACCCCGGTCAGCAACGTGGGCGGATAGAAACAGCCGCCCTTCGGCAGGCCCAGGCGCGGCTGCCACAGGTCCGCCCCTTCGTCCACGCCCTGCGCCACCAAGGATTCGATGCGCTGCAATTGATCCGGGTGCACGATGGCGCCGATGTCGATGGACTTGTCCAGCGGATCGCCGACGCGCAGGTGCCCCATGCGCGCGCGCACCTTGTCGTATAGGCGCTCGGCCACCCCTTCGTGAGCCAGCAGGCGGGAGCCGGCGCAGCAAACCTGTCCCTGGTTGAACCAGATGGCATCGACCAGGCCTTCGACGGCGCTGTCCATGTCCGCATCGTCGAAGACGATGAACGGCGACTTGCCGCCCAGTTCCAGGGACAGTTTCTTGCCCTGCCCCGCCGTGGCGGCGCGGATGCGGCGGCCGACCTCGGTGGAGCCGGTGAAGGCCACCTTGTCGATCCCCGGATGGACGACCAGCAATTCGCCGGTGCGGCCATCGCCGGTGACGATGTTAAGCACGCCGGGCGGCAAGCCGGCCTCCTGCGCCAATTCGGCGAACAGGAGGGCAGTCAGGCTGGTGTATTCCGCCGGCTTGAGCACCACCGTGTTGCCGGCGGCCAAGGCCGGAGCCACCTTCCACGCCAGCATGAGCAGCGGGAAGTTCCAGGGAATCACCTGGCCGACCACGCCGAGCGGGCGATGGCCGGGAAACTCGCTGTCCAGAAGCTGCGCCCAGCCCGCGTGATGAGTGAAATGGCGGGCCACCAGGGGCACGTCGATGTCGCGGGTCTCGCGAATCGGCTTGCCGTTGTCCAGGGATTCGACGACCGCCAGCAGGCGCGTGTTCTTCTGCACCAATCGCGCCAGGGCATAGAGATAGCGCGCCCGGCCATGGCCGCCGAGTCCGGCCCAGGCCGCTTGCGCCGCGCGCGCGGCGCGCACCGCCGCATCCACGTCCGCCTTGCCGGCCTGAGCAATGGTGCCCAGCTTCCGACCATTCGCCGGATCGACCGTGGCGAACGTCTCGCCGGATTTGGCCGCGCGCCAGGCGCCGCCGATGAACAGGCCGAAGCCGTCCGCGTGGCGCTTCAACCACTCATCGGCATGATCGCGCGCCTCCGGCGCCGGGCCATAATCCATGGTATCGAGGATTTCGGCGATGCTCATGAATCGATCCTAGGCCATAGGCTGGCGGTAGTCCGCCGCGTAGCGTCCGCCGGCGTGGTAATCGAGCTGCCGCTCGATATCGGTGAGCAGGCTGGAGGCGCCGAAGCGGAACAAGGTCGGCTCCAGCCACGGCCGGCCCAGTTCCTCTTTCATCAGGATCAGGTAGGCCAGCGCATCCTTCGCCGTGCCGATGCCGCCGGCCGGCTTGAAGCCGATACGATGGCCGGTACGCGCCTGATAGTCGCGGATCATGCGGGTCATCACCAGGCTGACCGGCAGGGTGGCGTTCACCCCTTCCTTGCCCGTGGACGTCTTGATGAAGTCAGCCCCGGCCATCATGCAGACCACCGAGGCCCTCGCCACATTGCGCAGGGTGCCCAGATCGCCCGTGCCAAGGATGGTCTTCATGGTCACCGGGCCGCACACCTCGCGAAAGGCACGCACCTCGTTATACAGGGCCGGCCAATCGCCGGTCAGCACGTGGCCGCGGGTGATCACGATATCGATCTCGCCGGCCCCGGCGCGCACCGAGGCCTCGATCTCGCGCAGGCGCAGATCGAAGGGCGACAAGCCGGCGGGAAAGCCGGTGGACACCGCGGCCACCGGAATGCCCGATCCCGCCAGGGCCGCCACCGCGGTCTCCACCATGGCATGATAGACGCAGACCGTGCCGACGGTGATTGGTATGTGGCCGGCGCCGAGTGCGCGCAGCACTTCGCGGCGCACCGGCTGCCGCGCCTTGGCGCACAGGCGCCGCACCCGGCCGGGCGTATCGTCGCCCGCCAGGGTGGTCAGATCGATGCACGAGACGGCCTTGAGCAGCCAGGCGGCTTGCCACGACTTTTTCACCGTGCGTCGCTTGGTCAGGGTGTCCGTGCGCCGCTCCACGGCGCTGCGGTTGACCTGAAGACTTGCGATCCAATCCAGATCGAGCGCCAGGCCCGGATTGCGGCCTTCGCGATCCGCCGTCCGATCCCGGTGCCGCAGGGGCAGGCTTTCCAGGCGGGCGCTCATACCGCCACCTGCTGTTTGCCGTTGCTCTTGCCCTTGCCCTTGCCTGCCCGGGGAGGGTCGAACTGCGCGGCCATCTGCCGGGCGACCGATTCGCCCAGCACCAGATCGGTGATCGCCCCTGTGCGCAAGGCGCCCACCACCGCATCCGCCTTGCCGGACCCGCCGGCCACGGCAATGACCCGGCGGCCGCGCAGATCGTCGATACTCAAGCCCAAGGTGCGCCGATTGATTTCCGCCGCCACCGGGGTACCGTTGGCGTCGACGAAACTGCCCATGACGTCGCCGACCGCACCCTTGGACCGCAGTTCGCGCCATTCCGGCTCGCCAACCATGCCGACCTGGCGCACATGGGCATCCCCCACCACGGCGCCGATGCCGATGACGAAGATCTCGGCCTTGCGGGCCAGGCTGATCAGGTCCTGCACGCTTTTCTGCGCCAACAGCAGGGCCTTTTCCTCCTCGCTGGCGGCGATATAGGGGACCGGCAGGAAATAGCCCTCGCCGCCGGTGCGCTCGACCAGGCGGTGGACCACGTCGAAGGGATTGGCCGCCAGATTGCGCGTCAAGCTGCCGGAGACCGAGACGAACTTGAGGTCCGGGCGATCCAGCGGCGGCAGGTTGTTGACCATGGCGGCGAGCGAGCGGCCCTTGCCGACGCCGATCAGTAAGGGGCCGCTGCCTTCGATCAGGCCGTGTAAAAGGCGGGCGGCCGCGACCCCGACCGGGAGGAAGCCGGCCGCGGCATCGCCCTCGTCGCCCACGGATGGAGCAACGATACAGTTTTCGAGCCCGAAATGGCCGGCCAGGCGCATTTCCAGTTCCAGGCACTCGGTGGGAACCCCGTCGATGAAAACCCGCACCAGGCCCTGGCTGTGCGCCAGGGCGATCAGGCGATGGGCCTTGGCCGGGGATATGCCGAGGCGCTGGGCGATCTGGCTTTGCGTTTGACCGCCGATATGGGACAGCCAGGCGGCGCGTGCCGCCAGACTGAGGTCCTGATCCTCGATTTCCCGCCGCCGTCCCGCCATCGCCTTGCGCGTGCCGATGCGCTCCCTATGAAGATTTTTTTATTTATCGCAATTTTTTTCAGATTGAGCATGTTTTTAACGATTGTCAAGAGCGACGCCGGGCCACAGGCGCAATCGGCCGATCCCTGATTTGAGTCCGACACGAATGGAAGCATGGAGTGCGCGGCCGAGCCGCCCGGACTACTGCGCGGCGGCCAGGGCGGCGGCTCGGGCCTTGGCGCGGACCAGGAGGGTTCCGGCAATGGCCATGTTGAAGAAGTTGAAGGCGATCGCGTTCAGGAACGAGACCGTGTAGGAGCCGGTCAGGTCATACAGCGCCCCGGCCATCCAGCCGCCCAGGGCCATGCCGATAATGGTGAACAGGAACACCGTGCCGATCCGCCACCCGGCATCGCGGGACGGAAAATAGGCGCGGACGATGATGGCATAGGACGGCACGATGCCGCCCTGGGCCAAGCCGAAGGCAACAGAAAGCAGATAGAGCGCCGTCAGGCTGTCGCCGAACAGGAACCCGGCCAGCACGACACATTGCAGGAACGAGCCGAGCAGCAGCGTGTTCACCCCGCCGATACGGTCGGAGATCCACCCGGAGGTCAGCCGGCTGACGATCCCGAAACCGAGCATCAGGGCGAGCATCTCGGCGGCGCGCGCGGTGGCATAGCCGAGGTCCGTGGCGTAGGCGACGATGTGCACCTGGGGCATGGCCATGGCGGCGCAACAGCCGATGCCCGCGGCGCAGAGCAGGCATTGCAACTGGGCCACCGTAAAGCCCAGCGGCCGGACCGGCTCGCCCGGCCCGCCGGTGGCGGCCGGATCGTGCGAGACCGGCGCCCGGCGATAGAGAAGCGCGCTCAGGGGCAGCATGACACTGAAGGCGAAGATGCCGAGGCCGATGAACGTATCGCGCCACCCGACCGTATCGAGGAAATGCTGAACGATCTTCGGCCAGATGGCGCCGGCCAGATAGCTGCCGCTGATGACGATGCCGACGGCCAGCCCCCGGCGGCGGACGAACCAATGGGAGGTATCCGAGACCACCGGCGAAAAGGTCGCCGCGGCCCCCAGGAGCCCGGCGAGCGCGCCCATGGCGACACAGAATTGCCAAAAGGTCGTGGCATGCGCCGCGGCGACAAAGCCCGCCGGCAGGGCGATGCTGGCGAACACCGCGGGAACGACGATGCCGAATCGGTCCGCCACCCGGCCCAGCGCCACACCGCCGACGCCAAAGCCGATCATGAACAGCATGTAGGGCACCGAAGCGACGCCCCGGCTGACCGCAAATTCCTGGCCGACCGGCTTCAAGGCGACGATGATGGCATACATGGCCGAGCTGCCCACGGTCATCAACAGCAGGGCCGCGATCAGCCGCACGTACCGATAAGCCCCGGCCTGCGGCACGGGCGCGGATGGATTGAACCCTGACATTCGACTGGCTTACTTCAGTTTAGGCAACGGTCGTGAACGCCGGCAGGCGCATCCTCAACCTATACGGAAATTCCCGTCCGATACATGGCCGATTGTCGGGCAAAGCACCCACGCCACTGGCTTTCCAGACGCCCGCTCCTCGATTGGGTATGGCCCTCACAGACCCGCGCGGCGATGATCCGGCAACCGGAGTTGAAAATCCGCCGCGGGGCACTGAATGTCATAAACTTCGAGGCCCTTGCGCGATGCCCGGATAGATGGCTTTTTCCCTGTGCGGATTTTCATCTACAGTGTGACGCTCAGACTCACAATTTCTTAAGGCCATGGAATGACGGATAGAATTGCCCTGATCACCGGGATCACGGGCCAGGACGGCGCCCTTCTTGCGGAACTGCTGTTAAGCAAGGGGTATATGGTCCATGGCATCAAGCGGCGATCCTCGTCCTTCAACACCGGGCGGGTCGATCACCTGTACCAGGACCCGCATGAGCATAACGCGCGTTTCATCATGCACTACGGCGATATGACCGATGCCACCAACCTGATTCGCATCGTCCAGGAGACCCAGCCGACCGAGATTTATAACCTGGCGGCGCAGAGCCACGTGCAGGTCAGCTTCGAGACACCCGAATACACCGCCAATGCGGATGGCCTGGGCACGCTGCGCCTGCTGGAGGCGATCCGCATTCTGGGTCTCAAGGACCGGGTACGCTTCTATCAGGCCTCGACCTCGGAGCTTTATGGCAATTCGCCGCCGCCGCAGAGCGAGACCACCCCCTTCGCCCCGCGCAGCCCCTATGCGGCGGCCAAGCTGTATGCCTATTGGATCACGGTCAACTATCGCGAGGCCTATGGCTTTCACGCCTCCAATGGCATTCTGTTCAACCACGAAGGGCCGACCCGCGGCGAGACGTTCGTCACCCGTAAGATCACCCGCGCCGTCGCCGCCATGAAACTGGGCCGACAGGATCGGCTCTATCTGGGCAATATCGACGCCAAGCGCGATTGGGGTCATGCCCGCGACTTCGTCGACGGCATGTGGCGCGTGTTGCAGCAGAAAACCCCCGGCGACTATGTCCTGGCCACGGGGGAGACCCATTCGGTCCGCGAATTCGTCGAGTTGGCCTTTTCGCATATCGGCCGGACCATCCGCTGGCAGGGCAAGGACCTCGAAGAGAAGGGCCTCGACGCCAAGACCGGGGCAACGCTGGTGGAAATCGACCCGCGCTATTTCCGGCCGACGGAAGTCGATCTGTTGTTGGGCGATCCGGCCAAGGCGCGGAAACAACTCGGCTGGTCGCACACCACCGCATTCGCCGATCTGGTCCACGAGATGGTCGAGGCCGACCTAAAATTGATCGAGACCGAAGACCAGCGCAATGGCACGGACTGAACCGGCATTTTCCCTGGCTGGACGGCGCGTCTGGGTCGCCGGGCATCGCGGCCTGGTCGGCTCCGCCATTCAGCGGCGGCTGGCGCGCGAGGAGTGCGAGGTGCTGACCGTCGGCCGGTCGGACGTGGATTTGCGCCGCCAGACCGACGTCGAGGATTGGCTGGCGGATCAGCGGCCCGACGTCGTTGTCGTCGCCGCCGCCAAGGTCGGCGGCATTCTGGCCAATTCGACTCAGCCGGCGGAATTCCTCTACGACAATCTGGCGATCGAGGCCAACATCATCGAAGGGGCGCGCCGCACCTCCGTGGCGAAGCTGGTGTTCCTTGGCTCTTCCTGCATCTACCCGAAGCTGGCGCCGCAGCCCATGCCCGAATCGTCCATGCTCACCGGCCCGCTGGAGCCGACCAACGAATGGTACGCCATCGCCAAGATCGCCGGCATCAAGATGTGCCAGGCCTATCGGGCTCAGTACGGATCGGATTTCATCTCGGCCATGCCGACCAACCTGTACGGCCCTGGCGACAACTTCGACTTGGCAAGCAGCCATGTTCTGCCGGCGCTGATGCGCAAGGTGCATGAGGCCAAGGCCGCCAGTGAGAAAACCGTCGAGATCTGGGGCAGCGGAAAACCGTTGCGCGAGTTCCTCTACGTCGACGATTGCGCCGATGCCATCATTTATCTGCTCAAGCACTATTCAGGCAACGAGCATGTCAATGTCGGCAGCGGCGAGGAAACCTCCATCGCCGCGTTGGCGCGAACCATCGCCGATGTGATCGGATATGGCGGCAAATTCCACTACGACAAATCCAAACCCGA
>DASWJP010000075.1:0-5190 GCA_036397065.1 Kiloniellales bacterium | reverse complement strand
GATGGCCATGTCGGATCGTCTGATCGCCTTCCGCACCTATCCGCACGTGGACATGGCCGAAACCGGCGCCCGGGCGGCGGCTCAGCTCGCCTCGCTCATGCGCGGCGGCGCGGCGCGGGCCAAGGCCTACCGGCAAATCCCGTTCCTCATTCCGGTGCAGGCCGGCTGCACCATGATCGAGCCGGCGCAAAGCCTCTATGCCCGCCTGCCGGATCTGGAACGCGGCCCGGTGAGCTGCATCTCTCTGGCCGCCGGTTTCGGGCCGGCGGACATCCATGACTGCGGTCCGTCCGTCTTCGCCTATGCGGTGGATCAAGGGGCGGCGGAGCGCGCGGTGGCCGACCTGGCCGGCGAGATCGCATCCCGGGAAGCCGAGTTCGTCAGCAAGGTCTGGCCGCTGCGTGAAGGCGTGGCCTATGCCATCGCCCAAGCCCGTACCGCCGGCCGGCCGATCGTCCTGGCGGACTCCCAGGACAATCCCGGCGCCGGGGCGAATTCGGATACGGTCGGCTTGCTCGCGGAACTCATTCGCCAGGACGCGCGGCAGGCGGTCCTCGGCCTCCTCTACGATCCGGAGGCGGCCCTGGCCGCCCACGCGGCGGGCGAGGGGGCGGAAATCACTTACCCCCTGGGCGCCAAGTCGGGCCTGCCCGGGCACCAGCCGTTGCGGGCCACCTACCAGGTGGAGCGCATCGGCGACGGCGCCTTCGTCGGCACCGGGCCGTTCTACAAGGGCGCGCGCATGCAACTGGGGCCGATGGCCTTGCTGCGCGTCAACGGAGTGTCCGTGGTCGTCGCCTCGCGCAAAAACCAGGCGGCGGATCAGGCCATGTTCCGCCATCTGGGCGTCGAGCCGGCGGCGCAGAAGATTCTGGCCCTGAAAAGCTCGGTCCACTTCCGCGCCGACTTCCAGCCCATCGCCGGGGAGATCATGGTGATCGCCGCGCCCGGCCCCAACCCCATCGACTACAGGGAACTGCCCTACCGCCATTTGCGCCCCGGCCTGCGCCTCACCCCCATGGGACCGGGGTTTCCTGGCTAGACAAGGACGGCTCGCGCGATTGTGTCTGGCCTCTTCTCCGCCGGCCCCGCACAGTTGGAGGAGTCGAGGCCGGTTCTCGGAGGTTGCTCATGATCGCGCGACGTCAAATCTTGCGGAGTACGGCGTCATTGGCGGGCGTCGGCTTGGCTGGCAGCATCTTGCCAGCGACGGCCTGGGCCGCCATGCGGCCGACGTCAGCGCAGAGTCTGGGCCCGTTCTATCCGGTGACACTGCCGACGGACCGAGATACGGACTTGACCATCATCGCCGGCCATGGCGGCCAGGCGGACGGCCAGATCATAGATTTGGCTGGCCGGGTGTTGGATGGCGACGGCGCCCCCATCGCCGGGGCACGGGTGGAAATCTGGCAGGCCAATCGGCATGGCCGTTACGTCCACCCCAGGGATCGGTCCACGGCGCCGCTCGATCCGGCCTTTCAGGGCTATGGCGTGGCCACGACGGACATGGATGGTCGCTATGTCTTCCGCACCATCAAGCCGGGCGCCTATCCGACCGGCGGAAACTCGATGCGCCCGCCGCACATTCATTTCGCGGTGACCGGGCCAAGCCAGCGACTGATCACGCAGATGTATTTTCCGGGCGAGCCCCTCAACGACACGGATCGGTTGCTCGGCCGCGCCGCCAATCCCAAAAGCCTCATGGCCGCCGTGACCTTGGCCGGCGGTGCCTTGTTGGCGCGTTGGGACATTGTCCTGGCGCGGGGTTGAGTTCCCTTAAGCGGCGTCGTCCAGCGCGCACCAGATGGGTGTGTGGTCGGAGGCCTTCTCCTGGCCGCGCGGCTTGCGGTCGATTTCGCAGGCGTTGAGCCGGTCGGCCGCCTGGGGCGAAAGCAGCAGGTGGTCGATGCGCAGGCCCCGGTCGGCGCTCCAGGCGATGCCCTGGTAGTCCCAGTAGGTATACGCGTGCGCCGTCGGGTGAAGGGCGCGGAACGCATCGGTGAGGCCCAGGCCGGTCAACGACCGGAACGCTAAACGGGTTTCTTGCTTGAACAGGGCATCATCGGCCCAGCCCTTCGGGTCGTACACATCCTCCGGCATGGGAATGACGTTGTAATCGCCACCGAGGATCAGCGGCTCTTCCCGTGTCAGCTGCGCCCTCACATGGTCGCGCAGGCGCGCCAGCCAGCGCAATTTGTAGGGATATTTGTCGCTGTCCACCGGATTGCCGTTGGGAAGATAGATGGAGGCGACGCGAACGCCGCACGTGGTGCCCTCCACATAGCGGGCCTGTTCATCCTCCGGCTCGCCCGGCAGGCGGGTAATGGTCTCGGTGATCGGTTCGCGGGACAGGATGGCGACGCCGTTGTACGCTTTCTGCCCGACCACCTCCGCCTGATAGCCGGCGGCGTTGATCTCGAGCATGGGGAAATTGTCGGCGATGCACTTCAATTCCTGCAACAGCAGCACATCCGGCTTCGCCGATTCGAGCCAGGCGAGCACGTGCGGCAGGCGAACCTTGATGGAATTGACATTCCAGGTGGCGATCTTGACCATGGTCTCTGTTCTATCAGAGACCCGCGCCCGGGATCACACGGAAAACGACGTGCCGCAGCCGCAGGAAGAGGTGGCGTTGGGGTTCTTCACCTGGAAGGCGGCGCCGATGAGATCCTCCACATAGTCGATCTCGGAACCGGTCAAAAGGCCGAGAGAGGCCTCGTCGATCACCGCGGTCACGCCGTCCCGTCCGAAGGTGCGGTCATCGTCGTTGATTTGGTCGTCGAAGGTGAAGCCGTACTGGAAGCCGGCGCAGCCGCCGCCGCTGACCGCCACCCGCAGCATCAGGCCAGGCCGATCCTCCTTGGCCAGCATGGCCGACAGGCGCTGAGCCGCCCGCTCGCTCAAGGCAATCGCTCCTTCCTCGACAGCTACAGTCGAATCGCCCATGGTTTAAGCTCCCTTGGCCGAAAGCCGCCCAATAAACGGAGTATAGCACAGTTACGGGCGACTTATCTTAATTGGGGCGCCGGAGGCCGAGGTCAACGCCTTGAGGTGCGGAAAATTCTTCAAGGAATTACAATATGTTACCCGATCACGCCGGGGGGCGGCCCGAGGCCATGACCGGGGCGGCCCCATTGGCCCCCTATGCCTGCCGGGCGGGACAGAGCCGGGGCCGGAAGCGGCCCGAGTCGGAAAGCCCCACACGGACAGCCTTCCAGCGCGACCGGGACCGGGTGATTCACAGCGTTGCCTTCCGCCGCCTGAAGCATAAAACCCAGGTTTTCGTTTATCACGAGGGGGACCACTACCGTACCCGCCTGACCCATTCCATCGAGGTGGCGCAGATCGCCCGCAGCATCAGCCGCATCCTGGGGCTGGACGAGGATTTGGCCGAAGCCCTGGCCCTGGCCCATGACCTGGGCCATACGCCCTTCGGACATGCGGGCGAGGACGCCCTGGACGAGGTCATGGCCCCGTACGGCGGCTTCGATCACAACGAGCAGACCTTTCGCATCCTGACCACCCTGGAGCGCCGCTATGCCGAGTTCGACGGCCTGAACCTGACCTGGGAGACCCTGGAAGGGGTGGTCAAGCATAACGGCCCGCTAAGCGCGGCGGACGGCATTCCCTCGAGCATTTCGGAGTTTTGCCGCACCTTCGATCTGGAGTTGGGCACCTATGCGGGGGGCGAGGCCCAGGTGGCCGCGCTGTCCGACGATATCGCGTACAACAACCACGATATCGACGATGGACTGCGTGCCGGCGTGTTTGCCGTGCGCGACTTGGACGATGTGCCCTTGGTGGGCCCCATATTCGCCCATGTGGCGGCCCGCTATCCGGGTCTGGACGAGCCGCGCCTGATCCACGAATCCATCCGCCGGCTGATCGACCACATGGTCACCGATCTACTGGTCGAGACGCGGGCGCGCCTGGCGGCGCTGAACCCGCGTAGTGCCCAGGATATCCGCGCCGCCGGCACCCCGGTTGTTGCCTTTTCCGAGCGGATGCGCGACAACGACCGCGCCCTCAAGGCATTCCTGTTCGCGCGTATGTACCGGCATGAGCGGGTGATCCGCATGATCGCGGCGGCCCGTGACGTGGTGCAGGAGCTATTCGAACTCTATATGTCCGACCCCAGTCATCTGCCGGCTGAATGGCAGGCGGGCGTTGCGAGCCAGGACAATGTGGTGCGGGCGAGGCTGGTCGCCGATTACATCGCCGGCATGACCGATCGCTTCGCCCTGGCGGAACATCGCCGTCTGACCGGAAAAAGAAACGAAGATATAGATGAACCCGTTTAAGGATTTGCACGCCGTTGTTGTAACCGCGCTTGAGGATATGGCGCGGGATGGGGCGTTGCCTGCGGGCCTGGAGTTCGAGCGTGTCGGCGTGGAGCCGCCACGGGACCCAAGCCACGGCGATGTGGCCACCAACGCCGCCATGGTGCTGGCCAAGCCCGCCGCCATGAAGCCGCGCGATTTGGCCACCGGACTGGCTGAGCGTTTGCGCAAGGCACCGCACGTGATCGCTGCCGATGTGGCCGGGCCCGGATTTCTCAACCTTCGCCTCGATCCCGACTATTGGCACGGTTGCCTGGCCGGCATCCTGCGCGCCGGCAAGGATTATGGCCGCTCCGATCTGGGCGGCGGCCGGCCGGTCAATGTGGAGTATGTCTCCACCAATCCGACCGGGCCGTTGCATATCGCCCATGCCCGCGGCGCCGTGGTCGGCGATGCAATAGCCTCGCTATTGGCCTTCGTCGGCTACCGGGTGACGCGCGAGTACTACATCAACGATGCCGGCGGCCAAGTGGATGTGCTGGCCCGATCCGCCTTCCTGCGTTACCGCGAGGCGCTGGGAGAGGATATCGGCGAGATTCCATCCGGCTATTATCCGGGGGACTACTTGAAGGATGTCGGCGCCGCCCTGGCGGCCCGCGACGGCAACAAATGGCTGAAAGCGGAGGAAGAAATTTGGCTGCCGGTGGTGCGCCGATTTGCCATCGACGCCATGATGGTGGCTATCCGCGAGGACTTGGCGGCCCTGGGGGTGCGGCAAGACATATTCACTTCGGAAGCGGCCTTGGTCGAGGCCGGTGGCATCGAGGCGGTCATGCATACGCTGGAGGCGCGGGATCTGCTTTATACCGGCACCCTGGAGCCGCCCAAGGGCAAGGTCGTGGAGGAATGG
>DASWJP010000074.1:0-1717 GCA_036397065.1 Kiloniellales bacterium | reverse complement strand
AGCTTGATGAAGGCGGACACCGGGGTTTCCAGATCCGCCACCAAGGTGGTCCACAGGACCTGTGTACCGCCCGCGTCGTAACGGGCCGCGAACTCGACGAATGACGGCGGCGGCTGCATCGGCCTAGAGGTTGTTCAGGGTGGTTTCCACCAAGCGCTCGTTGACGGTCACGCCAAAGCGGACGCGCAGCGACGCGGCGAATTCCTCCAACATATCGCCGCGCAGGGCGGTGGCGACACTGGCCCGGACGTCGTCCATATCCTCCGGGCTAGCCGCCGGATCGGCGGGAATGATCTTCTCCAGCCGGGCGACCGCGTGACCGGTTGCGGCCTGCACGGTGGTGACTTCGCCGGTGCTGAGTTGAAATAGCTTGCCCGGCAATGTCGGCGCCGGGTTGCTCGCCGCCCGTGAATCGAAACGGGTGAGACCCTCCGTGGCAATGACCTTCAGGCCCGCCTCGGCGGCGACGGCCTCGATGGGCGTGCCGCTGCGAATCTTCTCCGCCAACTCTTGCGCCCTGGCCTCGGCCCGCTCGGCCCGTTGCCGCTCGCGCCACACCTCCACGACCTGCTCCCGGACCTCGATCAAGGGACGCAGCCGGGCTTCGGTCGCGGCATCCGTCCGCAGCACGAAATAGCCGCCGTCATTGGTCTCGCTCAGCAGGCTGTCGGTGCCGACGGCGGTCGAGAAGGCCACGTCGAGGAATTGATCGCCCGGAAGGTCGGCAATCGGCTCGCCGTCCGGGCCGTTGCCTTGGCGATCCACGGCATCGACGTGATGCAGCTTGAGGCCGAGGGATGCGGTCGTATCCTCCAGTGTGGCACCGGCGCCAAGCTTGTCGTCGAGCTGATTGGCGATAGAGACCATGCTGTCGACCGCCAGGCGCATGCCTACTTCCTGCGCCAGCTCGTCACGGACTTCATCGAAGCCTTTTTCCCGCCCGGGGGTGACGGAATCGATTTTCAGGACGTGCCAGCCCAGGGGGCTTTTGATCGGCGCGGTGACCGTGTTCGGTGCGGCTGCGAAGGCGGCATCGGCCAGCTCCTGCGGCAGGTTATCCTTGCGCACTTCGCCTAAATCGATAGGCGGTTGCCCGGTGACCTCCTGTGCCACCGTCGCGAAAGTGGCGCCGTCCTTCAGTTTACCCTCGACCTGTTGGACGGCGGCTTCATCCGTCACCACGATCTGCTCGATCTTGCGCAGTTCTGGAATTACGAAGTCGTCTCGCCGGCTTTCGTATTCCTCGCGCAGCTCGGATTCGGACGCCTTGATTTCACCCGCCAGGTCCTCGGCGCGGAGTTGGATGTAGGTCAGGCGCCGCATTTCCGGGGCCATGAATTGCCCTGCGTTTTCCTTGTGCATGGCTTCGAGGGCCGCGTCGTCCGGATCGGGCAGGTCGGTGATGCTGCTGTACGGGACGGTGATGACTTGCGCCACCCGCCGTTCCTTCTGATAGCGGAACAGATGTTCCGTCAACTGGCGCGACACCGCGATGGCGCCGGTGACCGCATCGGCAAGCTGCTGGCGGATGATGTCGCGGGTCAGGGTATCGACGTATTCCTGCTCGCCGAGATTACTGATCTGCAGGGCCTGGGCGAACCGGTTGCGGTCGAATTCGCCAAGCGTGTTCTGGAACGCCGGCTCCTGGCTGATGCGGCGGCCGATCTGCTCCTTGGTGACCACCATGCCCAGCTCTTGCGCCTTTTGATCGAACAAG
>DASWJP010000073.1:0-2107 GCA_036397065.1 Kiloniellales bacterium | reverse complement strand
CGATTGCCCGCCTGCGCGGCCTGAGCCAGCGGCCCATCAAACTGCGCCGTCACCCGAAGTCCGTGCCCGATCAGCCGCCGCTGTCCGAAGCACTCAAGGGCGCGCACGCGGTGGTGACCTGGGCGAGCAGCATCGCCGCGCAAGCCTTGGTGCTCGGCGTGCCGATCTTTTACGAGGCACCACGCATTGTCTGCGCCAGTGCATGTCACCGCGGGTTGGAGAAGATCGAAACCCCCGCCAAGCCGGATCGGTTACCGGCATTGGAGCGCCTGGCCTGGGCGCAATGGTCGGTGCGTGAGATTGCCCGTGGCGATGCGTTTCGGTTTTTGCTGGCCCGCTAGACGGACGTGCGACTCCCCATTGGATGAGACCCGCACCGCCACGGCCAGGCAGGCAGAACACGGGCCAGGGAGGCCCACTTCGTTCGGCACTTCGGTGCCGGAACCAGACTGGATGAACGGATTCCCGGCAGGAGGGTAAGAGATGGCGGCGCAAAAAGGCAAACTCGTACTGTTGAAGGCGGATACCACCGGCGGTTCGCCGCAGGTCTTTACGACCATCGCGGGCCTGCGGACCAATACCTGGACGGTCAACGGCGAAGACGTCGATGTGACCACCAAGGACGACAACGGCTGGCAACAGCGCCTGTCCGGCGCCGGGGTGCGCTCGATCGCCATCGCGGCGACGGGAATTTTCCAGGACTCCGCGGTTGAAGAAACCGTGCGGCAATGGGCCTTCGACCAAACCATCAACTGGTTTCAAATCACGTTCGAGAACGGCGATACCCTGGAATGCCGGTTCCAGATTTCCAACTACGAGCGGGGCGGCGACCATGACGGGGCGGAAACCTATTCCCTGACCCTGAACTCGCACGGCACACCGAACTACGTGGCGGCGTGACCGTGGCCAACCGGGCGCGCGGCGAGGTGACGCTGTCCTTGGGCGGCCAAGCCTATGTGTTGAGCCCATCCTTTGGGGCGGTGTGCCAGATCGAGGATACGCTCGGCACCAGCCTCTATGAGATTGGCCGCCGGCTGGAGAGCGCCGAGATCACGGCCCGAGACCTTGTGGCCTTCGCCCAGGCGTGTCTGGCCAGCGCCGGTCACGCGGTCGAGCGCGATCGCCTGGGTGCCCTGATCGTCGAGGATGGCACGCATGCGGTCATAGGCGTGCTGCTCGATTTTTGCCGCAATTATGCCTTCGGCGGGGCGCCGGGAAAAAAAGACCTCACGCCGCCGCCATCCGATCGGACGGCGCGCCGGCCGACGCCGCCCGCGCCTACATGAAGGTTGCGCTCGGCCGCCTGGGTTGGGCGCCGGAGGTGTTCTGGCGGGCGACGCCGCACGAATTCTGGGCCGCCTTTGAAGGCTGGGTGGAGGCGAACTGCGTTCAACGCCTGGATGCGGCCTTGTCGCCGGACGAGGTGGCGGCTCTCGAGGCCATGAAAAAACGGTTTCCCGACCGTCCCGCGCGCAAACCATAGGATGCCAGGATGCCAGAACTAGACAGGCTGGAGGTGCGCCTCGAGGCGGACCTGAGCCAGTTTCGTGGCGAGCTGCAGAAGGCCGAGCGCGCCACCCAGTCGGCAACCGCCAGCATGGGGCGGCAATTCACCGCTCTCGACCGCGCCGCCGTGCCGGCCGAGAAAAGCCTGGGTGCATTGCGCCAATCGGCGGCGTCGTTCGACGAGTCGATCCGTGCGGCCGGGACCGGCAATCCATTCGCCGAGTTGTCCTCGGCGGCGCGGGGGCTTGGGTCGGTCTTTGCCTCGGCTTTCGAGAACGCGGCGCTGGGCGGGCGCAAGCTTTCGGGCGTCTTGAGTGGCCTGGAGGGGGATATCCTGCGGGTGCTGACGCGCCAGCTGGCGACACGGCCGTTGGCGAGCGTGTTTTCCGGCTTGCTGGGCGGTGGCGGCGGGCAAGGCCAGGGCGGTGGCCTCTTCGCCGCTCTGTTCCATGGCGGCGGTGTGGCCGGCCAGACATCGGGGCGCGGGCGCCGGGTGCCGGTGACACTGTTCGATGACGCGCCAAGATTTGCCGGTGGCGGAGTCGTCGGGCTGCAACCGCGGCTGGGCGCAAACGAGGTGCCGGCGATCCTGCATCGCGGC
>DASWJP010000072.1:0-10146 GCA_036397065.1 Kiloniellales bacterium | reverse complement strand
CCGGCGCGCGCGCCCAGCAGCGGCCAGGCGTACTGCAAGGTCGGTTGCATGTGGCGGTAAATGACCTGCGCCGCCTGTTCGAGTGTCGCCAGAGTCTCCAAGAGTTTCTCCCGCCGCGTTGGATATCGGCCTGACCATAGGAAGGCACCCGGCCGGCGGGCAAGCGTTACATTGTCACCGTGCAAAGTGTCGCCGGACACTGGCTCGCGCCGAGGACTCGCGCTAAGGAATTTTCCTTGCCGCATGGGCGATGCTGACTAATCCTGTTCCGGATGGGGGGAATTGCGAATCGATGACCGTTCTCAAGAGCGCGATCAATCCACGATCCGAGGAATTCCAGCGCAACCGGCCGGCGCTGCAGGCCCTGGTCGACGATCTGTGGGCCAAGGTCGAATCCATCAAGCAGGGTGGCGGCGCCCAGGCCCGGGAAAAGCACCTGGCGAGGGGCAAGCTTCTGCCGCGCGAGCGGGTGCGTGCGTTGCTCGATACCGGCTCGCCGTTTCTCGAGCTGTCGCAATTGGCCGCCTACCGGATGTACGACGGCGAGGTGCCCTCCGCCGGTATCGTCACCGGCATCGGCCAGATCATGGGCCGCGAATGCATGATCGTGGCCAACGATGCCACGGTGAAGGGCGGCACCTACTTTCCGATGACCGTCAAGAAGCACCTGCGGGCGCAGGAAATCGCGGCGCAGAACGGCCTGCCGTGCATCTATCTGGTGGATTCGGGCGGCGCCAATCTGCCCAACCAGGACGACGTATTTCCCGATCGCGACCATTTCGGCCGCATCTTCTATAACCAGGCCAACATGTCGGCCCAGGGCATCCCGCAGGTGGCGGTGGTGATGGGCTCGTGCACCGCCGGCGGCGCCTATGTGCCGGCCATGTCGGACGAAAGCGTCATCGTGCGCAACCAGGGCACCATCTTCCTCGGCGGGCCGCCGCTGGTGAAGGCGGCGACCGGCGAGGAGGTCTCGCCCGAGGATCTGGGCGGCGCCGACGTGCACACACGGACCTCCGGCGTTGCCGACCACTTGGCCGGGAACGACGCCCATGCCTTGGCCATCGCCCGGCGCATCGTCGGCAACCTGAACCGGGTCAAGCGGCACAATCTGGAACTGGCCGAACCGCGGGATCCGCTGTACGACCCGGCGGAGATCTACGGCATCGTCTCCGCCGATCTGAAGAAACCCTATGACGTGCGCGACGTGATCGCGCGCCTGGTGGACGGCAGCGAACTGGACGAATTCAAGGCCCTCTACGGGACCACCCTGGTCTGCGGCTTCGCCCGCATCCTCGGCTATCCGGTGGGCATCGTCGCCAACAACGGCATCCTGTTCTCGGAATCGGCGCTCAAGGGCGCGCACTTCGTCGAACTGTGCTGCCAACGCGGCATTCCCCTGGTGTTCCTACAGAACATCTCCGGCTTCATGATCGGCCGGAAGTACGAGGCCGGGGGCATCGCCAAGGACGGGGCGAAGATGGTCACCGCCGTGGCCTGCGCCAAAGTGCCGAAGTTTACGGTCATCATCGGCGGCAGCTTCGGGGCCGGCAACTACGGCATGTGCGGCCGGGCCTATGCCCCGCGCCTGTTGTGGATGTGGCCAAATGCGCGCATCTCGGTGATGGGCGGGGAGCAGGCGGCGAACGTGCTGGCGACCATCCGCCGCGATGGCCTCGCGGCCCGGGGCCAGTCCTGGCCGGAAGCCGAGGAACAGGCGTTCAAGCAGCCCATCCTGGATCAGTACGAACAGCAAGGGCACCCGTACTATGCCACGGCGCGGCTGTGGGATGACGGGATCATCGATCCGCTCGATACGCGGATGACCTTGGCGCTCGGCATCTCGGCGGCGTTGAACGCCCCGATCGAACCGACAACCTTTGGCGTATTCAGGATGTAGTGACCATGTTGCAACCGATGTTCCTGCAGGAAATCGATGACGACGGCATTGCCTGGCTCACCCTGACCCGTCCCGAGGTGCACAATGCCTTCAATGACACGCTCATCGCCGAGCTGAGCGCCGTCCTCACCGGCCTGGGCACGGACACGCGGGTCCGCGTGGTGGTTCTGAGCGCCCAGGGGCGCAGCTTTTCCGCTGGCGCCGATCTGAATTGGATGCAGCGCACGGCAAAATACTCGAAGGAAGAGAATCTCAAGGACGCGCGGGCCTTGGCGGGTTTGATGCGGGCTCTCAATGCCTTGCCGAAGCCGACCATTGTCCTGGTACAGGGGCCGGCGTTCGGCGGTGGTGTCGGCCTGGTGGCGTGCTGCGATATCGCCATCGCCGCCGAGACGGCCAAGTTCAGCTTATCGGAGGTCAAGCTGGGCCTGATCCCGTCGGTCATCTCGCCTTACGTCATCGCCGCCATCGGGCAGCGTGCCGCGCGCCGTTATATCCTGACCGGCGAAGTGTTTACCGCCGAGGAAGCCCTGCACCTCGGCCTGGTGCATCAGGTGGTACCCGACGAGGCGTTGCGCGATGTGGGCAAGCGGATGATCAAAGCCCTGCTGGCGGGTGGGCCGAACGCGCAAGTGGTGGCGAAGGATCTGATCTTCGATGTGTCCGGCCGGCCCTTGGACGATAAGCTGGTCGAACTCACGGCGGGACGCATCGCCCGCCTGCGCGCCACGGACGAAGCCCAGGAAGGGATCGCCGCGTTTCTGGAGAAGCGTAAGCCACGGTGGGTGAAAAACTAACCGGATGGTGGCGCCCAACAACAGCATCGCGCGCCAAGTTGTCCGGTTAGCTTGGCTACGCGGGCTGCTGCGAGTTTGCACCGGCTCGATTCGCGATTTGCTGCCGATCATCGCCGTTGTGGCTTTCTTTCAGATCGTGGTCCTGCAGCAACCCTTTCCCAATCTGGAGCGGATCATCATCGGCTTGGTCTTTGTCGTCATCGGGCTGAGCCTGTTTGTGCAAGGGCTGCAGATCGGTTTGTTCCCTCTGGGCGAAAGCATGGCGCATGCCTTTGCCAAGAAAGGCAGCCTGTTGGCCCTGCTGGCCTTTGCCTTCTGCCTCGGTTTCGGCACCACGGTTGCCGAGCCGGCACTGATCGCCGTGACAGGGAAGGCGGCCGAGGTGGCTGGCACCGCCAATTTCATCGTCGATGACGAAGCATCGCGGGGCGCCTACGCCCTGCAGTTGCGCCTGACGGTGGCCGTATCGGTGGGCGTGGCGCTGGTTTTGGGTGTTTTCCGAATCCTGAAAGGCTGGCCATTGCACTATTTGATCATCGGCGGGTACGGATTGGTGGTGCTGATCACCGGATTCGCACCGCCCGAGATCGTGGGGGTCGCGTACGATTCCGGGGGCGTGACCACGTCCACCATCACCGTGCCTCTGGTGGCGGCTTTAGGCGTTGGTCTGGCGACGGTTATCCGTGGCCGGACGCCGCTGCTCGACGGCTTTGGCCTGATTGCCCTGGCCAGCCTGACGCCGATCATCTTCGTTTTGGTTTTTGGCATCATCGTCTAGGGGCTGTCGATGCCGATCCTGATCGACACATTCGAGACCGCCCTGGCCACACTGACGGATGTCGCGCCGATTGCGGTGGTTCTGGTTGGATTTCAGGTGCTGGTCTTGCGGCGCTCCATCCCGAACCTGCGCCGGGTCCTGATCGGCTTCGCCTACGTCCTGGCTGGCCTCACGCTCTTCCTGGTTGGCCTGCGCGAGGCGCTGTTCCCGCTGGGTGGGACGATGGCGGCGCAACTGACGCTGGATGTGGGTGGGGCCGCAACCTGGCACGACTATGGCTGGGTCTATGCCTTCGCAGCGGCCATCGGATTCGCCGCCACGGTGGCCGAGCCGGCCTTGATCGCGGTATCCTTGAAGGCGCAGGATGTTTCCGGTGGCGCCATCAGTGCCCGTGGGCTGCGGGTGGCCGTGGCGGTGGGGGTTGCGGTCGGGGTGGCCTTGGGGGTGCTGCGGATTGTGACCGGTACGCCGCTGCCATACTTCATCATTGCCAGTTATGTCGTGGTTATCTTGCAAACCATGCGCTGCAGGAAGGAAATCGTACCCTTGGCCTTTGATACCGGTGGCGTCACGACGTCGACAATCACCGTGCCGATCATCGCTGCCTTGGGCCTCGGTTTGGCCTCGGCAATTCCGGGACGCAGCGCCATACTTGACGGCTTCGGTTTGATTGCTTTCGCTTGTCTGTTTCCCATCATGTCGGTCATGGGGTACGCCATGTTTACGGACTGGCGCAGGCGGCACAAAGAGCGCGTCGGCAAGGTCGAGGAGGTGGCATGAATTTCAAGCTGATTATGGCCGTGGTCAACGAAGAGAAGACCCAGGCGATTGTCGATGCCGCCCGTGCGGGCGGAGCTACCGGTGCCACGGTCATCACCAATTGCCGGGGCGAGGGTCTGACTCCGGAAAAGACCTTCTTGGGTCTCGATCTAACGGCAGCACGCGATGTGGTGCTGTTCCTAGTGGCCGAGCCGCGCGCGCGCGAGATCCTGGAGACCATTGCCGCCGCCGGCCGGTTCGATGATGAACCCGGCTCAGGCATCGCCTTGCAGATCGCTATCGAGGATGCCGTGGGGCTGAAATCGCAATTGCCGACACTGAAGCACGAAATCGAGGATGAGCTATGACCGGCGAAAACATACTGCGGGTGCGTGATGTCATGACCGCGTCGGTGCGCACGATCGATGCCATGTCCACCGTAGCCGATGCCATCGTCGCCATGCGCGCGGCCAATGTCAGCTCCCTGGTTGTGGAACGGCGCGACGACGCGGACGAGTTCGGCTTGCTGGTCATCGCCGATATCGCCAGCCAGGTGATCGCCAAGAACCGCGCCGTCGATCGTGTGAATGTCTACGAGATTATGGCCAAGCCGGTGCTATCGGTACCGGCGGATATGCTGGTGAAGTACGCCGTGCGTCTGTTGGTGAAGTTTAACCTGTCGCGGGCCCTGGTGGTCGACGACCGGCGCAAGCCGGTCGGCATCGTCACCTTGCGCGACATGGTCTTGAGCTATATCGGGGACAGCGAGTCGCCGTGATCGAAAAACTCCTGATCGCCAATCGCGGGGAGATCGCTTGCCGGGTAATGCGTACCGCCCGTCGCTTGGGCATCCGGACGGTGGCGGTATATTCGGAAGCCGATGCCGAGGCCATGCACGTGGCCATGGCCGACGAGGCCTATCCCATCGGGCCGCCACCCGCGGCGGAAAGCTACCTGCGCGGCGAGACGATTATCGCCGTGGCCAAGCGCGCCGGGGCGCAAGCCGTTCATCCCGGTTATGGGTTTCTGTCGGAAAACGCCGAGTTCGCCGAAGCTTGCGGCGCCGCGGGACTGATCTTCATCGGTCCGCCGCCGGCAGCCATTCGCACCATGGGCTCGAAGATCGCCGCCAAGGTCTTGATGAAATCCGCCGGTGTACCCCTGGTTCCCGGCTATCATGGCGACGACAAGGATCCGTCGGTGCTGGCCAGAGCCGCCGAAGCGACCGGCTTTCCTGTGCTCATCAAGGCTTCGGCGGGCGGCGGCGGCAAGGGCATGCGCGTGGTACGCCAGGCCGCCGATTTCGCGGCGGCGCTGGATGCCGCCAAGCGCGAGGCCAAGGCGGCCTTCGGCGATGATCGGGTGTTGATCGAAACGTACCTGGCGCGGCCGCGTCATATCGAGGTGCAGGTCTTTGCCGACCAGCGCGGCAATACGGTGCATCTTTTCGAACGCGACTGTTCCATCCAACGGCGGCACCAGAAGGTGCTGGAGGAAGCCCCGGCCCCCGGCCTGACGGCGCGGCAGCGGTCTCGCATGGGCGCGGCGGCGGTGGCCGCGGCCCGTGCCTGCGGCTATGTGGGCGCCGGAACGGTGGAGTTTATCGCGGAGGGAAAGAATTTCTATTTCATGGAGATGAACACTCGTCTTCAAGTGGAACATCCGGTTACGGAAATGATTACCGGGCAGGATCTGGTTGAATGGCAGCTGCGCATCGCCATGGGTGAGCCGCTGCCGCTCAAGCAGAGCCAGCTGGCCGTCACCGGCCATGCCATCGAGGTGCGCCTCTATGCCGAGGATCCGGCGCGCGACTTCCTGCCGGCGACCGGCCGGCTGCGGCGCATGCTGTTGCCCGAATCCATGCCGCATGTGCGCATCGATGCCGGTGTCCGCGAAGGCGATACGGTCTGCGTGCATTACGATCCGATGATCGCCAAGATGATCGTCTGGGGCGCCAACCGGGCCGAAGCCGTGCTTCGGCTGCGCCAAGCCCTGGAGGCTTGCGAGGTGGCCGGACCGGCCAATAACGTCGGATTTCTGGCGGCGGTGGCGGCGCATCCGGCCTTCGCCGCCGGCGATGTGGATACCGGATTCATCGAGCGGCACCGTGCCGACCTGCTGCCGCCGCCCGGACCGGTGCCGGACGATGTGCTGGCCCTGGCCAGCCTGCATGTGCTGTTGCGCCGCCGCCAAGCGGCCGAGGCGCGCGCCCAACGGTCCAGCGAGCCCTATTCCCCATGGCAGGATACCCGAGGCTGGCGGCTGAATGTGGAGACCAACAGCCGGCTGGCGTTTCGCGATGGCGAACGGGTGGTCGAGGTCATCGTGCATTACCGTGCCGATGGATACGCCTTGGACCTGCCCGGCGGTCCGATGGCGGTCAGCGGCGAGATCACCAAGCCCGGCAACGTCTCGGGAATACTCGGCGGCCGCCGGGTCGCTGCTGCGGTGATCCGCCAGGCTGGCGATATGACCGTGATCCTGGCCGGCCGGAGCACTCATCTGCGGCTGGTCGATCCGCTGGATGCGGCGGTTGATGCGGCGGCCGGCGATGGCCGCATGATCGCGCCCATGCCGGGCAAGGTCGTGAAGGTGCATGTGACCGCCGGGCAAACCGTGGGGCGCGGGGCGCCGCTGATGATCCTGGAGGCCATGAAGATGGAGCATGCCATCATGGCGCCAGCCGACGGGCGCATTGCCGCCGTGCATTTCGCCGCCGGCGATGCGGTGGAGGAGGGAGCGGAACTGATGATCCTCGAGCCCGCCTCCGCCCCCCGGGCGTGATAGGCATTCGATCGGAGATCCTTCGTGCTCACGCTCTATGGCAACTTGGAATCCGGCAACGTCTACAAGGTGCGCCTGCTCATGGCGCAGATCGGTGTGGCGCACCGCCGGGTCGAGGTAAATCAGGTGCGCGGCGAACCCAAATCGAAGGCTTTTCTGGCCATCAACCCCATCGGCAAGGTACCGGCGTTGCGCCTGGACGATGGCTGCATTCTGTCGGAATCCGGGGCCATTCTGTACTATCTGGCGCAAGGCAACGACATTTGGCCAACCGATCCCTGGACGCAGGCACAGGTGCTGCGCTGGATGTTTTTCGAACAATACAGCCACGAGCCCTACATCGCCGTGAACCGCTATCTCTTGCGTTTCAGCAAGGACCCGGGGGATGTCGCGGACCTCATCGCTGCCAACGCCGTGAAGGGTGCACAGGCGTTGCAGACCATGGACCGGCATCTGGACGACCACGAATGGTTCGGCGCAGATCACTACTCCCTGGCGGATATCGCGCTCTACGCCTACACCCATGTGGCCTATGAGGGCGGCTTCGATGTGGCCCGCTATCCGGCGGTCCAAGGCTGGCTGGCGCGGGCGCGGGCCCGGCCGGGACACATCGGCATGATGCAGGAAACCAGCGCCGAGCCGGTGCGCCGCCTGGATGAAGTGAAAAGTGGTGGCAAGACGGTGAAGCCATGACTCTGCCCAAGCGCGTGAAGATGGTGGAGGTGGGCCCACGCGACGGCCTGCAAAACGAAAGCGCCGTCGTGCCGGCCGAGGTCAAGATCGCCCTGATCGACAGCCTGGGCGAGGCCGGCTTGAGCGTCATCGAGGCGGGCGCCTTCGTCTCGCCCAAGTGGGTCCCGCAAATGGCCGATAGCGCCGCCGTTCTGGCGGGCATCGCACGCCGCGCCGGTGTCGCCTATCCGGTCCTGGTGCCCAACCTTCGAGGGCTGGAAGCGGCGCGCGCCGCCGGTGCCCAGGACGTATCCGTCTTCGGCGCCGCGACGGAAACCTTTAGCCAGCGAAATATCAATTGCAGCATCGCCGAAAGCCTGGAGCGCTTCGCCGCCGTCGCCGATGCGGCGCGGGCCGAGGGCCTGCGGGTCCGCGGCTATGTATCCTGCGTGCTCGGCTGCCCCTATGAAGGCGAGGTATCGCTCGATGCGGTCACGGCTGTGGCCGGCCGTCTGTTCGACATGGGCTGCACCGAGATCTCCCTGGGCGATACCATCGGCGTGGGCACGCCGGGCCAGGCGCAGGCCCTGATCCGCGCGGTCCAGCAGCGGGTGCCCATGGCCATGATGGCGGTGCATTTCCACGATACCTATGGGCAGGCGCTGGCCAACATCCTGGCCTGCCTCGAACTGGGCATCGCCGTGGTCGACAGCTCCGTGGCCGGCCTGGGTGGCTGCCCGTACGCGGTCGGGGCCACCGGCAACGTGGCCAGCGAGGATGTTCTCTACATGCTCAACGGTCTGGGTATAGAAACCGGTGTCGATCTGCCAAAGCTGGCGGACGCCGGGGCCATGATCAGCCAACATCTGGGCCGCCCGTCGGCCTCCAAGGTGGCACGCGCCCTGGACGGAAAGGCGGTGCTGTGACCCTGCATCTGATCAAGCTGTCCGTGGGCACCGATGACATGGAGGATTTGTGCCGATGGCAGGAGGAACGCTTGCGCAAGACCGGCCGGGTGTTCCACCGCACCCGGATGAAGCCGCGCCGGCGGGACGAGCTGCTGGCGGGCGGATCGATCTATTGGGTCATCCGTGGCCAGGTGCTCTGCCGCCAACCCTTGATCGGGATCGAGCCCGTGGTCGACGCCGACGGCCGGCCGGATACCCATTTGCTGCTGGCATTGCCCCTGATTCCAACACTGCCGCGGCCGCATCGGCCGTTCCAGGGCTGGCGATACCTGCCCGCCGACTCGGCGCCGCAGGACTTGGCCGATCTGCCGAAGGGGGCGCGAGATATGCCACCGGCCATGGCCGCCGAGTTGCGGGCCCTGGGACTTTTGTAACCGCCTGCCTCTCCGGATGACCCGAAAACCTGCTCGGATTCTGGCCGAATAATCCGATAAACCAGTGATCTAACTTGATCTGTTGTGAACCGGGATCGGCTTTTGGGCAGCCTGCGGAAGAATTGCAGTTTTGTTAATTTCAGGTATGGACAAGGCCTATTCGAGGTTCTATATACACCCTCGCTGACGGCGCTCGCGCTGAGCGGCGCTGATGGCGTCTCCAAGAGAGCGCGCATGTAGTCCGGCTCGCCATTCATGGCGTTGCGGGGCATGGGCGTGATCGCTATAATCGCAGCCCCTCGATGTCACCCTAACCGGGTGTGCGCGGGGCACCATCTGGATCGAACGTGTTCGGTTCATGGCATGGGTAAGGGTGTTGAACCCGACTCTTCGTGCCTTGCTGTTTGACATTGTTGATATCAAGGAAGGGATGCGCGGACGGCGGAGTCCGGAGTGTCGACATCAGATGGTGTCGTCTTTCGGTTCTTCGCAGAACGCGTATCTTGTGTACGTTGCACTTATTACGCGTTTGTGTGAGGAGCTTTGATTGATCTGTGCGTGCCGGCGGGACTTCGGTTCCGGCGTGCTCATGCAGATCAGGTCAACCTAAGAGTTTGATCCTGGCTCAGAACGAACGCTGGCGGCAGGCTTAACACATGCAAGTCGAAGGTGAAGCGGGACTTCGGTTCCGTGGAAACTGGCGCACGGGTGAGTAACGCGTGGGAATCTACCCTGGGGTGGGGAATAACCACTGGAAACGGTGGCTAATACCGCATACGCCTTGAGAGGGAAAGCTATATGCGCCCTGGGAGGAGCCCGCGTCGGATTAGGTAGTTGGTGGGGTAATGGCCTACCAAGCCAACGATCCGTAGCTGGTCTGAGAGGATGATCAGCCACACTGGGACTGAGACACGGCCCAGACTCCTACGGGAGGCAGCAGTGGAGAATCTTGCACAATGGGCGCAAGCCTGATGCAGCCACGCCGCGTGAGGGAAGAAGGCCTTCGGGTTGTAAACCTCTTTCAGTGGGGAAGAAGCGAAAGTGACGGTACCCACAGAAGAAGCCCCGGCCAACTACGTGCCAGCAGCCGCGGTAATACGTAGGGGGCAAGCGT
>DASWJP010000071.1:0-7800 GCA_036397065.1 Kiloniellales bacterium | reverse complement strand
AGGCGTATAGCCGACTCGGAACAGTGCGCTAGTGTTCGCCACTATGGCTTTGCGGCAGGTTTTGGTCGTTATCGGTGGTTTGTTGCTGGGCGCCGGGTCGGCGCAGGCGGATTCCGTCGATCTCAGCCAATACCTCGATCGCGCCCATGCCCTGAACAAAGCCGGCAAGCACGATCAGGCGCTTCCCTATCTGCTGCAGGCGCTGGAGTTGGGCGAGGTCCGCTACGCCGCCGACGACGGTGCGCTGGTGATGCTGCTGGATACGCTGGCCGAGACCTATTCGGCGCAGGGCAGCTTCGACGATGCGGAACCATTGCTCAAGCGCTCGCTGACCATTCAGGAACGCACCCTGGTCAACACCCAAACCGGCATCGCGCGGACCCTGACGAGTCTGGGGTTCGTCTATGAGTCGACCGGCCGGCGTGCCGAGGCGAGTAAGCTGTACAATCGGGTGCTGGCGGTCTGGCAACCGAAGCTGGGCGCCGACGACCCCAGCGTGCGCGCGGCGCAAGAGGGCTTGGCGAAGCTCGCCTCCACAAAGGCTATATTGGATCTTCCCAGCGAGTCCTCGGCGGCCATCACCGCGGCGCTGCCCAGCGCCGGTGCCTATCGCATTCATCTGACCTCGATCCGCAATGCCGCCGGCGCCGACCGCGAATGGGCGCGCCTGGTTCACGAATATCCCGATCTGCTGGCGGGCATGGACATGACGGTCAGCAAGGCGGATCTGGGAGGCGACCGGGGCGTCTTCTACCGCATCCAGGGCGGCCCGTTGAGCAAGCGCGCGGCACTCGACCGGTGCCTGGAGTTTGCCAAGCGCGCCTTGTGGTGCCGGGTGGTGCAGGAGCCGGCCGATACGCTTGCTGGCATGCTGCCGCCGAAACTGGTCGAACCCGGCGCGGCGCCGGGTGGGGAGCGCGTCGCTTCGGTGGAAGCGCCGGCACGCACCGGCTATCGCATTCACCTGACCTCGATCCGCGACCCGGAGCGGGCGGGGGAAGAGTGGGGTCGCCTGCGCCACTTGTATCCGGCCCTTTTGGGGGGCTTGGATTTGGAGGTCGAGCGCGCCGATCTGGGCGCCGAGCGGGGCGTCTATTTCCGCATCGAAGGCGGGCCGCTGTCGCGTGCCGAGGCGCAAACCGTGTGCGGCGAATTCGCTGCCTTGCGCCTCTGGTGCGGCATCGTGCCGCCGGCCAGGGGCGCAGCGGACGTAACGCAGAACCAGTTGATAGGCCGGATCCGCCGGCCCGGTTCCGGCTCCGCATCAGCAACTTGGCGGCCGGACACGCCGCGTCGGCGCCGGCGCATCGACCGCTCGCGGCCCGAGCCCGGCACCCGCCGTTACGGCAGGCCCCGGCGCACTGTCAGCCAGGCGCCGGTCTTAAGACGCTAGGGCGCGGTCGACGAAGTCGAGCCGATCCTGGCCCCAGTACAATACGCCGTCGACCACATAGGTGGGAGCGCCGAAGACGCCGCCCGAGATCGCTTCGGCGGTGTACGACTCGAACGTCGAAACCAGTGCCGGATCGGCGGCCGCGCGCATAAATTTGGGATCGTCGTGGCCGGTTTCCTTGGCGATGGCCTGCAGGGTTGCCGTATCGGCGATATCCCGCTCCTCCGCCCAAACGGCGCGCAAAATCGCGTGCGCCAGGCGCAGGGGATCGCCACCGGTCTGCGCGGCGGCGATGACCAGGCAGGCCGCCGCTTGCTCCGCCGCTGGAAAGAACTTGGGCTTCAGATTCAACGGCATTTTCAGATGGTCCCGCCACCGCTCCAGCTCCACCAGGCGGTAGGCTTGCCGCTCCGGCGACCGCTTGGCGACAGGCAGGCCGCCGGTCTTGGGAAAGATGACCCCAAGGCTGACCGGTTTCACAGCGACGTCGGCGTGATGCCGTCGCACGATTTCTTCCAGATGGGCGCTGCCGAGGTAGGTATATGGAGAAATGAGAGAAAAATAGTAGTCGATGTGCTTGCTCATGACGCCCTGCATGCCGGAGAACAGTGGATGATAGCCTAACCCGGCTCGTACAATACGCAAAGGCGTGCGAACCCCGGCCCCTGGACGCGGGGTCAGGGAAGGACCAACTAATAGAAACGAGGCAAAACGTTTTCCGCCGCGCACGGCAGGGCCTCGATTGAAGATTTTTGGAGTGGAGGTTTTTTGGCGATGGGACCAAGCGCAACTCGATCATGGCTTGCCGTCTTGGCGCTGGGCGTTTTGACCGCCTGCGCCGGAACGGCAACCGTACAGCCGGCGAACATCACGTCCGCCTGGGAGCCGAGCATTCTGCGATACATCGCCAACCGGGGCGGATTGCCCACGGAAGTGGCAGGGAATCCGTTCGCTTCCTCGGATGAGCAGGTGCATGCCACGGTGCGGGACACCATGGCCAGATCGCATTTCGGGCCGGATTTCCCGTTCCTGGCGGAAAAGCCTCAGGATTTTTCCTCTCCCTATTACATGGTCGTGGTGCTCGATGCCGCGGCCAATCCTGCCTATCACAAGCTGTGTGCCGAGAACGGCCCCCGAGGCGGGAGGACGAAGGCGGATGGCGGCGTGGTGCGCGTCGCGGCGGCGCTCTGCGCGGGCGACAGCATGATCACCGGTACGGCTGGGCGCGTCTCAGGCGTGCGTGGGCCGGACGATCCAGCCTTTATCGCCATGATCGCCCAGGTGTCCCACGAATTGATGCCGCGGAAAGATCAGCATGACCGGGATGGCCGGGAGATTATCGTTCCGTAGCGGGCGTTCCGCTGCCGGCGAAGGTGCTCGACCGTTGGCGTAGCGCGCGGTGCATGACCTTGCCGGTTGCGGTCAGCGGCAGGGAGTCGACGAACTCGATCTCGCGCGGGTACTCATAGGCGGCTAGGCGCGTCTTCACGTGGCCCTGAATCTCCGCCGCCAGGTCCGTGCTGGCGGTAACGCCTGGATCGAGAACGATGAACGCCTTGACCCGCTCGGTGCGGATCGGGTCCGGGATGCCGACGACGGCGGCCATGGCCACCGCCGGATGCCGCAACAGGCAATCCTCGATCTCGCCCGGTCCGATGCGGTAGCCGCCGCTGGTGATCACATCGTCCTCGCGGCCAACGAAACGGAAATACCCATCTTCGTCGCGCCGGCCCGTATCGCCGGTCAAGAGCCAGTCGCCGGCGAACCTGCGCGCCGTCGCCTCGGGGTTGCGCCAATACTCCAGGAACATCACCGGGTCCGGGCGCTTGATGGCGATATTGCCGATCTCGCCGTCGGCACATACGTTGCCCGCGTCATCGACGATGGCGACCGTGTGGCCGGGCACGGCGCGGCCCATGGAACCGGCCTTGACCGGCATCAGCCCGGCGCAATTAGAGACCACAAGGTTGCACTCGGTCTGGCCATAGAACTCGTTGACCGTCAGCCCGAAGGTCTTGTGCCCCCAATCCAGCAGTTCTTCCCCCAGGGATTCGCCGCCGCTGCCGATCGAGCGCAAGGCCAGCCCCGGGTGCCCGCCGTCCGGCACAGCCTGGCGCATCAGCTTCAGGGCCGTCGGCGGCATGAACGCATTGCGCACGCCGTGTTCCGCCATCAGGCGAAACGCCGCCTTGGGCTCGAACTTGGCGAAGCGGTGGGCCAGTACCGGCACGCCGTGATGCAGCGACGGCAACAGCACATCGATCAAGCCGCCGATCCAGGCCCAATCTGCCGGGGTCCAGAACAGATCGCCGTCCTGGGGGAAAAACTCGTGCGGCATCTCGACGCCGGGCAGATGGCCGAGCAGCACACGGTGCGCGTGCAGGGCGCCTTTGGGCGGCCCCGTGGTTCCCGAGGTATAGATGATCAGCGCCGGATCGTTGGCGGCCGTATCGACAGACTGGAAGCTGTCGCGCGCCTTTTCGATCTCGCCGTGGAAGGAAAGCGCGCCCGCACCGGCGCCGTCGATGCACAACACCAGGTCCAGAACGGGCAGGCGGGCGCGAATCTCGGCCAGCTTTTCCAGGCCGCTTGTATCCGTGATCAAGACCTTGGCGCCGCTGTCAGCCAGCCGGAATTCAAGCGCCTCGGCGCCGAACAAGGTGAACAGGGGCACGGCGATGGCGCCGAGCTTGTAAGCCGCGATGTGGGCGATGGCGGTCTCCGGCGCTTGCGGCAAGAGAATGCCGATGCGGTCGCCGCGTCCGGCGCCGTGCGCCACCAATGCATTGGCCAGGGCATTGGACAAGCGTTGCAGATCGCGAAAGCTGGTGCGCTCCACCTTGCCGCCCTCGCGCAGAGTGATCAGGGCGGTGCGGGCTGGATCGCCGGCCCATTTGTCACAGACGTCGATACCGATGTTATAGCGGGCGGGAATGTGCCAGCGAAATTGCCGCCGCACCTCGTCGTAGCTGTTGCCCCGCTTCAACATCGGATGGACGCCCCTTGGGTTGGGTCGGGCAGCATAGCCAAAGCCGCGGGGAAACGGTACAGCTACCCGGCTAGACTGGGTGGAGGACGATCATGTTTCAGGCGGATCTTCTGCGCGACAAGCGCATTCTGGTCACCGGCGGCGGCACCGGCCTTGGCAAGTCCATGGGACACCGCTTTCTCGAGCTCGGGGCCCGGTTGACGATCTGCGGCCGGCGGGCCGAGGTGCTGGCCGAAACCAAGGCGGAATTCGACGCCGATTTTACCGGCCGCACGGCGGTGTACCCCTGCGATATCCGCGATCCCGCCGCGGTCGATGCCATGATCGACGGCATTTGGGCCAATCAGGGCGGCTTGGACATCCTGGTCAACAACGCGGCGGGCAATTTCGTCGCCCGCACCGAAAGCCTGTCGCCGCGCGCCGTCGATGCGGTCCTCGCGGTCGTCCTGCACGGCACCACCTATGTGACCCTGGCGTGCGGCAAGCGGTGGATCGCGGCCAAAACACCGGCCACGGTGCTGAGCATCATCGCCACCTATGCGGCCACCGGCTCGCCCTTCGTGGTGCCGTCGGCCATGGCCAAGGCCGGGGTCCTGGCGCTGACCCGCAGCCTGGCGGTGGAATGGGGCGGCAAGGGCATCCGCCTGAATGCCATCGCTCCCGGCCCGTTCCCGACCCCCGGCGCCTGGCAGCGCCTGGTGCCCAACCCGCGGATCGAGGAAGCCTGGCGACAGCGCATTCCCTTGGGCCGCTTCGGCGAACACGAAGAGTTGACCGATCTGGCCGCCTTTCTGGTCTCGGACCGGTCCGGTTTCATCAATGGGGAATCGGTTGTCATCGACGGCGGCGAATGGTTGAAAGGGGCGGGCCAGTTCAGCGTTCTGGAGGAATTGGACGAGGCTGAATGGGCCGAAATGCGCCGCCGCTAAGGGATATCAGGGCTTAGCCGCGAGCCTCGGAGCCGCCAGGAATTCGTGGTAAACTATCCGCTGCGCATCCGACGGCATTAGAAACGCAAGGATTTCACCATCGTGCCACTCGATTCCCCGGCCGCACCTCAGATTCTGCCGTCGGTCTGTCCGCACGACTGTCCGTCCACGTGCGCGCTCGATGTGGAGCGGCTGGATGCGCATCGCATCGGCCGCATTCATGGATCCCGCGCCAACACCTATACGACCGGCGTGGTCTGCGCCAAGGTGGCCCGTTATGCCGAGCGGGTGCATCACCCGGACCGCCTGACCCAGCCGTTGCGCCGGGTCGGCGACAAGGGTGTCGGACGGTCCGCGTTCGCGCCGATCACCTGGGACCAGGCCCTGGACGAAGTGGCCGACGCCATGCTCAAGGCGGAAGCGCGCCTGGGCGCTGAAACCGTGTTCCCTTACTTCTATGCCGGCACCATGGGCCTGGTGCAGCGCGACGGGATCGAGCGGCTGCGTCATGTGAAGCGGTACTCGCGGCAATTCTCGACCATTTGCGTCACCCTGCCCGATACCGGGTGGATCGCCGGCGCCGGGGCCAAGCGCGGAGTCGATTCCCGCGAGATCGCGAAGTCCGATCTGATCGTGGTCTGGGGCGGCAATCCGGTGGCAACCCAGGTCAACCTGATGACCCATATTTCCCGGGCACGGAAATCCCGTGGCGCCAAGCTGGTGGTCGTCGATCCCTACCGCACCGCGACCGCCGAACAGGCGGATGTGCATCTGGCCCCGCGCCCCGGCACCGACGGCGCTCTGGCGGCGGCGGTGATCCACGTGCTGCTGGCGGAAGGCATGGCCGACCGCGCCTATATGGCGCGCTATACCGATTGGGACGACGAACTGGACGCGCATTTCGCCGGGTGCACGCCCGCATGGGCGGCCGGGCTGACGGGCGTGCCCGCCGCCGATATCGTCGCCTTCGCGCGCCTCTACGGCGGCACGAAACGCAGCTTCCTGCGCGCCGGATACGGCTTCGCCCGGGCCCGCAACGGCGCCGCCAACATGCACGCGGTCAGTTGCCTGCCGGCGGTCAGCGGCGCCTGGCAGCACGAAGGCGGCGGCGCCTTGTACGGTCAGAGCGCGATCTATCCGCTCAACCGGACCCTGATCGAGGGATTGGACGTTCGGGATACGTCCGTGCGCATTTTCGATCAATCGCGCCTCGGCCCCATTCTGTGCGGCGACCGCCGCGATCTGGGCGAGGGCCCGCCGGTTACCGCCCTGTTGATCCAGAACACCAATCCCATGGTGGTCTGTCCGGAAAGCGTGAAGGTGCGCGATGGCTTCGCCCGCAATGATCTGTTCGTCTGCGTGCACGAACAATTCATGACCGACACCGCTGCCATGGCCGACATCGTGCTGCCTGCGACTGCGTTCCTCGAACACGACGATATCTACACCGCCAGCGGCCATACCCACCTGCAGGTGGCGCGCAAGGTGATCGAGCCCCTTGCCGATTGCCGCACCAATCACGCGGTGATTTGCGTCCTCGCCAAACGCCTCGGCGCGTCGCATCCTGGTTTCGAGATGAGCGAGTGGGAGATCATCGATTCCACCCTGCGGGCCTCCGGCCTGGGCGATGCGGACTCGCTGCATGCGGCGCGCTGGCGCGATTGCGCCTTGCCGTTCGAGACGGCGCATTTCCTGGATGGCTTCGCCCATGCCGACAAGCGCTTTCATTTCAAGGCCGATTGGGCCGCCCTGGGCGATACGGCCGGGGCGATGCCGCGCCTGCCGGGCTATTGCGCGGTGATGGAGGCGGCGGATGCGGAGCATCCCTTCCGTCTGGTGGCGGCACCCGCGCGCAATTTCCTGAACACGACCTTTACCGAAACGCCGAGCAGCCAATCGCGCGAGGGGCGCCCGACCGTCCTGATTCATCCGGATGCCTGCAAACGCCTGGGCATAACCGATGGCGACCGGGTGCGCCTGGGCAACCGGCGCGGCACGGTGGTCGTCCATGCGCGCGAATTCGACGGCCTGCAGCCCGAGGTGGTGGTGGTGGAAAGCATCTGGCCCAACGGCGCCTTCGAGGAAGGCATTGGGATCAACGCCCTGACCAGCGCCGATCCCGGCTTTCCCAGCGGCGGGGCGGTCTTTCACGATACGGCGATATGGGTCCGGCCGGCCTAGCCCCCCCCGCCACGGGCGGCCCCGCCGGCCCGGGCGGCATGGCGCGGGCGCGGGTGATCGTCCTGGGCAACGAGAAGGGCGGGTCTGGCAAGTCGACGACGGCGATGCACGTGATCGTGGCCTTGCTCAAGCGCGGCTTCCGGGTGGGCTCGATCGATCTGGATGCGCGCCAGGGCACCCTGTCGCGGATGCTGGAGAACCGGGCGGCCTATGGGGCGGCCAGCGGCCGGTCCTCGGATCCAGTCCGAGGACTGGCCGTGCCGCGGCACCGGCGGGTGGCCCGGGTCGAGGCGGCCAGCCGGGCCGCG
>DASWJP010000070.1:0-41159 GCA_036397065.1 Kiloniellales bacterium | reverse complement strand
GGAGCGAGCGCCGGCCAAACATCTCGCAAAAATATTCGCCAAAATCATAGTCGGCGAGAAGCGGGCTGTTTGTATCTTGAGACGGCTTGCGTACGCTCATTCAAAACTTTCTTCAGTGGCGTGTCATGATTCGTTTCTTTTTGCGGACTGTTTCGAGGAGTGGGTTCAAGACTTTGGTGCGTTTCGTTTTTTCGGCCTGCCCCTGTTCCTTCGTTTAGTGTATTTCATCGCCAGCCGAAGCGCCATACCGCCACTAGGGTAGTCAGGTGGCTGGGCTTTCTGCAAGTTTGGGTCGAAATCGAAGAGTGGACGTTAGGTAGAAAACGCCGTTCAGTGTCTCACGCCAGTCGCCGTATCTTGCAAATATCACCTTAATCATCCGATGCGTGTTCGGGCCGATGGCATACGGCTTCGATGCGATTGCCATCGGGATCGATCAGGAACGCGGCGTAGTAGGCATCGTGATAGTGGGGCCGCAGCCCCGGCGCGCCGTCGTCACGCCCACCGGCGGCCAATCCCGCGGCGTGAAATGCATCGACGGCCCGGCGGCTAGGCGCACGAAAGCACCAGTGCCGGTGGTCGACGGAAACTGGTTGGCCGGTCGCCCGGATGGAGATATAGGTATGGCTGTCATCGTCCGGGCGGTTGCGCAGACCATAGCCCAGAATATCCACATCGCGCCGGACGCACATGTGCCCGAGCGCCTCGAAAATCGCGTCGTAGAACGTTCCGGCTCGCGCCAGATCGGCAACGGTTATGGAGACGTGATCGAGCATGGTTTGGAGCGGTGCCAAAACGTCGCTACGGGTGGAAATTTACTCCACTAGCCATACAGTATTGAGGCAGGAGAAAAACGGGACAAGGCTTACGTTTTTGGGCCATGCCGAACGGATATGGCACTGCCGTCCCGGGCTTGCGATGCCCACGCGGTTTCGGGTATTTAGGCGGTTGAGTGTTAACGACGCAGCCTAAGAGGGGACCCGATGGCCAACAACGATCCGATTCTCGAGGAGCACCGCAAGACTTGGCACGGCTTCGTCTGGCTGATCGGCGGCTCGGCGGCGGGCACCATTTTGACCTTGGCCCTGATGGCGATCTTCCTGGCCTGACGATCCCCCTCGGATAAGGCCCCGGTGGCGCGGCCCTAGCCGACAATCTCCACTTCAGCGAAGAAATAGGCGATTTCCTGGGCCGCGGTCTCGGGTGCGTCCGAGCCGTGCACCGTGTTCGCCTCGATCGACTCGCCAAACAGGGCGCGGATGGTGCCCTTGGCCGCCTTGGCCGGATCGGTGGCCCCCATCACGTCACGGTTCTTGGCGATGGCGTTCTCGCCCTCCAGAACCTGCACCACGACCGGGCCGGAGGTCATGAAGGTGCATAGATCGTTGAAAAACGGCCGCGCCTTGTGCACGGCGTAGAAGCCTTCGGCCTGGGCCCGGGTCATGTGCAGACGCTTGCTGGCAATCACGCGCAGGCCCGCCTCTTCGAAGCAGGTGAGGATCTTGCCGGTGAGATTGCGCCGGGTCGCGTCCGGCTTAATGATGGAAAAAGTCCTCTGGATGGCCATGGGCTGCCTGTCTCCTGCTGCTTTGCCTGGGTTCGCGGGTCGCGCGTTATAGCCGCCGCGCCGGCGGCGGGCAACCGTCTGGCGCCTTTCCGGGGCGCCCGGCCCCGTGCTATCACCGCCCCCGCCATGCTGCATATCAACGATCTCATCTACCGGGTGGCCGGCCAGCCGCTGTTCGACAACGCCACCGTGGCCATCGGCAAGGGCGAGCGGGTCGGCCTGATCGGCCGCAACGGCAGCGGAAAGACCACACTTTTGCGCCTGATTTCCGGGGAATTGCACCCGGACGGCGGCGCCATCTCCCTGCCCCGCACCCAGCGTATCGGCGGGGTGGCGCAGGAAGCCCCCTCCGGCCCGGAAAGCCTGCTGGATACGGTGCTGGCCGCCGACAAGGAACGGACCAAGCTTCTGGCCGAAGCCGAGCACTGCCACGACCCGGCCCGGATCGCCGAGCTGCACGAGCGCCTGGCCACCATCGGCGCCGACAGCGCCCCGGCCCGGGCGGCGCGCATCCTGGCCGGCCTAGGCTTCGACGAGGCGGCCCAGGCGCGCCCGTGCGCCGAGCTGTCCGGCGGCTGGCGCATGCGCGTGGCCCTGGCCGCCCTGCTGTTCGCCGCCCCGGACCTGTTGCTGCTGGACGAGCCGACCAACCACCTCGACCTGGAAGCGACCCTGTGGCTGGAGGGGTTCCTGAAGAGCTATCCGGGCACCCTGATCCTGGTGTCCCACGACCGCGATCTGTTGAACCGGGTGCCGCGCAAAATCGTCCACGTCGAGGACGGCAAGCTGGTCCTCTATTCCGGCAACTACGACCGTTTCGAGCGCACCCGGCGCGAGCGGATCGAGCGTCAAGCCGCCATGCAGACCCGGCAACTGGCCCAGCGGCGGCACATCCAGGCCTTCATCGACCGCTTCCGCTACAAGGCCAGCAAGGCCCGCCAGGCACAGTCGCGCATCAAGGCCCTGGCCCGCATGGAGCCCATTGCCAGCGTGGTCGAGCAGCACACGGTCGCATTCACCTTTCCGGAACCGGCCACTCTGTCGCCGCCGTTGCTGACCCTGGACGGCGTCAGCGCCGGTTACCAGGCGGACACGCCGATCCTGAGCGGTCTGGATTTGCGCATCGACGGCGACGACCAGATCGCCCTGCTCGGCGCCAACGGCAACGGCAAGTCGACGTTCATGCGCCTGCTGGCCGGCCGCCTGGCGCCGCAGACCGGCCGCATGGTCAAATCCGGCAAACTGCGCATCGGGTATTTCTCCCAGGATCAGGCGGACGAACTGGACCTGGAATCCACGCCTCTGCAGCTCATGGCCCGCGCCCTGCCCATGGAGCCGGAGTCGCGCCTGCGCGCGCAGCTGGCCCGGTTCGGCTTCAGTTTCCAGCATGTGGAAACCCGCGTCGGTAGCCTGTCGGGCGGCGAAAAGGCGCGGCTGCTGTTCGCCATCATGACCCGCGAGGCGCCGCAGATTCTTCTGCTCGACGAGCCGACCAACCATCTGGACGTGGACGCCCGCGAAGCCCTGGTCCAGGCGATCAACGCCTTCGAGGGCGCCGTGATCCTGGTCTCGCACGATTCGCATTTGATTCAGTTGACCGCCGACCGCCTGTGGCTGGTGGCCGATGGCACCGTGACGCCTTTCGACGGCGACCTGGAGGATTATCGCAATCTGCTGTTGGAGCAGCGGCGGCAGGAGCGTACCAGGACACGGGGTGACCGGCCCGCCGACGCGCCGGCCGGTGGCGCCCGCAAGGAACGGCGCCGCGCCGCCGCTCAAGCCCGCGCCGAGGTGGCCCATTTGCGCCGGGCCGCGACACAGGCCGAGAGCCGCATCGAGAAACTGACGCGTGAGAAATCCGCCCTGGAGGCCCGCCTGGCGGACCCGAAAATCTACGATGGCCCGACCGCCGATCTCATGGCGCTACAGGTCAAGTTCGGCGAGATCAAACGCGCCATCGCCGAAGCGGAGGATGCCTGGATGCGGGCACAGAGCGAGGCGGAAGCCGAGGTCACCGAAAGCTGATCCCGGCAATGCGGTCAACGCCGGGCAGCCTTGCCGCATCGCCACGCCATCACGAGATCGGCTTCGATTAGGATGCTTGATGGGATACCCCTAGGAATGCCATCAAGGCTCGATTTTCTTGCGGCCAGACTGGCTCGCAGCAGGCGGATATTCGGATGATGTCCCCAGACAGTGATTCCCCGGCCGCGGCCATCTTACCGGCAGCCGACGAGATCGAGCACGAGCGTGCACGCGCGACGGCACAGGGCATCGGACTGATGATTGTCGCGGTGGCCTTGTTCGCCACCATGGACGCCTTGGTCAAATGGCTGGGCACAACCTATCCGACCTTGCAGATCGTCTTTTTCCGCAGCCTGTTCGCTTTCGTCCCCTTGAGCGTGTTACTGATCCGCGGCGGCGGATTTGCGGCGATGCGCACTCATCGGCCGCTGCAGCATGCCATGCGCTCGCTTATCGGTCTGTCGGCGCTGATCTGTTTTTTCTATTCCTATTCACAGATGCCCCTGGCCAACGCCGTGGCCATCGGCTTCGCGGCGCCGTTGTTCATGACCGCCCTTTCGGTACCGCTGTTGGGCGAGAAGGTCGGGCCGCGCCGCTGGATCGCTGTGCTGGTGGGTTTTGTCGGCGTTCTGTTGATCGTACGGCCCGATGCGGACATCCTGTCGGGGGCGGCACCCGTGGCTCTGGCCGGCACCGTATTCTACGCCCTGGCCATGATTTTCGTGCGCAAGCTCAGCCGCACCGAAACCAGCACCGCGATCGTGTTCTATTTCACCCTCACCTGCACCCTCATCTCCGGTGTTTTCATGCCGTTTCTGTGGGTGATGCCGGATGCGGCCGGCTGGGCCCTGCTGATTACCGTAGGCCTGCTCGGCGGCGTGGCCCAGATCACCATGACCAACGCCCTGCGCCTGGCCGACCTGTCGGTGGTGGCGCCGTTCGACTACACGGCTTTGCTGTGGACCGCCAGCTTCGGATTTCTGATCTGGAGCGAAGTGCCCGGCGCCCACGTCTGGTTCGGCACCGCCATCGTCGTGGCCAGCGGCATCTACATCCTGTACCGCGAGTCGAGCCTGGGACTGAAACGCGGTGTCGCCCGCCGCCTGCAGGCGCGGCGCTAGCGCCTCCTAGACGGCCTTCTCCGCCCACGCGCCGCGTTCGTCCTGCTGCCAATATGAGACGGTATGGCCGGCCTCTTTGTAGTCCCGCCACTGGGCGCGGGCGGCGGCGGCGGCCGCGGAATCATTGCCGTCGAACAGCACGGCGCACCGGGCGAAGTCACCCACGCGCTGGGATGTGGCGCCATCGGTCAAGAACAGAACATCGGCTTTGTTGGGCGACTCGTCCCGGTCGCTGAGCCAGACCGGCTGGTCTTCCCCGTGGCCATCCTTGGCCGAACCGTGCGGCAGGAACGCGCGGTCGTTGTAGGTCCACAGCCAGGCGTTCAACGCCTCGACCCGCTCCTCGGAGCTGGCCAGCACCACGGCCCGCTGATCCCGCTCCAGGGTCATTTCCAGCATGCGTGGTAACGCCCGCTCCAAGGTCGTCCGCGTGAGGTGATAGAAGCGGACCTCGCTCATGGTGCGGCGTCTCCCGGACCGGTCAGCGTTCGAAGTGATCGGCGACCAAACGGTCCAGCAGGCGCACGCCAAACCCGGTACCGCCCTTGGGCACGGTCGGCTTGTCCTTGCTGGACCAGGCCACGCCGGCGATATCGAGGTGCGCCCAGGCTGTGCCCTTCTTGATGAAGCGCAACAGGAACTGCGCCGCCGTGATCGACCCGCCGGCGCGATTGCCCACGTTCTTCATGTCGGCCGCATCGCTGTTGATCGCCTTGTCATAGGCTTCGCCCATGGGCAGGCGCCAGACCCCCTCGCCCACCGCCGTGCCGGCGGCCGTCAGCTTGTCGCACAGTTTGTCGTCATTAGAGAACAGTCCGGCGTACTCGTGCCCCAGGGCAATGATGATGGCGCCGGTCAAGGTCGCCAGATCAATGATGGTGTGCGGATTGAATTTCTCCTGCACGTACCAAAGCGCATCCGCCAGCACCAGGCGCCCTTCGGCATCGGTGTTGATCACTTCGATGGTTTGCCCGGACATGGAGGTGACGATATCGCCCGGCCGCTGGGCCGTGCCCGATGGCATATTCTCCACCAGCCCGCAAATTCCGACCACATCCGCCTTGGCCTTGCGGCCAGCCAGGGCAGCCATCAGGCCGATGACCACGCCGGCGCCGCCCATGTCCCATTTCATGTCTTCCATGTTGGCCGCCGGCTTGATGGAAATGCCGCCGGTATCGAAGGTGACGCCCTTGCCGACGAAGGCCACCGGCCGGACCGCCTTGCTTTTGCTTTTACCTTTCGTCGTCCCCGCGGCTTTTTTCCCGGCGCCGTTCCAGCGCATGACCAGAAGCTGCGCCTCATGCGCGGAGCCCTGAGCCACCCCCAGGAGCGCGCCCATGCCGAGCTTACGCATCTCGGCCGCGCCGAGAATCTGGACGTTCACGCCTAGCTTAGACAATTTCTTCGCTTCGGCAGCCAAGCTTTTGGGATATATGATATTCGCCGGTTCGGATACCAGATCACGGGTGAGGATGACGCCATCGGCCACCGGCTCCATCGCCGCGAAGGCGCGGCGCGCCGATGCCGGATCGGCCACAAGCACGGTCATCCGTTCCAGGCTCGGTTTCTCATCCGGCTTCTGTTTGGTCTTGTAGCGGTCGAAACGGTAGGCTTGCAGGCGTGCTCCAAAGGCACAGAGCGCCGCCCGCTGCGATGCCTTGACGGCTATGCCGGCAATGTCGTCGATGGCAATGGCGACCTCACGCTCGCCGCTGGTGCCCAGGCGATCGACCACCGACGAACCGAGGGCTTCGAAGTCCAAGTCCTTGAGTTCTTTCGGTTTCCCCAGGCCGTACATGATCACGCGGCTGTTGCCGATGCCGGCCGGCGCCAGCACTTCCTGCAGCCGGCCCTTTTGCCCGTTGAAGCGGCCACCTTTGATGGCGCGCGTCAGCGCCCCCGACATCGCGCGGTCAAGCTGGGCGGCGGTCGGCGAAAGCTTGCCCCCGTCCAGGACACCAGCGGCGATGGCACCCGTCTTGGGCAAGCTGAGCGCGGCAAAAGCGATTTTCATGAGATTCCCTTTGGCAGGACGGATGTGGGTGAAACCGGGGTGCGCGGATTCGCTCTCTGCGATATCTGCAGTGTAGCCTTCCTGTCAATCCCCCGGTCAATCCCCGGGAGGCGCGCAATCTTCTGGACGCGTCGAATTTGTTCTGTCTTTCTCTTTGCCGGGCCAGGGTTTATCGTCGGGGCGGCATGCGGGCAATCAATCTATACATCATCGGACAACTGATCAGTGCGTCGATCGCCATCACCGTGGCATTGACGTTCGCGGTCTGGTTGACGCAGTCCCTGCGCCTGATCGACTACATCGTCAATCGCGGCCTTCCGGCGACCACGTTTTTCTCCTTCGTCGCCCTGCTGCTGCCCTCGTTTCTCGCCGTCGTTCTGCCTATCGCCGTGTTCTGCGCTGTTGTGTTCGTCTATCACAAGCTGATCATGGACAGCGAGATGGTGGTCTTGCGCGCCGCCGGCCTGTCCCAAGGACAATTGGCGCGCCCGGCGATTCTCACGGCCATCATCGCCACCGTGCTGGTTTACAGCATCACCCTGTATTTCCTGCCGACCTCGTATCGGGCCTTCAAGGAATTGCAGTACCAGTTGCGCAATGATTATTCGACCGTGCTGCTACAGGAAGGATCGTTCAATACGGTTGCCGAGGGCATCACGGTCTATGTGCGCGAGCGCGCGTCCGATGGCGATTTGCTCGGCATTCTGGTGCACGATACGCGGGACCCATCACGGCCGGTTACGATGATGGCGGAACGCGGCGCCATGGTGCGCGGCGAATCAGGGCCTCGCGTCGTCATGGCTAGCGGCAATCGTCAGCAGGTCGAAGGCGGCAGCGGCCGCCTGTCCCTGCTCTATTTCGACAGCTACACGGTCGAGCTGAGCCAATTGCAGGAGCCCACCGAGGCGCGCTGGCGCGACCCGAAGGAGTACTTCGTTCAAGATCTGCTGAACCCAGATCCGGATATCGGCGACGAGCGCATCCGCACCGAGATGATGGTCGAAGGGCATCAGCGGCTGGCGGCGCCGTTGTATACGTTCACCTTTATTCTGGTCGGTCTTGCCGCGCTTCTGGCCGGCGAATTCAACCGCCGCGGCCAAACTCGCCGGGTGCTGTTCGCCATATTCTGCATCGGCCTGCTCGAGGGCCTGTCTTTGGCCATGCAAGACCTGGCTAGCCAGGCCCGCTGGGCGATCCCCGGCATGTACCTGGCGCCTCTGCTGCCGGCGGCGGCCGCGGTCGTGGTGATCTTCCGCCGTCCGCGACGGCGCCACGTCAACGGACTCGCCGGGATGGCCACGCCATGACCGATCTGGCCCTTCACCCGCTGGTGCGGCGCCTGCGCCTGTCGCCAACCCTCTCCGCCTATGTGGCCCGTCAGTATGCGGTGTGGTTTTTCGGATATTTCATCGGCCTCATAGGCGTCATCGTGCTGGTCAGCATTGTGGATCTGCTCGATCGACTGGCATCGAAGAACGCATCGCTGGGGATCGTCTTGCGCATGGTGCTGCTCAAGCTTCCCTACCTGAGCCAGGAAATCATGCCGTTCACGATTCTCTTCGCCGGATTGACCTGTTTCTGGCGGATGACGCGGTCGCACGAGTTGGTCGTCACCCGCGCCGCCGGAATATCCGTATGGCAGGTTCTGCTACCGGTCCTTGGGGTCGCCACGTTGGTCGGCGTCGTCACCGTCACGTTGCTCAATCCGCTGGCCTCGATCCTGCTCGGCCAATTCGAACAGATGGAAGCCAAGTATATCCGCAACGAGGGCAGCACTCTTTCCGTATCCCGCGCCGGATTATGGCTGCGGCAGGCCGATCCGCAAGGTCAGTCGGTGATTCACGCGGTGCGGGTGACTCACGAACCCTTGATGTTGCACAAGGTCATCGTCTTTCAGTTCGAGGGCCAGGACCGCTTTGTCGGCAGGATCGACGCGGAGCGGGCGGAACTGGAACCTGGCCGCTGGGTCTTGCACGATGCATGGCAGACAACACCCGGCGCCCCGGTGGAATTCACCAAGCGCGAGAATATCGCCACCAATCTGACGCGCGATAAGATTCTTGATAGCTTCGCGCCACCGGAAACCATTTCTTTCTGGAGCCTGCCCGGATTCATCGAGCTTCTCACCGAAGCGGGGTTCTCCGCCGTCCGTCACAAGTTGCAGCTGCACAGGTTGCTGGCGACACCTGTTTTGCTCGGCGCCATGGTTCTGCTGGCCGCCTCATTTTCCCTTCGCCCGCAACGCCGCGGGCGAGTCGGATTGGTGATCCTCAGCGGCGTTCTCGCGGGATTCTTATTGTATTTCTTATCGAATTTCGTTTTTGCCTTGGGTATCTCCGGCCGAATTCCAGTGGTTCTTGCCGCTTGGACACCAGCGGGTGTCAGCGTAATGCTGGGAATCGCCACGCTGTTGCACCTGGAAGACGGTTAAACACGGTCATGCGTGCCGGGGGGGCGGGTCGCATCATAACAAGACTTGCAGCGGCGGCGATGCTGCTGGCATCGGCTGTGCCGGCGATGGCCGCGACGGAGGCCACACCGCCGGCGGCTGTGGGGACCTCAGCGGGAGCTGCGGTTCCGGCGTTGATCAGTGCCGATAGCGTGACCTACGACGAAAACCTCGGCGTCGTAACGGCATCTGGAAGCGTGGAAATTTCCCAAGAAGGCCGGATCCTGCTGGCGGACAGCGTGAGCTATAATCTGCGCACCGATGTGGTCACCGCCTCCGGCAATGTGTCCCTGCTCGAGACGACCGGCGAAGTGCTGTTCGCCGACTTTGTCGAGCTGACCGAGAACATGCGCGAAGGGTTCATCCGCGATGTCCGGGTCCTGCTGACCGACCGCAGCCGCCTGGCGGCTGCCAGCGGCCTGCGAACGGGCGGCCGCACAACCGTCTTCCGTAAGGGTGTTTACAGCCCCTGCGAGCTGTGCCGAGACGATCCCACGCGCGCACCCCTGTGGCAGCTCAAGGCCATCGAGGTCGAGCATGACCAGGAAGAACAGGTCATTCGTTACCGCGATGCCTGGATGGAAATATTCGGCGTTCCCGTGCTCTATACGCCGTACTTCGAGCATCCGGATCCGACGGTCGATCGCAAGAGCGGACTCCTCGCACCGGTGATAGGCGCTTCCGGGACGTTGGGCACCACGTATCAGCAGCCGTACTATTGGACGCTCAGTCCCGAAGAGGACTTCACGTTCGCACCGATCCTGACCACCCAACAGGGCGTCGTCGCCACCGGAGAGTATCGGCACTTGTTCCCCGATGGCCGGCTCGACCTGCGCGGCAGCGCCACGATCGCGGATCGGACGGACGCCAGCGGCGTCAAAGAAGATCGTTTCCGCGGCCATATCGACAGCACCGCCCGCTTCGATATCAACGATACCTGGCGTTGGGGCGTGGATGCGCAGCGGGCCACCGACGATACATACATGCGCCTCTACAATTTTTCCAGCATGCGGACCTTGACCAGCCGCGCTTTTGCGGAAGGTTTCGATGGGCGTAACTATCTGGCAGCGAATTCATTTCTGTATCAAGGCTTGCGCGCGAACGACCGCGATTCCGAGTCGCCCATCGTTCTGCCTCTGGTCGACTATAATTTTATCAGCGAGCCGGGTGTGGCAGGCAGCAAGTATTTCCTGGATGCCAATATGCTGGCTCTCACGCGAACCGACGGGCGCGACACCCGCCGCCTTTCCGTCGGTGTCGGCGTCGAGCTGCCGTATGTCGGGCCATTGGGCGATCTGTATACCTTTACGGCGCGCGTCCAAGGCGACGGCTATTGGGTCAATGGCAACGACCCAACCACCGACAATGTCAATCCGAGCGGGCCGACGGAAAGCGAATTGGAAGGCCGGGTGTTCCCGCAATTTGCTGTCCAATGGCGCTACCCGTGGGTGCGCAGCTCGGCCGGCATGCACCAGGTCATCGAACCGATTGCCCAGGCGGTGCTCGCCCCCAACGGATCGAACCCGGAGGGCATCCCCAACGAGGACAGCCTCGATTTCGAGTTCGACGACACCAATCTGTTCAGCCTCAATCGCTTTACCGGACTCGATCGGGTGGATCCGGGAACCCGTTTCGACTATGGCCTTAAATGGACCGTCACCGGTGATGGCGGCGGGTATGCCAGCGCCTTTGCCGGCCAAAGCTATCGTTTCAATGAAGCCGATGTGTTCGCGGAAGGGTCCGGGGTGGAAGACAATCTGTCCGACATCGTCGGGCGCGTGCAGATCCGCCCGAACTATGATTTGAACCTCATCTACCGTTTCCGCCTGGATAAGGACGACTTGGACTTCCGCCGAAACGAGGTCGATCTAGTGGTCGGCCCACCGGCGTTGAACCTTGATTTGGGGTACATTCTTGTCGAATCCGAAACCTCTGACGACGAATTCGACGACCGTGAAGAGTTGACCTGGACCCTCCGCTCGAAGATGACCCGCTATTGGTCCTTGTTCGGCGGTCAGCGAGTGGATCTGAACGAGAGTCAAACCCGGCAGGTTCGTTTGGGTGCCACTTACCAGGACGAATGTATTCTGGTGCAAGGCGTTTTCGAGCGAAATTTCTTCAGCGATCGCGAGGTCAAGCCCGAAGACGCGTTCTACATCAGTTTTATTTTCAAGAACCTCGGTGGGTTCGCCAGCAACGAGGCCGGCGGATTTTGAGCCCGCACGTTGTCTTCCAGAAGGGCGGCCGGCGACGTTGTTTGTGCCCGGCCCCCAGCCTATAGTGCCACCATGAACACGTACCCCATACGGCAATCCGATAGCCGGCCAGCGGCTCTCCTCGGCGGCGCCCTCGCCCGCTGGGCGCAGCGGTGTCTGCTGGCCATGGGGCTGCTGCTGATCGCCGTCGTGCCCGGCCAGGGCCAGGACCTGCTGCGTGCGGCCGTGGTGGTCAACGACGAGGTCATCTCTATGCTCGACCTCGACATGCGCATCCGCTTGGCCATTCTGGCCACCGGCCAGCGTGACAGCCAGGATTTGCGCAAGCGGGTCACATCCCAGGTCATGCGCGGGCTGATCGACGAACGGTTGCAGGCGCAGGAAGCCACGCGCCTGGACATCGTTATTCCGGATGACCAGGTAGACGGCGCGATCGATCAGCTCGCCGACCGCAACAACATGAATCGGGACGCGTTCCTCTCGGCCATCGAAGGTCAAGGCGTACTTAAAGAGGCCCTGATCGATCAGGTCCGCAGCCAACTGGTATGGCGAACCCTCATCGCCCGCCGCTTGCGCCCATCGGTGCAGATTTCAGAGGAAGAGGTCCAGGAGGTCGTCAACCGCATCACCGCCAATCGCGGCAGCACCCAATGGCGGGTCGCGGAGATATTTCTGGCGGTCGATTCCGTGCTGCAAGAGGATGAGGTTCACGCCAATGCCGAGCGGCTGATGGACCAGATTCGCTCGGGTGCCAGTTTCACCGACCTGGCCCGGCAATTCTCGCAATCGGCAACGGCGCCGCAAGGCGGCGACATCGGCTGGGTACAGGAAGGGCAACTGGCGCCGGAGATCGATGCCATGCTGGCCCTCATGAAGGACAATACCGTCGCCGGCCCGGTTCGGACCTTGAGCGGCTATCACATCATGTTGTTGAGAGAGCACAGGACAGCAGCCCTTGGCGACGTCACTTTGCACATTAAGCAGGTTCTCTTCCCCCTCGCCGCCGATTCAACTGAAGCGCAACGTCAGGAGATTGGCGCTCAGGCGGCCGCGGTCCGCGAGAGGATCACCGGCTGCGACACCATGGAACAGGCGGCCGCCGACACAGGGGCTCCGGCTGTGGATGATCTGGGCACGTTGAAGTTGGCCGACCTGCCCCAGGACATTCAGGCCATCGTACGGTCCCTGCCCATCGGCCTACCCAGTGAACCGACATCGGTTCCGGCGGGAACCACCGTCCTCGTGGTGTGCGAGCGAACCGATGCCGGGATCGATCTTGCCGCGATCCGCGAGCAATTGACCAATGAACAGCTCGACTTGCAGGCCCGGCGCTACATGCGCGATCTGCGCCGAACCGCCAATGTCGATATCCGTATATGAGCCTGCGTAAGGGCCCGGACGCACACAGCACACCGCAACCCATCGCCCTGACCATGGGAGAGCCGGCGGGGATCGGCGGCGAGATCGCCCTTCTGGCCTGGCGCGCCCTGGCCGGTGAGGCAACCCGGAACACCGGCGCGAACAATCCATTCTTCATTATCGACGATCCGGCGCGGCTGGTGGCGCTGGCGCGTATGACCGCACCCGATGTGGCGGTAAAGGCCATCGCTCAACCGGCGCAAGCCGCCGCCGTGTTCCCCGCTGCCTTGCCGGTCCTGCCCATCGCGCTGGCGCAAGCGGTAGTCCCGGGACGGCCGGCCCGCGAGAACAGCACCGCAGTGATCGCCGCCATCGAGCGCGCGGTCGAACTGGTCCGGGCTGGCGAGGCCGCCGCCGTGGTCACCAATCCGATTCACAAACAGGTCCTGTACGAGGGCGGATTCCGCTTTCCCGGCCATACGGAATTCCTGGCCGAGTTGGCCGGAGGCGGCTGCACACCGGTCATGATGCTGACCTGCCCCGGCCTGCGCGTGGTGCCGGTGACCGTGCATCTGCCGCTGGCGCGCGCCGCCGCGTCCCTGACCGCCGAGGCGATCGTTCAGGCCGGACGGGTGACCGCCGCCGCGCTGCGCGCCGATTTCGCCATTGCCCGGCCACGGCTGGCGGTGGCCGGCCTGAACCCGCATGCCGGCGAAGGCGGCGCCCTGGGCCGCGAGGAGATCGACATTATCGCGCCGGCGATCGCCATCTTGCGCGCCGACGGGATCGAGGTCTCCGGCCCGGCCCCCGCCGATAGCCTGTTCCACCCGATGGCCCGGCAAGGCTATGACGCGGTTTTGTGCATGTATCACGATCAGGCCTTGATCCCCTTGAAGACCATCGACTTCGAGCACGGCGTCAACATCACCCTCGGACTGCCCTTCGTCCGCACCTCGCCGGATCATGGCACGGCCTTTGACATCGCCGGCACGGGGCGAGCCAGCCCGGCCAGCCTGCTGGCCGCCCTGGCGACCGCGCGCGCCATGGCGGAGGCCCGCGACACGGCGCCCCGCCGGTCCGTTGCCTGAGCCCGAACCCCGGCTGCCGCCGCTGCGCGACGTGATCGCCCGGCATGGGCTGAACGCGCGCAAGTCGCTGGGCCAGCACTTTCTGTTCGACCTCAATCTCACGGATCGCATCGTCCGCGCGGCGAGCCAGTTCCTGCCGCCGCCGGCCAACGATCTGGCCACCGGCACGGTGATCGAAGTCGGCCCCGGCCCGGGCGGGCTGACCCGGTCGCTGCTGGCGGGCGGCGCCCGCCGCCTGGTGGCGATCGAAAAGGATACGCGCTGCCTAGCCGCCCTGGCGGAACTGGCGCAGGCCTATCCGGGCCGCCTGGAGGTGCGGGAGGCGGATGCCCTCTCGGTCGACATGGCAACATTGTGCCCTGCGCCCCGGCGGATCATCGCCAACCTGCCGTACAACATCTCGACCGCTCTGTTGCTCCGCTGGCTCACCAATATTGCGGCTGATCCGGCCGCCTTGGCCGGCATGATTCTCATGTTCCAAAGCGAAGTCGCCGACCGGCTCACCGCCAGCCCGCGCTCCAAGGCCTATGGCCGTCTGTCGGTGATCACCCAATGGCTGTGCCACATCCAGCCCTTGTTCACGGTCCCGGCGCGCGCCTTTACGCCGCCGCCGAAGGTGGACTCCACCGTGGTCGGCCTGCGGCCGCGCGCGCAACCCTTGGCAGAAGCCGCCATGCCGGTGCTGGAGCGGGTCACCGCGGCGGCTTTCGGACAGCGGCGCAAGATGCTGCGGCAAAGCCTGAAGTCCCTGGGTGCCGATGCGGGGATGCTGCTGGCCACCGCCGGGGTGCCGGAGACAGCCCGCGCCGAGGAACTGGATGTCGCCGCCTTCTGTGCCCTGGCCCGCGCCCTGGCGGCACAAACGCCGGACTGATTCTCAAATTCGTCGGGGTGGGGGTGATTCCTTGATTCGATGAGCGCCGGGCTAGCGCCCTTCGCGCAGGCTCTCGACGAACTCGCTGAGGCCCACCTGGCGCTCGCGGCGCAGGCGTTCGGCGCGCAGGATCGACTGCACCGAGGCGACGCTGGCCGCCACGTCTGTGTTGACCAGGATGTAGTCGTACTCGGCCCAGTGGCTGACCTCGTTGGCCGCCTTGGCCATGCGGTCGCGGACCACTTCGTCCGGGTCCTGGGCCCGGCGGCGCAGGCGTTTTTCCAGCTCGGCCGTGGACGGCGGCAGGACGAAGACGCTGACCAGATCCTTGCGCGCCTTTTCCGCCAATTGCTGAGTGCCCTGCCAGTCGATATCGAACAGCACATCCTGGCCATGGCCCAACGCCTGTTCGACCGGCGCCCGCGGAGTGCCGTAGCGGTGACCGAACACCGTGGCATGTTCCAGGAATGCGTCCGTTGCGACCATGGCGGCGAATTCATCGCCGGTGACGAAGTGATAGTCGGTGCCGTCGGTTTCCTTGGCCCTCTTGGTGCGCGTGGTCGCCGAAACCGAAAGTTCCAGGTTCGATTCCAACGCCAGCAGCTTGCGGGCGATGGTGGTCTTGCCCGCCCCCGACGGCGAGGAGAGCACCAGCATGAGACCGCGCCGTTTGATGCCTGTCTGCTGCATGTCCGCTCCGCCCAACCGGCCGTTATTCGATGTTCTGGACTTGCTCGCGCAACTGATCGATCGCCGACTTCAGATCGAGTCCGATGCGGGTCAGGGTCGCATCCCACGATTTGGAGCACAACGTATTCGCTTCCCGGTTGAACTCCTGGCACAGGAAATCGAGACGGCGGCCAACCGCCGCGCCCTCGCCGATCAAATCCCGCGCCGCCGCGATGTGGGCCCGCAGGCGATCCAGTTCCTCGCGCACATCCGATTTGGCCACCAGCACGGCCACTTCCTGCGCCAGGCGCTCCTCCGGCAGGGAGGTCGCCTGGGCGAGCAACTCGTCCAGTTGCGCGCGCAGGCGGGCACGCAGCGTTTCGGGCCGCGCCGCATCCGTCTTGGCCGCGGCCTCGACCAGGTTGTCGATCTGGGCCAAAAGATCGGCGATCATTTGCCCCAGGCGGCGCCCCTCGGACCGGCGCATGACGGTCAAAGCCTCAAGGGCTCGAACCAGGTCCGCCTCCATGGCGGCGGTACGCGCCGCCATCTCTTCCGCCGTGTCCTTTTCGTCGCTGGTCTCGACCACCCCGCGAAACGCCAACAGGCCATCCAGACGCGGCGGCTCGGCGGTGATTTCTGTTTCCAGCTCCGACAAGAGTGCGACGAGTTGCCCCAACAACTCCCGATTGACCTTGAGTTGGGTCGGCGCCGCGCTGCGGTCAACCGTCAGGGTGATTTGCAGATTGCCGCGGGTGCAATGTTTCGGCGCGACGGCGCGGGCCACCGCATCCAGTGATTCATAGCCGCCCGGCAAGCGGCTGCGGATATCCAGATTGCGCCCGTTGACGCTCTTAATCTCCCACACCCAGGTGACCGCGCCATTGCCGCCTTCCTGACGGGCAAAGCCGGTCATGCTGGAGATGGGGCCGCTGGGTGCGGGTTTGGCTTTTGGCTTGGGCATGGCCTCGGCTGCGGCGAAAGGTCAGGAATGTCGGGACGTTATATACACGCCGCCGGATCGCAACAAGCCGCGCCGCATGACCCGGACCGGCGAACGGTGTAGTCTCGGCCACCATAAACTGCCGGACACACCGGGGACCCATGGCGGCCAAGCACGTCCAGCCAAAGTCGATTCTGATCACCGGCGGCTCCAGCGGCATCGGTGCGGCCCTGGCCCGCTCCTATGCAGCACCGGGGGTCTGTCTCGCCCTGACCGGGCGGGATGCCGGACGCCTGGCGGCGGTGGCCAAGGACTGCGCGGCGCAGGGCGCCGAGGTTCATGTGGAGGCCATCGACGTGCTGGAGCGCGAGCGCCTGGCCGCCTGGATCACCGTCCGCGATGCGGTGGCGCCCATCGATCTGCTGATCGCCAACGCCGGATTGTCCGCCGGGACCGGCGGCGGCGGCGAAGACGAAGCGCAGGCCCGCCGTATCATGGCGATCAACGTGGAGGGCGTGCTCAATACGGTATGGCCAGCCGTGCCTCTCATGCGGGCGCGCCGGCACGGACAGATTGCCATCATGTCGTCGCTCGCCGCCTTCCGCGGCTTTCCCGGTGCCCCGGCCTACTGCGCCAGCAAGGCGGCGGTACGAATCTGGGGCGAAGCCCTGCGCGGCCATCTCGCCGGCGACGGCATCGCGGTCAGCGTCATCTGCCCCGGCTACGTCAAGACGCCGCTGACGGACGTCAATAAATTTCCCATGCCCATGCTGATGGACAGTGCGCGGGCGGCGCGGATCGTCCGGCGCGGCCTGGCGCGCAACCGCGCGCGGATCGCCTTTCCGTGGCCCATGTACGCGCTGGTGCGCCTCGTCGCGGCACTGCCGCCGGGTTTGATCGATCCCCTGCTGCGCCGGTTGCCCGAGAAGGATTAGGGAGATACTCAATCGTGACCGTTTACAAAGGTTCATGCCACTGTGGATCCGTGGCGTTCGAGATCGACGCGCCGATCGACGAGCTGACAACCTGTGACTGCTCGCTCTGCGTCATGCGCAATGCGGTGATGACCCGAGTCCATGAAAGCCAATTGACGATTCTCAAGGGCGACGATCAATTGACGCTCTACCGATGGAACACGAAGATCGCCAAACATTATTTCTGCCGCCGATGCGGCATCTATGTGTTTCACCGCAAGAGATCCATGCCCGATCACTTCGGTGTCAATGTATTCTGCCTTCAGGGATTCGATCATACAGCCGTGCCTGTACGGGCCACGGAAGGCATCAGCATGCCGGTCATAGAGGACGGTGCATTACCGCATTGGCCAGGACCGCGAGCTCCGTCCTGACATTTCGACCGCGCCGATCAGGGCCGATCTAATTCTGCGTGCCGCGCACCTTGCGCCATTGTTCGACGTTGCGGTTATGCTCGGCCAGGGTCTTAGCGAACACATGCCCGCCGTTGCCGCTGGCGACGAAATACAGGTACTCGGTCGTCGCCGGGTTGAGCGTGGCCTCGATGGCGGCGTGGCCGGGGTTCGAGATCGGCCCGGGCGGCAGACCATCGTTGAGGTAGGTGTTGTACAGACTTGGCGTCTGCAGGTCCTGCCGGGTCAGTGCCCGGCCCAACGGGCCGCTGCCATTGGTCACGCCATAGGCGACAGTTGGATCGGATTGCAGGCGCATGCCCGCCCGCAGCCGGTTGACGAACACCGACGCAACCAGCGGCCGTTCTTCCGGCACGCCGGTTTCCTTCTCGACGATCGAAGCCAGGATGATGGCTTCCCGCTCATCCTTCAAAGGCAAATCCGGTGCCCGCTTAGGCCACAGGTCCGCCAGCGATTCGTTGAGGGCCCGCTGCATCCGCCGAACCAGCTCGGCGCGCGAATCGCCGCGCACATAGTGATAGGTCTCCGGCAACAGGGACCCTTCCAAGGGAGGGTCGATCCGCTCATCGTCAAGGGCCTCGGCGTCGTTGATCAGCACCGCCGCCTCGGCGCTGGTCAACCCCTCGGCGATGGTCAGGCGCCTGGTGAATGGCCGGCCGATACGCAGAACGTCCATGGCACCGCGCATGGAGGTGCCGATCAGGAACAGATACTCCCCTGCCTGCAAATCACGGGTGGCGCCGCTGAGCCAAACGCCGATGCGAAAAATGAAAGGATCTTCGATGACGCCCGCGTCCTCGAGCCGGCGGGAGATCGTGTCCACCCCGGCACCACGGGGAATCAGGACAATGGTATCGGCTTCCAGTGGGCCGGGCTGTTCGAATTGATCGAGTCCATAGAGGACGACCAGACCGGCCGCGAACAAAAGCACCCCTGCAAGCGCACCGGCGATGATCAGCGGACGCCGCACGGCGCGCCCCCGCCTAGCTAAAACCGGCGAGAACCAGACTCACGTTCGTGCCGCCAAATCCGAACGAGTTGGACAAAGCTACGTGGACTGGCCGTTCCTTGGCCCGATGCGGGACCAGGTCAAGACGTTCACAGCCGGGGGACGGCTGGTCGAGGTTCAAGGTGGGCGGCACGATTTGGTTGTTGATCGCCAGGATCGAATAGATGGCCTCGGTCGCGCCGGCGGCGCCGAGAAGATGACCGGTCGCCGATTTGGTCGACGATATGCTGACCCGGTGCGCGTGCTCGCCGAACAGCCGGTTGACCGCGCCCAGCTCGATCATGTCGCCCTTGGGCGTCGATGTGCCGTGGGCGTTGATATAGTCGATCTTGGATGGGTCGATCCGGGCCCGCTTCAAAGCCGTCTCCATGGCGCGATAGGCACCGCTGCCATCCTCGGCCGGGGCGGTGATATGGTGTGCATCCCCAGACATACCATAGCCGGTAATCTCGGCATAGATCCGGGCACCGCGTTTCTTGGCGTGCTCCAGCTCTTCCAGCACCACGACCCCAGCGCCCTCGCCCATGACGAACCCGTCGCGGGCCTCGTCCCAGGGCCGGGATGCCCTTTCCGGCGTGTCGTTGAAGGACGTCGACAGGGCGCGCGAGGCGGCAAATCCGGCGATCCCTATGCGGCAGACGGCGGCCTCGGCGCCACCGGCGACCATCACATCGGCATCCTCGAAGGCGATTAATCGGGCGGCGTCGCCGATGGCGTGCGCTCCCGTGGAACAGGCCGTCACCACCGAGTGGTTCGGTCCCTTGAAGCCATAGCGGATCGATACGTGACCGGAGGCCAAATTAATCAGCGCCGCCGGAATGAAGAAGGGCGACAGGCGGCGTGGCCCGCGTTCGTGAATGGTGATGGAACCCTCGTATATGGTCTGCAGGCCGCCGATGCCCGAGCCGATCATCACCCCGGTGCGCTCCAGGCTTTCCTTGTCGGTCGGATGCCAATCGGCGTCCTCCACCGCCTGCTGGGCCGCGGCGATGGCAAAGACGATGAACGGATCTATGCGGCGGCGTTCCTGCGGCGTGACATATTCGTCCGCATTGAAGCCGCCGTTTGCGGTTTCGCCCAGCGGAACTTGCCCGGCGATCTTGGCCGGCAAATCCGAAACATCGAAATTTTGAATGGCGCGCAGGCCGGATTGGCCTTCGATCAGCCGCTCCCACACCGTCTCGACGCCGGTGCCAAGCGGGGTGACCAGACCCAGTCCGGTGACGACGACACGGCGCATGGTGCGCGTTCTATCGTTGTCGTGGGTGTGAAAGACGGTTGAGCCGGACTTGCTCAAGCGTGCTGCTGTATGAAGTCGACGGCGTCCTTGACGGTGACGATCTTTTCCGCCGCATCATCGGGTATCTCGCAGCCGAATTCCTCTTCGAATGCCATGACCAGTTCGACCGTGTCGAGACTGTCGGCACCCAGATCGTCGATAAAGCTGGCGCTTTGCGAAACCTTTGCCTCGTCGACGCCAAGGTGTTCGACGACGATCTTCTTAACGCGTTCGGCGATGTCGTTGCTCATTGCCCTTTACCCTCAGATTTCAGTGTCCATTGCCGGCAGGCTATCGGAAGCCGATTTTCGGTTCCTGCTCCCTGCCTGGGCAGGGCGCCGCCTCATATCATACATCTTGCGGAATTGCCAACGCCCACGACCAATACCAGTATTTCAGCCGGAAATTCGGGCTATATCATGGCCATTCCGCCATTTACATGCAAGGTCTGGCCGGTCATGTAGGCTGCCTCGTCGCTGGCCAGGAAAAGCACGGCCACGGCCACATCCTCGGGCGTGCCCAAGCGCCCGGCCGGAACCGCGGCGGTCAATTTTTCCTTTTGCGCATCGGTCAACCGGTCGGTCATGGGGGTGGCGACAAAGCCGGGGGCGACGCAATTCACGGTGATCCCGCGCGAGGCCACCTCCTGCGCCAGGGACTTGGACATGCCGATCATACCGGCCTTCGAGGCGGCATAGTTGGCCTGGCCCGGATTGCCGGTGACCCCGACGATCGAGGTGATGCCGATGATCCGGCCCCAGCGTTTTTTCATCATGCCGCGCAGGACGGCGCGTGACAGACGGAAGCCGGAGGTCAGGTTGACCTCGATGACCTGGGCCCAATCCTCGTCCTTCATACGCAGGGCCAGATTGTCCCGGGTCAGCCCGGCGTTGTTCACCAGGATATCGACGCCGCCCATGGCCCTTTCCGCATCGCCCGGCAGGGCGGCCACGGCGGCGGCATCAGCCAGATCGCAGGGCAACACATGCGCCCGCTCGCCCAAATCCGCGGCCAGGGCGTCGAGGACGGAAACCCGCGTGCCGCTGAGGCCCAATGTCGCCCCTTGCCGATGCAAGGCACGGGCAATCGCGGCGCCGATACCGCCCGTGGCGCCGGTAACCAGCGCGGTTTTACCTGTCAGATCGAACATCGTCTGCCTCCTCAACCCTGGCGTGCCGCGTTAGATCCATCCGCAGGGCACTCACAATGACTTGATCAGAGCCTCGATCTCGGCCGGCGTGCCGACGGCAATTCCGGTCAGTTCGCGGTCGATCCGCCGGGTCAGGCCAGTTAATACTTTGCCGGCGCCCAGTTCCACCAGTGTATCGACACCGTGGTCCCGCATCATGAGCACCGATTCGCGCCAGCGCACCATGGCCGTGACCTGGGCGACCAGAAGCTGGCGGATGGTATCTGGGTCGTCGGCGGCCTCGGCGGTCACGTTGGCCACCAGGGGCGGGCGTGGCGGGCGGATCGTCGCCTCCGCCAGGGCCTTGGCCATGACATCCGCGGCTGGCGCCATCAGGGCGCAGTGAAAGGGCGCGCTGACCGACAGCATGATTGCCCGCTTGGCCCCCTTCTCGGTGGCCAGTTCGACGGCCCGGGCGACCGCCGCGGCATCGCCGCTGATCACCACCTGGCCCTCGGCATTGTCGTTGGCCGGGGCGCAGACCTCGCCCTGGGCCGCGGCTTCGGCGACGTCGCGAACCGCCGCCAGATCGAGTCCCAAGAGCGCCGCCATCGCCCCCTGGCCAATTGGAACGGCTTCCTGCATCGCCTGGCCGCGGCGCTTGAGCAGGCGCGCCGTATCGGCGACGGAGATGGCGCCCGCCGCCGCCAGGGCCGAGTACTCGCCCAGGGAATGGCCGGCAACGAAGGCGGCCTTGTCCGCCAGGGTCAGGCCCCCTTCCCGCTCCAAGACCCGCACAACGGCCAGGCTGACGGCCATCAGGGCAGGCTGGGCGTTTTCGGTGAGAACCAGCTCGCTGTCAGGCCCTTCGAACATGATGCGGCTGAGCCGTTGCGACAGGGCGTCGTCCACCTCCTCGAACACTTCGCGGGCGTCGGCAAAGGCCTCAGCCAGGGCGGCGCCCATGCCGACCGCTTGAGACCCCTGCCCCGGAAAGACGAATGCCCTGCTCATACGAACCTCTCCCCCAACGTGCCGCCTGAGAGATACCCGCCGCTGCCGCCCTGTCAAGGTACCGGGGTCGAGATACAGTGGCGCGGGCAACCCGAAATCGGCAGCCGATATTGTCCGGTGGCAGCCTTGCACCCGTGCCGGTTTGGTGTATATTCCGCGCCTCGCGGCGGGATTGCCGCGGACATAACTCCTTGCCGGCACCCTGCGAATTTCGCGAACGGGACCGGCTAGGGCCGGGCGGCTGGACGGATGACCGTCACAGCGCCGGTCCATCAACAGCCATAAGGAGTGTTAAGTATGGCGTTATACGAGTGCGTATTTATTGCGCGCCAAGACATCTCGGCCACCCAGGCCGAGGCACTTGCCGACCAGTTCACCGGCATCATCGAGCAAGGCGGCGGCACGGTCCCCAAGAAAGAGTTGTGGGGCCTGCGGACGCTGGCCTACCGCATCAAGAAAAACCGCAAGGGCCATTACGTCCTGCTTAATCTCGACGCGCCCGCTCCGGCGGTGCACGAGATGGAGCGGATCATGCGCCTGAACGAGGACGTGCTGCGTTATCTGACCGTGCGCGTCGATGAGTTGGAGGCCGGCCCCTCGGCGGTGGTGCAAAGCCGGCACAGCCGCGATGATCGCGGTGGCCGCGGCGATGATCGCGGCGGCCGAGGCGGCTTCCGCGGCGAACGTGGAGATCGCGGAGACCGAGGTGATCGTGGGGGGCGCGAGTCACGACCGCCACGCGAGCATCAGGAAGCCAGCGAATCCGACGGCAAGGAGACAGTGTTATGACGGTCGAAGTTGTCAGCAAATCGGCCGGCGTGCGCCGGCCTTTCTTCCGCCGCCGCAAGAGCTGCCCGTTCTCGGGCCCGAACGCCATCAAGATCGACTTCAAGGATGTGCGCATGTTGCAGCGTTTCATCTCGGAGCGGGGCAAGATGGTGCCGAGCCGGATTACCGCCGTTTCAGCCAAGAAGCAGCGGGAATTGGCAAAGGCCATCAAGCGGGCGCGGTATCTGGCGCTCATCCCCTATCTGGTCCAGTAAGGGGGAGCGAACGCCATGCAAGTAATTCTTCTGGAGCGGATTGAGAAGCTCGGCCAGATGGGTGACGTGGTTTCCGTCAAGCCCGGCTATGCCCGCAACTATCTGCTGCCGCAGCGCAAGGCGCGGCGGGCGACGAAAGAGAACCTGGCACTGTTCGAAAAGCACCGGGCGCAGCTCGAGGCCGAGAATCTGACGCGCCGCGACGAGGCGCAAAAGGTCGGCGAAAAGCTCGACGGCCTGGCGGTCACCTTGATCCGCCAAGCAGGCGAATCCGGGCAGCTTTACGGATCCGTCACGTCGCGCGACTTGGCCGAGGCGGCCACCGCCGCCGGGTTTACGGTCGCCCGCACGCAGATCCTGCTCGATATGGTGATCAAGACCTTGGGCCTGCACACGATCAGGGTGCGCCTGCATCCGGAGGTGACAGTCACCGTCACCGCCAATGTGGCGCGCTCGGATGCCGAAGCGGAAGCACAGGCAAAAAGCGGTCACATCGTCAGCGCCGAGGAACGGGAGGCCGTGGCCGCCGCGGCCGCTTCCGCGAAGGAAGCAGCCCTGTCGGCTCTCGAGGTCGATCAAGCGGAAGCCGATGAAGCCGATGCCGGCGAAGCCGAAGACAGCGCGAAAGGCGAATAAGCCGGACGACATTGGTGCGCCGGCGCTAGGATACGATACGAGCGAACGGCCCGCACAAGCGGGCCGTTTCTTTGTTAGCCTTGTCCGCGCGCCATCGCAGAAGCGTCTTATCCCCACTATTATTTTTACCCACCGGCAAACAGTCGCAAAAAAACGAAAAGCGACCGTGCGCGGCATACCTGTCATCTGTTATTATCGGTCATCATGGATCGCAATCAGCACACCAACGTAGCGGCCCTGCCACGGGCCGCGGGAAATGACGACTCGTTCCGTCATCCGCCGGTCAACTATGAGGCGGAGCAGGCTTTGCTGGGTGCCATCCTAGCCAACAACCGCGCCTTTGAACGGGTGTCCGATTTTCTGCAGCCGGAGCACTTCGCCGATGGCGTGCACGGCCGCATTTTCGAGGCGTGCGGCAAGCTGATCGAACGCGGGCAGATCGCCAACGCGGTCACCCTGAAAAACCTGTTCGAGCAGGACGAGGCCCTGGCTGAGGTGGGCGGCGCCCAGTACCTGGCCAAGCTGCAAAGCAGCTATGTCACCATCATCAATGCCACCGACTATGGCCGCACCATCCACGACCTGTTCCTGCGCCGCGAGCTGATCGCCCTGGGCGAGGACGTGGTCAACGATGCCTTCGAGCATGACCTGGATGTCACCGCCACGAACCAGATCGAGGCGGCCGAGCAGAAGCTCTACAACCTGGCCGAGGCCGGCCAGAGCGAGGGCGGCCTGCGCAGCTTCAAGTCGGCGGTGATCGAGGCGGTCGAAATGACCGAGGCAGCGCTGAAGCGCGACAGCCACGTCTCCGGAGTCACCACCGGATTCCGCGACCTGGACAAGCTGCTGGGTGGTTTGCACCATTCCGATCTGGTAATCCTGGCCGGCCGGCCCTCCATGGGTAAGACCGCCCTGGCCACGAACATCGCCTATAACGCCGCCTCGTCCCGGCGGCGCGAGACCGCCCCTGACGGCACGCCTGTCGAGACGCCCGAGGTGGTGGCCTTCTTCTCCCTGGAAATGTCGACCGAGCAGCTGGCCACCCGCATTCTCTCCGAGCAGGCGCATGTGCGCTCGGATGCCATGCGCCGCGGCGAGATTCGCGACGACGAATTCGACCGCGTCTTCGAAGCCGCCCGCGCCCTGCATACCCTGTCGCTGTTCATCGACGACACGCCGGCCCTGAGCATCCCGGCCCTGCGCACCCGCGCCCGGCGGTTGAAGCGCCAGCATGGGTTGAGCCTGATCGTGGTCGACTACCTGCAGCTCATGCAGGGCCCGCCGGGCATGCGCAACGAGAACCGGGTGCAAGAGGTCTCCGAGATCACCCGCGGCCTGAAGGCGGTGGCCAAGGAATTGAATGTGCCGATCATCGCCCTGTCGCAGCTTTCGCGGCAAACCGAGCAGCGCGACGACAAGCGGCCGCAGTTGTCCGATTTGCGCGAGTCCGGCTCCATCGAGCAGGACGCCGACGTGGTTCTCTTCCTCTACCGCGAGGAATACTACCTGTCGCGCGAACGGCCGACCCAGCGGGGCAACGAAACCGGCGAGCGGTTCATCGAACGCCAGGCCGGGTACGAGGAGCGGCTGGAACAGGCCCGCAACAAGGCCGAAGTGATCATCGCCAAGCAGCGGCACGGACCCATCGGCACCGTCGAGCTGCACTTCCAGGGCGAATTCACCCAGTTCAACGACCTGATCGGGGACGATCACCTGCCCGATGTCCGATCCTGACGCGACCGCGGGGGACAGCGCGTCCGAAGAACGCGCCGGCGCCATTCTCCGGATCGACCTGGGCGCCGTGCAAGCCAACTATCGCTCCTTGGCCGAACGGGCCGCCGGCGCCTGCGCCGCCGTGGTCAAGGCCGATGCCTATGGCTTGGGCATCGCGCAGGTTGCCCCCACCCTGGCCAGCGCCGGCGCAACCACGTTCTTCACCGCCCTGCCCGATGAAGCCATCGCCGTGCGGCAAAGTCTGGCGCGGGTCAAACCCGCACCGGCGGTCTTTGTCCTGAGCGGGCTGGCGGTCGGATCCGCCGCGGATTTCATCGCCCACGAGATTTGGCCGGTGCTCAACAGCCTGGGCGATATCGATGCCTGGGCCGCAGCCGGCCGCGCCGCCGAACGCCCATTGCCTGCCGCCATCCATTTCGATACGGGCATGAGCCGCCTGGGACTGACAAATACGGAGGTGGAGGCTCTGGCCACCGATCCCGGCCGCTTGGCGGACATCGACGTGCGTTTAGTGATGAGTCACCTGGCCTGCTCCGAAGACCCGGATCATCCGCTGAATGGCGAGCAGTTGGCCGCCTTTATCACCGGACGCAACCGGCTGCCAAAGGCGCCGGCCAGCTTGGCCAACTCATCCGGTATCTTTCTGGGACCGGCGTATCATTTCGATTTGGTCCGACCGGGTGCCGCCCTCTATGGCATCAATCCGACCCCGGGACGATCGAACCCCATGCGGCAAGTGGTTCGACTGCAAGGAAAAATCCTGCAAGTGCGCGAGATTGACGCTCCCCGGACCGTTGGCTATGGTGCCACCTACCGCGCCGATGGGCCGCTGCGAGTCGCCACGGTCGCCATTGGGTATGCGGATGGGTACCTGCGGACGCTGTCCAATTGCGGCAGCGCCTGGATCGGCGGTCAGCGTATTTCATTGATCGGGCGGGTTTCAATGGATCTCACGACATTCGACGTGACCGGGGTGCCGCGCGAGGTGACAAGGCCGGGCGCCCTGGTCGATCTGATCGGACCCGATTGGAGCATCGACGATCTGGCCGAGGCGGCGAACACCATCGGCTACGAGGTCATGACGTCCCTGGGGCATCGCTTCCACCGCGTCTATACGGGCGGCTGAGGGATCATCGGCATGCCGATCCTGCAACCTCTCGGCCGTACCTTCCTTTTGTTCCTTGAGGCGACAGGCCGCATCGTGATGTTCACCTCAACGTCGGTGTCGCATTGTTTTCGGCCACCGATCTACCCGCGGCTGATCGTCCGGCAGATGATCGAGATCGGCTATTACTCGCTGCCGGTGGTCGGCCTGACAGCGATCTTCACCGGCATGGTGCTGGCCCTGCAGAGCTACACCGGCTTTGCCCGCTTTTCGGCGGAGAGCGCCATTCCCAACGTGGTGGTGGTGTCCATCACCCGCGAGCTGGGCCCGGTGCTGGCCGGCCTGATGGTCGCCGGACGGGTCGGCGCCGCCATGGCCGCCGAGATCGGCACCATGCGCGTGACCGAGCAGATCGACGCCCTCGATACCCTGTCCACCAATCCGTTCAAGTACCTGGTGGCGCCGCGTCTGATCGCCGGCCTGACCATGCTGCCCCTGCTCGTGCTCGTCGCCGATATCATCGGTGTGTTCGGCGGCTATGTGGTCTCCAGCTACAAGCTGGGCTTCAACCCGGCCACCTACCTGAAGAACACCATCGATTTCGTCGAACCGCAGGATGTCATCTCCGGACTGGTCAAGGCAGGGGTGTTCGGTTTCCTGGTGACGCTGATGGGCTGCTACCACGGCTATAACTCGCGCGGCGGCGCGCAGGGTGTCGGTGCGGCAACCACGAATGCTGTGGTCTCCGCCTCCATCCTGATCCTCTGCTTCAACTATTTCATCACCGAATTGTTCTTCGCCCGATGACAGGCACGCGCCAAACCAACGGTCAGGACGAGGCGGTTCCCAAGATCCGTATCCGCGGCCTGCACAAATCCTTCGGCGACAAGGTCGTACTCGACGGCCTCGACCTGGACATCGGAGCCGGCCAGTCGGTGGTGGTGATCGGCGGATCGGGCAGCGGCAAGTCGGTGCTGCTCAAATGCATCCTCGGCCTGCTCACGCCCGAGGCCGGCATCATCGAGGTGGACGGCGAGAACGTGGTTGGCATGGGCAACCGCGACATCGAACGGGTGCGGCGCAAGTTCGGCATGCTGTTCCAGAACGCCGCCCTGTTCGATTCATTGCCGGTGTGGGAGAACGTGGCCTTCGGCCTGATCCAAGGCGTTCGCATGGAGCGTGCCGCCGCCAAGGCCATTGCCATCGAGAAGCTGGCGGCCGTCGGTCTGGGAGCGGAAGTCGGCGCGCTGTCGCCGGCCGAACTTTCGGGTGGCATGCGCAAGCGCGTCGGTCTGGCGCGGGCGATCGCCACCAAACCGGAAATCATTTTCTTCGACGAGCCGACCACGGGTCTCGATCCGATCATGGGCGATGTGATCAACGATCTGATCGTCAAATGCGTACGCGATTTGGGGGCGACCGCCCTGTCAATCACCCATGACATGGCCAGCGTGCGCAAGATCGCCGATCGGGTCGGCTTGCTCTATGAAGGCAAGATCATTTGGGACGGGCCGGTCGGCGATATCGACACCTCGGGCAATCCGTACGTGGATCAATTCATCCACGGCCGCGCCGAAGGCCCCATTGCCATGCAGATCCGCGCCCTTTGAAACCGCACGGTCCCGGCGGCTTCGGACCGCGAGAGGCTCGCACCTAATCTTGGCCAAGGCACACGCCCGCTTCGTCTGTCAGTCCTGCGGCGCCGTCACGGCCCGCTGGAGCGGCCGCTGCGAAAGCTGCAACGGCTGGAACACCATCACCGAGGAAGCGGCCCAGAGCAGCGCGCCGGGCGGCCTGGGCAGCGGCGGGCGTAAACGCGCCCATGTCATCGACGTCGCCAGCATGGACGGCCCGGCCGACAGCGCCCCGCGCCGCGCCTGCGGCATCGCCGAGTTCGACCGGGTGTGCGGCGGCGGCCTGGTGCCCGGCTCGGCCATATTGATCGGCGGCGATCCGGGCATCGGCAAATCCACCCTGCTCATGCAAGTGGCCGCCGCCCTGGCTCGCCCGACCTCCTCTGGCGTCAAGGATAGCGGTGGCTGCCTGTACATTTCCGGCGAGGAAGCGGTCGATCAGTTGCGCCTGCGCGCCCGCCGGCTGGGATTGCACCAGGCGCCGGTGCTGCTGGCCACGGCGACGGCGGTGCGCGACATCGCCGCCAGCCTGGACAGCGCCGAGGCGCCGGGCATCGTGGTCATCGATTCGATTCAAACCATGTTCGTGGACACCCTGGAATCGGCGCCCGGCACGGTCACCCAGGTGCGCGCCAGCGCCCAGGAGCTGATTCGCCTGGCCAAGCGGCGCGGGTTCACCGTGCTGCTGGTCGGCCACGTCACCAAGGACGGCCAGATCGCCGGGCCCAAGGTGCTGGAGCACATGGTCGATGCCGTGCTCTCCTTCGAAGGCGAGCGCGGCCACCAGTTCCGCATCCTACGCGCCACCAAGAACCGCTATGGCGCCACCGACGAGATCGGCGTCTTCGAGATGACCGACGGCGGCCTGATGGAAGTCCCCAACCCCTCGGCCCTGTTCCTGGCCGAGCGCCGGGGCAACGTCTCGGGCTCGGCGGTCTTCGCCGGCCTGGAGGGCACCCGGCCGGTGCTGGTGGAGGTGCAGGCCCTTGTCTCCCCCTCCTCCCTGGCGACCCCCAGGCGGGCGGTGATCGGCTGGGATGCCGGCCGCCTGGCCATGGTGCTGGCGGTGCTGGAGGCGCGATGCGGGCTGGCATTGGCGGGCCGGGAGGTCTATCTAAATGTCGCCGGCGGCTTGCGGGTCAGCGAGCCGGCGGCGGATTTGGCGGTGGCCGCCGCTTTGGTGTCGGCGGCCAGCGACCGGCCGGTGCCGGCGGAAATGGTGGTTTTTGGCGAAATCGGCCTGTCCGGCGAGGTGCGCGCGGTCAGCCAGGCCGAGACCCGCCTGAAGGAGGCGGCCAAATTGGGCTTTACCCAGGCCTTGGTGCCCCCCCGGCGGGCCCGGGCCGGCGACCAGGCCGAGGCCAAGCGCGGTGGTGGCCAGATGGGCGGCATTGATGTGCAGGAAATTGCGCATTTACAAGATCTGGTGGCGCGTTTTCCCACCGATTCGACACGGCGGAATGACCGGGCCGGCGAGCGCCGCCGGGCATCCGTCGATTGATTTGAACTAGGCGGACGCGCGCATCATGGACCTTTCGTCGATCAACGTGGCCGATATCGCGGTGGCGCTGGTCATCCTCTTTTCCGGCCTGTTCGCGTTCTTTCGCGGGTTCGTGCACGAGATCCTCGCCGTCGTCTCGTGGGTGGGCGCCGCCGCCGCGACCCTGATCGGCTTCCCTATCGCCCAGCCGGAGGTGCGCAAGCTGATCGCCATTCCGGTGGTCGCCGACCTGGCCACGGGCGTTGCCATCTTCCTGATCGTCCTGGTTCTGTTGTCGATTCTGACCCGCATTCTGGCCAATCGGGTGCGCGGCAGCGGCCTGGGGCCGCTCGACCGTTCCGTCGGGCTCTTGTTCGGCTTCTTCCGGGGAGCCTTGCTGGTCTGCGTCGCCTGGCTGATACTGGTCTGGGTGATGCCGCGGGAGGACCATCCGGACTGGCTGACCCAGGCCCGCACCCTTCCCTTGGTGGAGCGCGGCAGCGGCTTGCTGGTGGGCTTGCTGCCGGAGCGCCTGCGGGACGATCTAGCCGCGCCGAAGGCGATCGATGGCGGTGCGATCCCGGATGGCGGGACTCAGCAAAGCTTCCAGAGCCTGCTTAGCCCGCCGCCGAAAGACGGCACACCGGCCCCCGAATCCGGATACAACGAGCGGATGCGGGAGGAGATGCAGCGGGCCATCGAGGCGGCCACCCAGGGTGCCGCCGGAAATACGGGAGGGTCCCAGTGATCACCACGCACCCCTTCGAGCGGACCACGGACGGCATCGACGACGACAAGCTGCGCGAGGAATGCGGCGTCTTCGGCATCTACGGCTTCGCCGACGCGGCGGCGCATACCGCCCTCGGTTTGCACGCCCTGCAGCACCGCGGCCAGGAAGCGGCCGGCATCGTCGCCTACGACGGGCAGCAATTCAACGCCCACCGCGATCTCGGCCTGGTCGGCGATATCTTCTCCAGCGAGCGAGTCATGAAGCGGCTGGTCGGCCATTCGGCCATCGGCCACGTGCGGTATTCGACCACCGGCGAGACGGTGTTGCGCAATGTCCAGCCGTTGTTCGCCCATCTGCAGTTCGGCGGCTTTACCCTGGCGCACAACGGCAATCTGACCAATGCGTCGGCATTGCACCGGCAACTGGCTCAGCGCGGATCGTTGTTCCAAACGACGTCGGATACCGAGGTGATCGTGCACCTCATGGCGATGTCCGGGGCCGGCAGCATGATCGACCGATTGATCGACGCGCTGCGCCAAATCGAGGGCGCGTATTCCCTCGTGGCGTTGACCGACTCGTGCGTGATCGGCGTGCGCGATCCGCTGGGGGTGCGGCCGCTGGTCATCGGCCGGCTGGGCAATACATACATCGTTGCCTCGGAGACTTGTGCCCTCGACATCATCGGGGCTCACTATGTGCGCGAAGTCGAGGCGGGCGAGATGGTCGTGCTCGACGATTCCGGCATTCACAGCCTGCGCCCCTTCCCGCCGGCCCGGCAGCGGTTCTGCGTGTTTGAGTATATTTACTTTTCCCGCCCGGATTCGGTTGTGGACGGAACCAGCGTGTACGAGCGCCGCAAGCAGATCGGCGCCGAACTTGCCCGCGAAAGCGGCATTGACGCGGACGTGGTCATCCCCGTCCCAGATTCCGGCGTGCCGGCCGCGATCGGCTACGCCGAGGAATCGCGCATTCCCTTCGAGCTGGGCATCATCCGCAACCATTATGTCGGACGGACCTTCATCGAGCCGAGCCAACAGATTCGCAACCTGGGCGTCCGCCTCAAGCATAACGCCAACCGCGCTGCACTGACTGGCAAGCGGGTGATTCTGGTCGACGACTCCATCGTGCGCGGCACCACGTCGATCAAGATCGTCGAGATGGTGCGCGCCGCCGGCGCCACCGCGGTGCACATGCGCATCGCCGCGCCGCCGACCGCGCATCCGTGCTTCTACGGTATCGACACGCCGGAGCCGAGCGAGTTGTTGGCATCGAAAATGGACGTGGCGGCCATGGCCAAGCATATCGGCGTCGACAGCCTGGCCTTCATTTCCATGGACGGGCTCTACCGGGCCATGGGCGAGGCCGGGCGCGATGCCGACCGGCCGCAGTTCTGCGATGCGTGTTTCACCGGCGAATACCCGACGCACCTGACCGACCATGGCGACACGGATAACCCGGCGCAGCTCTCTCTGCTGGCGGAGCTGGCGTAAAGCCCGCGGATGTTCAGACGCCTTCTCAACGGCCTTGCCGCGGTCGCCGGAGCCACGTCCTCGTCGCAGTTCCCGACATACTATCAGCAGTATCTGCAGCGCCTGGGCGGGCGCCTGGACCAGGCGCAGGTGCAAGTGGAACGCATCGAGGCGGCGGCCCGCGAGCATGGCCTGACCGTGGCGCAATACATCGAGAGATTCACCGTCAGCGCCGATCCCGCCCATCGGCAGCAGGCCATCGTCCTGAGCGAAGAGCTAGCCGACCTTGAGCGTTTGCGCCAAGCCGTGGAGGCGCTGACCCAGGCGCAACCGATCGCGCGCCCATGGCAATTCCTGCAGCACATCGATGCGGACACGGCGCGCACCACGCTCAACGACTTCGCCTTGGGGCTGCCGCTGACCACCGAAGGGCTGGTCTATGCCGGCATCGGCCTGGTGATCGGCCTGATCCTGTTAGCGGGCATAGAAGGCGGACTGGGCATTCTCTTCCGCCGGCGCGGCACCGTATGAGCGACCCGATTCCAGGACTCCTAGCCGGCCGGATTGCCGTCATCACCGGCGCCTCGCGCGGCATCGGCGCCGCCGTCGCCAAGCGGTTCGCGGCGGAGGGCGCGCACGTGGTGCTCATCGCCCGCACCGTCGGCGGCCTGGAAGAGGTCGACGATGCGATCCGCCGGGCCGGCGGCACAGCGGCGACCCTGGTGCCGTTGAACCTGCGCGAGTTCGCGGCAATCGATCAGCTCGGCGCCTCTTTGTATGAACGCTTCGGCCGGATCGACGTGCTGGTCGGCAATGCCGGCGCCCTCGGCACCCTGGGGCCGGTGGGGCACACACAACCCGATGCCTGGGCCGAGGTGATGGACGTGAACGTGACCGCCAACTGGCGGCTGATCCGCAGCCTCGATCCCCTGTTGCGCCAATCGTCGGCCGGCCGCGCCATCTTCGTCACCAGCGGCGTCGCCGCCCAGGCCACCGCCTATTGGGGCGCCTATGCCGTCTCCAAGGCGGCGCTGGAAATGCTGGTGCGCACCTATGCCGCCGAAATCGGCAAGACCAACGTGCGCGCCAACCTGCTCGACCCGGGCGTGGTGCGCACGGCGATGCGCGCCAAGGCCTTCCCCGGTGAAGACCCGAACTCACTTCCGCTGCCCGAGTCGATTACCGAAACCTTTGTGACCCTGGCGCTGCCAAGCTGTACCCGCAACGGCGAGATCGTTCAGGCTGAAATCGGGGTGAAACGCCGGAGATCGTCATGATTCGCAAAATGATTATTTTGGGAATTTTCGTTCTTCTGAGCGGCTGCTATTTCGACTACCCGCTCACGGCGCCAACAGAAGATTTCGATCCGAGCCTGGAAGGCGTATGGCACGACTCGGAGGGAGAGGTATCGGTTGAGGTACAATCCGCGGCAGACGGATATCGGCTGCGGTACCAGGACAAGGACGTTACGTATCTTTTCGATAACGCGGCCATCCTTGAAATAGACGAGACATATTTCCTGCAGGCACGCTTCTATGGCGAAGTGGCCCCGGACGGCACCATAGACGACAGCCCCAAGGATCATCCCTGGCTGGTCGTGGCCGTTGAGAGAAAAGGCGACACTGTCTTTATGCGGGTCCCGAACGCGGACGATAAGCTCAGGTTGCAGGATTTCAAGAACGCGGAGGATTTCAGGTCCGCATTCGCGGCGGCGATCCATCGCGACGGCTTTTTTGGCGATCCGCTGACTTTTAGAAAGGCCGATCTTTAGAACATTTTTTTAGGCAACGCGGCGAACCGATCCACAGGTCAGCACGAAAATTCGTTGATAAGAGGGCTAGCGTCCCCTTTGCCCGCATTGCCGCAATGCTTGACAGAAACTCAGCAAAACATCTGGCAATCAAAATAACAAACCGAGGGTGGCATCCTCAATTAGGTGTGACAGCTAAAATGGAAGAATTGGATTTATTGATCAAGGCAAAGGTGCGTTGCTCGAAATGGCAGCCAAGGCGTTCATCAGTTTCGGAATTTCATGCTCGAAGAATTCATTCCAGCCTTGGGCAACCGCCTGGATTTTTTCCGCTCTTTCCATATCTCTTGCAGCAGCAGCCGAGAGCAGTTCGGACTGAAAGATCGTCACCCATTTCTTTCCTCTCGATTTATTCAGGCCTTTGAAAATCTGGGGCTGCTGAAGCGCTGAATCGAAGATGTGGTTTCGCAGTCGTTCCTCTGAAGGACCGAGGACGAGCGCCATTGCCACCCGGTCAGTGAACTTCCCATCGCGGTCCTTCTGCAATTTGACCTCTAAAATTAGATTGCGACCGCTCCTCGTCCATTGATCTACAGGACAGGAATTGAATGCGGGCATCCTTGACCAAGCTGCCAGTGTGAATCTAATGATCGTGTTGGATGAGCGATCCGGTACCAAGTCTTGTCTGGAATCCAATAGTCCCTTCACAATCGGCGCAAGGCTATCTTGCTCGGGAATGGCCCCGATGATGAAGTCGAGCGCCTCTTTGTGACGCTCATACACTTTGAGCGCAAGCTCGCGAAGTTCCTCGTCCGGCACGATATGTCTCCTTAGCATCTCAACATAGTGCGTTAAGATCAGCACCACATCGGGTGAGAGCGAAGCGGCTCGGATGCGCAAGATATCATCCACGATCCCGGCGAGTTCGAGATAGCTGAATGCCAGATAGCCATCTTCATCGGGATCGGCTCCCTCGGGTGTGAGAAAGACCAACAGCCGACGCCAGTCCTTGTACTTAATTTCGAGCAGCGCCTTGTAACGCGCAAGTTGCCCCTCGCCAGCCTTGGCGAGGATCTTGTTCTCAATCAGGACGACGAACTTGAGTTCAGCGATTTCGATCAGGAGATCGATCGAAGCCCATTCCCGAAGTACGACCGTGTTTTCGAGGTCACCAATGGCAATTTCCAAGGGCCGAAGGGGGCGCTGTTCCTTGGGCAAATCGCCGAGCAAGTGGCGCAGCACACGCTGGAGCAATTCAGGGCCTAGCCCGTGGGGTCGGTTCGGCGAGAGGAGAAAGGCTAGTAGGTTGGAATGCCTCAATTCGCCTGTAACTGCTCCCATTGCTTCGAAGAGATTGAAGCCGCCAAATCGGTCTCCGATCCGGAGAAAGTCAGGATCTTCAATGAGCTCCGATAGCTGCTCGTCTATGTCCATGAAACCGAATCTAGACGTACGCGATGTCAGGTAGATCGAGTTCGCCGTAATTCTGTTGGAGAAAGAAGAATACAAATATGCCGGTGGCACTGTACTGGGGTCAAGTTCCGATAAAAATAACAGTCGGAAATGCCCCTATCACCGCAGAGTCGATCCACCAGCTGTTTGCATGAGTTTAGGCCATGATATCAGAGGTCACTTCACTTTTTCCCTGGATGCGACCTTGATGCCCTTCCCTATCTCTCCGACACATACGGATTCTCGCCCTTGCGCAACAGAATGCGGATGGGCGTGCCGGGGAGGTCGAAGTCGGTGCGCAGGGAATTCTCCAGATAGCGGAGGTAGGACGCCGGCACCGCCTTTGGGCGGGAGCAGAAGATCACGAACGTGGGCGGCCGGGTCTTGGCCTGGGTCGCATAGCGCAGCTTGAGGCGGCGGCCGGCCGGGGCCGGCGGCGGGTGCGCGTGAAGTGCTGACGCCAGCCAGCGATTGAGGGCGGAAGTGGAGATGCGCCGGTCCCACACTTTGTGCATCTCGAAGATCGCCGCCATCAGGCGGTCCAGGTGTTGCCCGCGCAGGGCCGAGATGGGGACCACCGGAATCCCCCCGGTCTGCGGCAACGAGCGCATGAGGCGATCGCCGATGGCCGCCTGCGCCGCCGGACGGTCCTTGCAGGCATCCCACTTGTTGACCGCGATCAGCAAGGCCCGGCCTTCCTCGATCACTTGCCGGGCAATGGTCAGGTCCTGTTTCTCCAGGCCGGTCTCCGCCTCGATCACCAGCACCACCACCTCGGCGAAGTCGATGGCGTGGCGGGTATCCTGCGCCGACAACCTCTCCAGCTTCCCGGTGGCGCGGGCGCGGCGGCGCAGGCCGGCGGTATCGATCAGGCGGATCGGCCGGCCCTCGTAGGACCACTCCACCTCGATGGCATCGCGGGTGATCCCGGCCTCGGGCCCGGTCAGCACCCGCTCCTCGCCCAGCAGGCGGTTGACCAGGGTCGACTTGCCCACGTTCGGCCGCCCGACGATGGCCAGGCGCAAGGGTGCATCCACGGCCTCGTCCACGTCCTCCGGTGTCTCGTCACCGCTATCGACGCCCTCACCCTTCGCAGGATGCTCCGCCGCAGGCATATGCGCGGCGATGGCGTCGCGCAGATCGCTGAGGCCCAGCGCATGCTCGGCGGAGAGCGGTATGGCCTGGCCCAGGCCAAGGGCGTAGGCCTCGCCCAGGGTGGCCTCGGCGGCGGGGCCCTCGCATTTGTTGGCGGCCAGAACCACCGGCGGCCGGGCGCGGCGCAACAGTTGGGCGAAGTGCCGGTCCAGGGCAGTCACGCCGGCACGGGCGTCGATGAGAAACAGCACCATGTCCGCCTCGGCCACCGCCTTCTCGGTCTGCTCCTGCATGCGCGCTTCCAGGCTGCCCGCCGGGGCATCCTCCAGCCCCGCCGTATCGGTCACGATGAACGTCAGATCGAGCAGAGTGACCTCGCCGCTGCGCCGGTCACGAGTGACCCCCGGCCGCTCGTCCACCAGGGCATGCCGCCGCCCCGTCAGGCGGTTGAACAGGGTGGACTTGCCGACATTGGGGCGGCCGACGATGGCGACTTTGAAGGGCATGACAAGACAGGGACCGGACCACGCTAACGCATGGCGACCAGGTCTCCCCCGCCGGTCAGGAAATACAGGGTGTTCGCGGCGACCACCGGGGCCACGGTGATGCCGTTCGGCAAATCGATCACGCCCAGCACCTCGCCGGTATAAGGCGACAGGGAAACCGCCTCGCCGTGCGATCCGGCGACGATCAGGCGGTCGCCGGCGAGGACCGGACCGCTCCAGCCGATGGGCCCGGTCTGGTCCTCCGGGTCCTCGAAACGCGGCAACGATTGCACCCAGCGGACGCGCCCGTCGCGCCGGGTCAGGCAGACCACCTGGGACTCGTTGGTCACGAGAAAGATGAAATCGCCGCCCACCCACGGCATCTCGACGCCGCCGATCTCCGTCTCCCAGGCGCGCAAACCCTGGCGCAAGTCGATGGCCACCATGCGGCCGGAATGGCTGATGACGAAGACGATGCCGCGATCGACCACCGGGGCGCCGCGGATCTGCGCCAGATCGCCCAACGGATCGGCACGGGCCACCGAGGCCAGGCTGTCGCTCCACAACGGCCGCCCTGTTTCCGCCAGCAGGCCGACAATCTCCCCGGACGAATAGGGCACCACCACGGTCGAGCCGGAAACCGCCGGGCTGGCGCCGCCGATCAGGCTGGTCACCTCCTGAATGCCGCTGTGGCTCCACAGGCGCCGGCCATCGTCGGCGGCCAGGGCGAACGCCTGGTTGTCGAGGGTCACGGCAAAGACCCGGCCGCCAGCCACCGCCGGCGCGGCGCGGACCGGCGCCGGTACCGACTGTTCCCAAACCTTGGCGCCGGTCGCCGCCTCCAGCGCGAATACTCTGGCAAACCCGGTGGTGACGTAGATGCGGCCGCCATCGTAGGCGATGCCGCCGCCGAAATAACCGTCGTCCTCGTCCTCCGGCTCAAGGTCCACGCGCCAAATGACTTTGCCGCGTTCCGTATCGAAAGCGGTGACCACGGACAGGGCGTCCATGGTAAAGACGGTGCCGTCGACCACCAGAGGCTGCGCCATGATTTGCCGCGAGTCATCCGAACCGTCGCCCACATCGGCGGTCCACACCCGGCTGGGTGCGGCGCCCAGGGAGAGATGGTACATGGCGTGCGCCGGACTGCCGCCGTATTGAGTCCAACTCTCGTTCACATAGGGTTCGGACAGGCGGACCCGCATATCGGCGATGCTGGCATCGGCCACCAGGCCCCGGTCCAGGGACATGATGGCGATGCGCTTGCCGGGCAGCGGCTCGTCGCGCCGTTTGCCGAACGGGTTGATGCTCTCGCAGGCGGCCAGGGCCAGGACCAGCCCGGCCAGGCAGACCATTCTGAACAAGGAGATGCGCATGGGCCGGGATCAGCCTTTGAGCGCGGCGAGCATTTGCGCCGCCCGCGCCCGGGCGCCGGCCGGCAATGCGCGGTCATCGGCGATGGTGCCATAGAATGTGCGCGCCGCCTCCGCATCGCCCTGCCTAAGGGCCAACAGCGCCGACAGCTCCAACGCGGCGGCGCGGTAGGGCTGCCCCTCGGCGGTCAGCGGCTCCAGACGCGCGCGCAAACTCGGCGCATCGCCCGTATCGATCTGATGCATGACCGACAGAATAACCGCCGCGGTCTGCAAGCCCTCCCCCAAGGATGCGTTCGCGGCGATCTGATCCCAGATGGCGACGGCGCCGGCCACATCCCCGTTGTCCGCGAGAATGCGCGCCTCTTCGAATGCCGCGAGGCTGCGGTAGCCGCCCGCCGTCGGATCGCCGATCTGGCGCAACGCGTTTTGCGCCGCCGCGGTCTCGCCCTTGGCCGACGATTCGAGGGCGGCGGCGAACTGGTCCGAAAGCTTGCTGCGCTGGTCCAACTCATAGGCGCGCCACGCCTGCACCCCGGCCACCGCCAGGACGACGGCAATGGCGCCGCCGAGTATGTAGGCACCGTATTTCTTCCAGACCTTGGCGGCGTTGTCACGCCGAAGGTCTTCATCGACTTCCTTGAAAATGTCGGCCACGATTGCTCCCTTGGCCCGTGCATCCGGTGTGCCGCGTCTTCACCGGCACCCCCGCTCCCCGCCCGGGCCCCCGTTCTTACGGTGCTTCGCCCGAGGGATCAACAGCGATTCCCGGTTCAGCGCACCGGTTTATCGTGGGCGCCGGGCCCGGATCCGGCGCCTCAGGCCGCCCGCCATTTGATCGAGCAGCCCATGGAAGCGACTTGTTCCCGCGGGCCGCGGCCGGTCTTGGCGACCTGCAGCATGGCCTGATACAGCTCGCGCGGCGCATTTTCCACCAGGGTCGTCTTCGAGGCGTCCAGCCGGCCGCGATACTGCAACTCCAAGTCCTTGTTGAAGCCGAAGAAATCCGGGGTGCATTGGGCATCGTAGGCGCGCGCGACCTGCTGGGTCCGATCGATGACATAGGGGAACGTGATGCCATGCTGGGCCGCGAACGCCTTCATGTTATCAAAGGAATCAGCCGGATAAGTCTCTGTATCATTGGACATAATGGCGATTGAACCGATTCCCTCCTTGGCCAAATCCCGGGCATCGCGGACGATCCGGCCAATGACCGATCGCACGTAGGGGCAATGGTTGCAGATGAACATCACCACGGTGCCCTTCGCACCGCGTACGGTCTCCAGGGAATAGGTCCGTCCGTCGATCCCCTTGAGGGAAAAATCCGGGGCTTTCCAGCCAAAGTCGCAAATGAGGGGGGTTACTGGTGGCATGCTGCCTTTTCCTCCTATGTTTGGTGCCGGGGCTGTCCGACTAACGCTTTCTTTACGCGCAATGCCCAGACTTCAAGGGTGGCGAGCCCTGGGGTCACCCGTGGCCGAGACCGGCAGGAGGCCGGAAATCGGCCGACGGCCCGCGGCCCCGAATATAGTTAACGACCCGTTATCGGGCGTACAAAGGACGTCAAGGTATGACACGCCTTCCGCTTCTCCTTGTGGCCCTTCTGGGTCTTGCCGGCTGCGACCCGGCGACCACCGCGACCATCGCGGGAGCCAGCCTAGTCAGCCTGATCTATACCGACAAGACACTCAGCGATCATGCGGCCAGCCAAGCCTTCGATGAGAACTGCTCCGTCCTCCATACGGTGGATAGGAAGCCATACTGCCAAGAAATACCCGCCGAGGACCAGGGCCAGGGCATGGCCAGCCTCTCCGCCTCGCTCTACTGCTATCGGACCCTGGGCGGGGTGTCGTGCTACGACCGGCCGGATTACATGGCCAGTCAGACCCGGCTGAACTATGCCCACGGCTATCTGCCGTCCACGGCACCGGGCGGCACCATCCTCGAAGCACCGGTCGCCGCTCTGCCGGGGGGCACGTATTAATCCCTTAAACTGACACGCCTTGGCCGTCCTTGGGGATGCCCTTGGGGATACCCTTGGGGCGAGACTGCCCCCTGGACGGCGGCGGCGATTTGGGGAACACTAGGGCTCGATAATCCTGACGTTTCCTGGGGAGAGCCGCCGGTTTCATGTCCAAGGTCACCCACCTCGACACCTGCCGCGCCGCGCCCAGGGCCACGTTCTTCAACCGCCGCGAACTCAATCAACTTTTGTCGCTGTATAGCCGCCAGGTGGCCTCCGGGGAATGGCGGGACTATGCCATCGATCAGCGCGGCGGCAGCGCCGTGTTTTCCGTCTTCCGGCACAGCCATGCGGCACCCGCCTATCGCATCGCCAAGTGTACCGACAGGCCCGATCTGGACGGCGAATACGTGGTCTCCCGGGGCCGCGAGACGCTGAAACAGGCCGCCACCATGGCCGAGGTCCTGTCGATCTTCGGGCGCCGCCTCAGCCTGATATCCTAGTCCCGCCGCCCGAACCCGTCTGGTCAACGCGCAAAACCGCCGTTCGCAGGGGCTCGGTTTTGACTCGTTAAGTATTTGTTACCCGTAAATATCCCATACTTCCCCACCCTGCGGCCGGGCCTTTCGAGCGTTGGCGGATGCAGCTGTTTCAGCCATCCGCCGTTAGTGGCCGCAGGCCAGCCGAAGGACTGGGAATCCGTGACCGACTGCAGCAGATGCCAGGCCAATCCACCCTATCCCGCGTGCGAGGATCCGGAGTGTCCGTATCGCCCGCGAGTGGATAGCCCCGCCGCGTGCGGGCGGGCGCGGGTGATCGTCCTGGGCAACGAGAAGGGCGGGTCTGGTAAGTCGACCACGGCGATGCACGTGATCGTGGCCTTGCTCAAGCGCGGCTTCCGGGTGGGCTCGATCGATCTGGATGCCCGCCAGGGCACCCTGTCGCGGATGCTGGAGAACCGGGCGGCCTATGGGGCGGCCAGCGGCCGGTCCTCGGATCCAGTCCGAGGACTGGCCGTGCCGCGGCACCGGCGGGTGGCCCGGGTCGAGGCGGCCAGCCGGGCCGCG
>DASWJP010000069.1:0-5321 GCA_036397065.1 Kiloniellales bacterium | reverse complement strand
CGCCGAGGGGCCGGGCCGGGCCGAACCGCCGTGCCCGCATTTCGGCCGGTGCGGCGGTTGCGCCCTGCAGCACCTGTCGGATGCTCACTATACGGACTGGAAACAGTCCCTGGTCACCCGTGCCCTGGCGCAGCGCGGCCTTGACGGCGTCCCGGTGGCGCCCATGGGCCGGGTGGCCGGCCGCTCCCGTCGGCGCATGGCCTTGACGGCGGCGAAGGAGGGCAGCCGCCTTCGCCTGGGCCTGCACGAGCGCGCCAGCCACGCGGTGGTGGATTTGGAGACGTGCCTGCTGGTCACGCCGCGGCTCCTGGCCCTGTTGCCGCCCCTGCGCACGGCGCTGTCGGTCCTGCTGGCCGACGGGGCGCGGGCGGATGTGATCGTGCACGACACGGATGGCGGACCGGATGTGCTGATTCTCTCCCGCGCCGCGCCCGGCCTGGCGGCGCGCCAGGCCCTCGCCGATCTGGCCGACGCCGCCGATCTGGCCCGCCTGTCATGGGGACCGTCCATGCGTTCCGGCGCCGAAGCGGCGTCCGAACCGATCGCGATTCGCCGGCCGCCGGTGCTGCACTTCGGCGCCGTGACCGTGGAGCCGCCGCCCGGCGCTTTCCTACAGCCGACGGCCGAGGGGGAAGCACTGTTGGTCGAGGCCGTGCTGGCCGGCGTGCCGGAGGCCGCGGCGCGCGTGGCCGATCTCTATGCCGGATGCGGCACCTTCACGTTCCCGCTGGCCGCGCGCAGCCGGGTGTTCGCGGTGGAGGGCGACACCGCCGCCCTGGCCGCCCTGTGGACGGCGGCGCGGCGGGCGGATTTGGGGGGCCGGGTCGCAGTCGAGGAACGGGATCTGGCGCGCGAGCCGCTCGATGTGGCCGAGCTGAACGATTTCGATGCGGTGGTCTTCGATCCGCCGCGCACCGGCGCGCGCGAGCAGGCAACGGCCCTGGCGGCTTCGAAGGTTCCGGCGGTGGTGGCCGTGTCCTGCAACCCGGCCACCTTCGCCCGCGATGCGCGCATCCTCATCGACGGCGGCTACGCGCTCACCGAGGTATTGCCGGTCGATCAATTCCCCTGGTCGGGCCATCTGGAACTGGTCGGCCGGTTCAGTCGCTAGTTCTGTGCCCAAGCCGTGAACGTATGGGCGGCTGCATCACCCCCCACCCTATCCCTCCCCCACAAGGGGGGGAGGGAACATCGTTGCGGAGCATAACCTTACCCCCTCCCCCTCGATGGGGGAGGGCCGGGGTGGGGGTGACTCCCGCTTTGCCGGCAACAGGATTTAGCTGGGAAGCATCGTGGCCGCGTGTTGCTCCATGGTCTTGGGATCGCTGAGCAGGCCGGTGCGCATGTTGACGGACGTTTCATCGGGAAAGACATCCTCGGTGCCGATTGCGATGGCATCGAGAATGGCGTCCGCGATTTGCGACGGCGGTGCCTTCGGCATGTCGACATCGCGGACCATGTCGGTATCCACCGGTCCGGGATAGACGCCCACCACCAGGGTGCCTTGCGCCTTCAACTCGGCGCGGACCCCCTGGGTCAACGAATGGTTGGCGGCTTTCGACGCGCTGTAGGACCCGAGCATGGGGAAATTCACAAAGCTGGCGATCGACGCGACATTGACGATGGCGCCACCGCCATTGGCCTTGAGTCCGGGAGCGAAGGCGCGAATCATGGACAAGGTGCCGAAATAGTTCACGTTCATATCGGCCTGCGCCTCCGCCGGATCGTCGGTGCTCATGAAGCCGGTGAAATGCGCGGTTCCGGCGTTGTTGATCAGCAAGGTGACGTCGTGCGCTTTTTTTGCGACGGCGCGGACGGTGGCCCGGTCCGTGACATCGAGCGCCAGTGGCACGATTCGCTGCGGATCGGTGGCGGCGAGCGCGGCGAGCGTGCCGGCATCGCGGGCGGTGGCGTAGATACGATTGGCGCCGCGGTCGCGCAAGGCCTCGACGATGGCCTTGCCGATGCCCCGGTTGGCACCGGTGACGAGTGCAACTGATCCTTCGATTTTCATCGTCTTTGTCCTCAATTCCAAATGTGCAAGCCGGGGTACAGAGCCACGGTTCGCGGTGTGCGGATATCCGTCTCTTGCGCCGTTCAGGATTTGACCAGTTCGGGTCCCTGGCCGAAGAGGATTTTCTTCGCCTCTTCGCTCACGGTCGGGTTCGTATTAACGGCCTTGCCCTTAGCATAGGCACGCACCGTGGCCGGGCGGGCGCGGATCGCTTCGAACCAGCGTTTCAGGTGCGGGAACTTGTTCAGATCCTGGCTTTGCCGTTCGTGCGAGACAGTCCACGGATAGCAGGCTATGTCGGCGATGGAATAGTCGCCGGCGATGAATTCCCGGTCCGCCAGGCGGCGGTTGAGCACGGCATACAAACGCCCCGTCTCTTTCACATAGCGGTCGATGGCATAGGGAATCTTTTCCGGTGCGTAGGCGGCGAAGTGATGGTTCTGCCCGGCCATGGGGCCAAGCCCGGCCATTTGCCAGAACAGCCACTGCAACACCTCGGTGCGTCCTCGGATATCGGCGGGGATGAAGCGCTTCTCTTTCTCCGCCATGTACAAAAGCATCGCCCCGGATTCGAACACCGAGATCGGCTTGCCGCCGCCGGCCGGGTTGTGATCGACCATGGCCGGGATGCGGTTGTTCGGCGCGATCTTCAAAAAATCCGGATCGAACTGGTCGCCCTTGCCGATGTTGATGGGGATGAGGTTATAAGGCAGGCCGGTCTCCTCAAGGAAGAGCAGCGGTTTGTATCCGTTCGGCGTGGTCCAGAAATAGAGGTCGATCATCGTTTGGCTTCCTTGAGGTTTGCGATGCTCGTTCGGCGATGCGGGTTCAGTCGAGTGCGGCGAGGGTTATGCGCAGGACATCTTCCAAGGTGGCGCGGTCGGCTTTCGCTTCGGCCATGACCCGCAGGCCATTCAGGCTGCTGGTCAGATATCGGGCCAGGGCGCGGGCATCGTGCTTGGCCGGGATTTCGCCCAATTCTTGCGCCCGGACCACGGCGCCGTGCAGCGCGTCTTCGATCTGCGCCATGCCCGAGGCGACACGGGCCGCGGCGGCCAGATCGCGGCCGGCCAGTTCGACGGCGCAGCGGCCGAGCATGCAGCCTTGGGTGTCATTCGAGCCCGGCTGCTGATCCAGAACCAGGCGCAAGGCCGCGACGATGGCGGCGCGGGGCGACTGGGCGGTCTCCAGTTTCAACGCCAGCAGGCCGATGACGTTGTTGCGGTAATAATCCAGGCTGGCCAGGAACAGATCGTGCTTGCTGCCGAAGGTCTCGTAGAAGCTGCTCTTGCTGATCCTCATGGACTCGATCAGATCGCACAGGGAAGTGTTCTCATAGCCGCGGGTCCAGAACACCCGCGTGGCCGCCGCCAACGCCTCCTGCCGATCGAATTCCCGTGGCCGTCCCATGAATTAAATCCTTATGGCCGCGCCGCACACGGAACATCCGCCGTGCGGCCGCCATCGATTTCATTTAGGACCGATCGGTCCTAAATCAAGGGAAAAACGCCCGTAACCCAGTCTCCCATCGCAAATGAATCCTGCCTCCGGAAATCGAACCGTGCGGACGACGCAGTTGAACCGAATGGCTTCGTGGCCAGATACTATATTGTAACAAGACGGATAACAGGCTGGAGTGCCGGGGTTATCCAACGGCAGCGCGCCACGGTACGAAAGGGTTCAAAAAATGCGTTTGAGTGTCCGGCCGGCGATCTTGCGGCTCGCCTGTCTGTCGTTTCTGCTTGCCGGGCTCGTGCCGGCGGCGGCCAGCGCCGCCTGTACCAGCCGCCCCGGGGCCGGGGTCGATTGGTCCGGATGCCAGAAAATGCGCTTGATCCTGCGCGGCGCCAATCTCAGCGGCGCCAACCTGGCGCGTGCCGATTTGTTCTCCACCGACCTGTCGGGCGCAAATCTTGAAGGCGCCCATCTGATGAACGCCCACATCGCCCAGGCCTGGTTCCAGGAAGCCAATCTGCGCGCGGCCAACCTGACGAAGGCCTATGGCAGCCGCGTCAATTTTGAGGCGGCCAGTCTGGTGGGCGCCATCGTGGTCAAGGCGGAGCTGCCGCGGGCGAACCTGGCCCGGGCCGATCTCACCAACGCCGATCTCTCCAAGTCCGATCTGGGCCGGGCCGCGCTGACCGGCGCGCACCTCGAAGGGGCGAACCTGAGCAAGACCATTCTTGCCCGTGCCAATTTCTCCGGGGCCAAGATGACCGGCGCGGATCTGACCACCGCCTATACGCTCCTCGCCCGGTTCACCGGCACCGATCTGTCCGGCACGGTCGGCCTCACCCAGACTCAGCTCGACGATGCCTGCGGCGACGACACCACCGTCCTTCCCCCCGGCCTGAACAAACCAGCTTCCTGGCCATGCCCGGCGGAGGAGTAAGGACGGCAATGGTTTCCGTGTTCTCGTGACCGCGTCAGTCGGTTATCGTAACAATCAGGATGCACACCAATGTAAACGCCCTTCTTGCGCACATGGAGGAACGGCATGAAAAAATATCTGGTGGCCGCAACGGTCGTCTTGCTGGTTTTGGCGGTTCACGCCGTGCCGGGCATCGCCCATCACGGGTGGAAGTGGACGACGGGCGGCAATATTGAGCTTGTTGGTGTCATCGAGGAGGTCAGTCTCGGCATGCCGCACGGCATCATCACCGTCAACGCCGAGGGGGAGGTTTGGACCGTCGAGGTCGGTCAGCCCTGGCGCAACGAACGGGCCGGGCTCAAGGACGGCGACCTGGCCGCGGGCGTCGAGATCCGTGCCGTGGGGGAGCCGGCCGCCGATCCGGCGGACAAGCGGTTGAAGGCCGAGCGCCTCTATATCGCCGGGCGCGAATACAACCTCTATCCCGAACGCACCTGATCCCATGGAGGCGATCCTCACGGCCATTGCGGCATCGGACATCGCGACGGCCGTGCGGCTGTCGCGCTGGCTCTATGCGGCGGTCAACACGGCGCATGTCCTCGGCATTGCTCTGCTGGTCGGATCGATCATTCCGCTCGATCTGCGGCTGATGGGGGCGTGGGGCGGGGTCGCGCGCGACGGATTGGTGCGGGTGCTGATTCCCGTGGCCGCGGCCGGGCTGGTGCTGGCGATGTGCACCGGCGCGCTGCTCTTCGCCACACGGGCGCCGGAGTATGCCGCCATCCCGCTCTTTCTGGCGAAACTGGCCCTGGTTGCAACCGGCGCCGGCTCGGCGCTCGCCCTCCATTTCGTGCACGGCTTCCGGCTGGCGGGTGCAGGCCGCGGCCGCCTCGCCTGGGCCAGCGCACTCTCCATGACCTGCTGGCTCGGCGCCCT
>DASWJP010000068.1:0-3596 GCA_036397065.1 Kiloniellales bacterium | reverse complement strand
AGGCCGCGCTGCGCCAGGGCACGGGTGACCAGGGACTGTTTCCAGTCCGTATAGTGAGCATCCGACAGGTGCTGCAGGGCGCAACCGCCGCACCGGCCGAAATGCGGGCACGGCGGTTCGGCCCGGCCCGGCCCCTCGGCGAGAAGTTCCAGCGTCTCGGCCCGCAGGCTGCCGGCGCGCTCGCCGGTCACCCGGGCCAGCACCCGGTCGCCGGGCACCGTGAAGGGCACGAAAACCGGCCGGCCGTCGAGCAGGCCACTGCCGTCACCGCGGGCGCCGATGGCCTCGATGGCGACTTCCGCCTGCCGCCCGCCGCCCTTGCGCGCCCGCCGCCGCATGCCCTCAATCCTTCCGCTTGCCCACGCCAATACAGCGCGCCCGCACACCAGCGGCTGCGGACTCGACAACCGCACCTCGGACGCTTATCACCACTGGCATGCGCATTATCATGTTTCTGCTGAAAAGTCTGGTCGGCCTGTTCGCCGCCATTGGATTCCTCATCATCGCCGTTCTGGTCGCCGGGGGCCTGTTCTGGCGGCAGCTCGCGCCGCTAGCCGAGCGCGAGGTGTCCATCCCGGCGGCCACCGTCCTGACCCTGGATTTGGCGGCCGGTATCGTCGAGACCCGGTCGGACAACCCGCTGGCCCGCGCCTCCATGGGCAAGGTGCTGGTCATGCGCGATGTGCTGCGGGCCCTGGACGAGGCCGGCCGGGATGGACGGGTGCGCGGCTTGATGCTGCGCGCCGGCCGCGGCTCGCTGGGCATGGCGGAGGCGCAGGAATTGCGCGATGCGCTCAAGGCGTTCCGCGCGCAGGGCAAATTTGCCATCGCCTTCGCGGAAAGCCTGGGCGAAGGCGGCAACCGGACCATTGACTACTACATCGCCAGCGCCGCCGGAGACGTCTGGCTGCAGCCCTCCGGGGATCTGGCCCTGACCGGGTTCCATCTGCAAAGCCCGTTCCTGCGCGGCCTCTTGGACAAGATCGGCGTGATGCCGCGCCTGGATCAGCGCGAGGACTACAAGGGCGCCATGAACATGTTCACCGATGCGGCCCAGCCCGAGGCGCAACGCCGCAACCTGCAACAATTGGCAGACTCGTGGCTGACTCAGGTGATCGCCGGCAGCGCCGCCGATCGCGCCATGGCGCCGGAGGCCCTGCGCGCCCTGGTCGATCAGGCACCCTTCGGCGCCGAGGCCGCCAAGGAGCATGGCCTGATCGACAAGATCGGCTATTTGGACGAGGCGCGCGCCGCGGCGCTGGCGGCAGCTGGCGAAGAGGCCGAGTTTCTGGACATCGCCGGCTACGCGCGCAGCCACCAGGATGCGGCCGAGACCGGCGCGGTGGTGGCACTGGTCTATGGTCTGGGCCCGGTCGCCCTGGCGGAAAGCGAGAACGATCCGGTGTTCGGTTCCCTGGTCATGGGCGCCGATACGGTCGCCGCCGCCATCCGCGATGCGGTCAAGGACCCGGATGTACGGGCCATCGTTTTCCGGGTCGACAGTCCCGGCGGGTCGTACGTCGCCTCGGACGTGATCTGGCGGGAGATGCGCAATGCCCGCGACCAGGGCGTGCCGGTGATCGTCAGCATGGGCAATGTGGCCGCCTCTGGCGGATACTTTGTCGCCGCCCCGGCGCAAGCCATCGTCGCTCAACCGGGCACCGTCACCGGCTCCATCGGTGTTGTCGTGGGCAAGATGGTGGCCTCAGGCCTGTGGGATAAGGCCGGTATCGGCTGGAGCGGCATCAAGGCCGGGGAAAATGCCGACATGTGGAGCCCCAATACCGATTTTTCCCCGGCCGCCTGGGCCAAGCTGCAGAGCATGCTGGACCGGGTGTACGGCGACTTCACCGGCAAGGTGGCGGACGGCCGCAAATTGCCGCTGGCGCAGGTTCTGGAAGCGGCCAAGGGCCAAGTATGGTCGGGCGAGGATGCACAGGCGCTCGGCCTGGTCGATGCCCTGGGCGGGTTGTACATGGCCAGGGACATGGCCCGGCAAGCCGCCGGCATTGCCCACGCCGATGCCGTACGGTTCAAAATCTATCCGGAAGAACGCGATCCGTTCGAAGCCCTGTTGGAGCGGGCCCTGTCCGGCGAGATGCGCAGCCCCGCCCTCACCGCCTTGGCGCGCAGCCTGACCCGCGCCGCTCAAGCCCTGGCGCCCGTGCTGCGCGCCATCGAAACGCTGAGCGGCCAGTCCAGTGGCCCCCTGCTGCGCGCCCCGGACGTGCGCCCGGCCGGCTAAGCGGCTGCCCGTTCGGCGGCGATGAGAAACTCCTTGTTGCCCTTGGGGCCAAGGATCGGACTTTCGGCGATACCGAGCACGCGCCAGCCTGGCTGTGCCGCCATCCAGGCGGCGATGCGCGCACACACCTCCTCGTGCAGGGCGGTATCGCGCACCACGCCGCCCTTGCCCACCCGGCCCTTGCCCACTTCGAACTGCGGCTTGATCAGGGCCACGAGGCGGGCGCCCGGCACGGTCAAGGCCATGGGCGCCGGCAGGATGGTTTCCAGACCGATGAAGCTGGCATCGCACACCAGCAGTTCGATGCCGTCGGGCACTTCGGCGCGGCCGAGGGCGCGGGCGTTGACACCTTCCAGCACCACAACACGCGCATCGCCGCGCAGTTTCCAGTCGAGCTGTCCCTTGCCCACATCGACGGCGTAGACCTTGGCGGCGCCGTGTGTCAGCAACACGTCGGTGAAGCCGCCGGTGGACGCGCCTACATCCAGGCACACCAGATCCGCCGGATCGATGGCGAAGGCGGCCAGGCCCTGCGCCAGTTTCAAACCGCCGCGGCTGACCCATGGATGATCGCGGCCGCGCACGCCCAGCGCCGCATCGGCGGCCAGTAGCTGGCCCGGCTTGTTAATGCGCGTCTCGCCGGAAAACACCAGGCCCGCCATGATCAGCGCCTGGGCGCGGGTGCGACTTTCCGCCAGGCCGCGCGCCACCAGCGCCGCATCGGCGCGCTGGCGGGGCGGCGTGTTCATGTCACCGCAAGCGCGGGCAGCAGCCACTCCCGCCGATGGAAGCGCCACACCGCGAGAACGGCCACCACCGTCAAGCCGACGGCCAAGCCCATCCATACGCCCCGCCCGCCCAGATCGAGCCAGAAGGCAAACACGACCGAGGCGGGAAAGCCCACACACCAATAGCCGAAGATAGCCAGGAGCATGGGCACCCGCGTATCGCGCAGCCCGCGCAGGGCGCCGGCACCGATGGCCTGTGCCCCGTCGACCAGCTGAAACAGCGCCGCGATCAACAGGAAAGCAACAGCCAGCTTCACCACCGGCACGTTGTTGGCATCGTCGAGGTCAAGGAACCGGCCGACCAGCCATTCGCCGGCATACCAGAACAGCGTGGCCGAAATTAGCGTGCAGGTGATTCCCAATCCCAGGCCCACCCAGCCGGCATGGCCGATCCCTTGGCGATCTCGGCGTCCTGCCGCCAAGCCAACCCGGGCGGTCACCGCCTGGCTGATGCCCAGGGGCACCATGAAAGCAACGGCGGCGCACTGCAAGGCGATGGCATGGGCCGCCAGTTCCGCCGTGCCGATCAAGCCCATGAGTAAGCCGGCGGCGCCGAACAGAGA
>DASWJP010000067.1:0-21892 GCA_036397065.1 Kiloniellales bacterium | reverse complement strand
TTTGGCGGATGGGGTGGGATTCGAACCCACGAGACGCTTGCACGCCTGCCGGTTTTCAAGACCGGTGCCTTCAACCGCTCGGCCACCCATCCATGGCGGTCGCAACCTATGACGGTCGCAATGCCGTGCCATAAACTATGGTCTTGTCGGTGCCTTGCCAACCTTGCCAAATTTCATGGCGGTTGCTTTAAGGTTTACGCTTGGCTATGACCCGCCATGATTTTCGCCGTGTCTAAAATTTTCTGGGCCCTGGCCAAACCGGCCAATCTGTTTCTGTATGCCATGGTTGTCGGGTTCGCCGCCGATCTGGCGCCCTGGCGCCGGGTGCGCCGGTTCGGCAGGTGGGTCTTGGGTCTGACCATCGGGGCGGCCGTCCTCCTGGCCGTCCTGCCCATCGGCACCTGGCTGCTTGGGCCCCTGGAAGATCGCTTTCCGGCGATTGTCGAACCGCCCGCCCGGGTCGACGGCATCGTTCTTCTGGGTGGCTCCATAGATATGCCGCGGTCGGCCGATCGACCGGGCATAGCCCTTGGACCCTCTGCGGATCGGATCACGGAATTCGTCAGCTTGGCCCGGCGGTATCCGGATGCAAAGCTCGTGTTTACCGGTGGTTCCGGGCTTTTGTTTGACCAAGTTCATAGGGAAGCCGACTTCATGGCTCCGTTGCTGGAGACCCTCGGCGTTGACCCCGGACGGGTCCTGCTCGACCGTGAGGCGCGCAATACCCATGAAAATGCCTTGAACGCGTGGCCCCTGGCACAGCCACAGCCGGGCGAAGTGTGGTTGCTGGTGACGTCCGCCATTCATATGCCGCGCTCGGTCGGCGTCTTTCGGCGGGCCGGGTGGACGATCACTGCCTATCCGGTCGATTACATCACCGGCATGAGAGAGCGATTTCGCCTCGATCTGGATTTCGGCGAGGGCTTGTCGCTGACATCCTTCGCGCTAAAGGAATGGGTTGGCTTGGTGGCCTATTGGTTGCTCGATCGGACGGATACGCTGTTTCCCGGGCCGCAGGCTCCGGCGGGTTAATCAACCCTTAACGAGCCTGTGCGACGGTGCCGCCGCTTGGCGCCGTGCATTGCGCATCACCGGCCCATGTGGCACAAGGATTCGGGCCAGGGGGACGGCCCTTGGAATCGTCGAGGCGTGGAGGCCTGTTGTGACGTTTTGGCGGAATTGGTGGACGATGAGGGCAAAGGCCGCGGCCGCGATTTTCGGTGCGGTGTTGGTCCTATCGCCAGCTAGCATCCAGCCCGCCGGTGCTCAGGACGTCGATTTCAACACCTGGCTGGCGGTCTTCGAACGCGACGCCGCGGCAGCCGGAATCTCGCAGGCCACGCTCGATTCCGCGTTGGCCGGCCTGCAGCCCATTGACCGAGTCATCGAGCTCGACCGCAAGCAACCCGAGTTCACGCAGACCTTTTGGGGCTATCTCGATAAAAGCGTGACAGCCGAACGCATCGAGCGGGCCCGGCGTCTTCTCGCGAAAAACAGAAATCTCCTGGATCGCGTCTATGCGCGGTATGGCGTACAACCCCGGTTTCTGGTCGCCTTCTGGGGACTGGAGAGCAACTTCGGCGAGCACACCGGCGGCTATTCGGTTATCGGCGCGCTGGCAACTCTTGCATACGATGCCCGGCGCAGCGACTTTTTCCGCGCCCAGCTCTTGGATGCCCTGAAGATTATCGACGAGGGCAGTATCGCCCCGGCGGACATGCAAGGCTCCTGGGCGGGGGCGATGGGACAGCTCCAGTTCATACCGTCGACCTTTGTCAGCTATGCCGTCGATTACGATGGCGACGGCCGCCGGGATATCTGGCGCAGTCTGCCGGACGTGTTCGCATCGGCAGCCAACTTTCTCGGCAGCGTGGGCTGGCAAGGCGATGAAACCTGGGGCCGGGAAGTGCGCCTGCCAGCCGACTTCGACTGGGATTCGGCAAGCCTGAAGGTGCGCAAGCCGATTGCCGACTGGCAAAGACTGGGCGTGCGCCGCGCCGATGGCGGCGATCTGCCGGCGGCGGACCTGACCGGCGCCATTATCGTGCCCATGGGCCACCGGGGCCCGGCCTTCCTGGTGTACCGGAATTTCGATGCCATCCTCACGTGGAACCGCTCGATCCTCTATGCCGTCGCGGTGGGGCATCTGGCCGACCGGATCATCGGAGAGCAACGCCTGGGCGCCAAGCGGCCGGCGGACGACAAGGCGCTCAGCCGGGCGGAAATCGAGGAATTGCAGACGCTGCTGGCAACCCTTGGTTTCGACCCGGGCGCTATGGACGGCCTGGCCGGTTCGCAAACCCAGGCAGCCTTCAAGGCCTTTCAACGCCAGGCGAACATGATCGCCGACGGCTATCCGACGGACGATGGGCTGGCTGCGCTGCGCCGGGTCGCGGCGCAGAAGGCCAAGGTCAATTGAGGGAACAATTGCAGCCGGCATTGCTGACCGCTAGGGTACCATATATGGCAATTAAACGAATCGCGATCACAAGATGATGATACTCTGCCGTAGAGCCTGTGTTATGGCGATGGCCGCGCTGGTGCTTGCCCTGGCGGGCTGCGCCGAGACCGAACTGGCCGTCACCGCGGCGAAGAAACTGCGCGCCCCAACCCCGGAGAGCCAGCCCGACAGAGGAACTTACAAGGTCGGTCAGCCTTATCAGGTGGACGGCGTCTGGTATTACCCGAAGCCGGATTACGCCTACCGGGAGACCGGCATCGCCTCCTGGTATGGACCCGGTTTCCATGGCCGGCTGACAGCGAACGGCGAAGTCTACGATCAGAGCTCCCTGACCGCGGCCCATCGCACCCTGCCCATGCCCTCCATGGTGCAGATCACGAACCTGGAGAATGGCCGATCCATCAAGGTTCGGATCAATGACCGTGGGCCTTTCAAGAATGGCCGCATCATCGATCTGTCGAAGCGCGCCGCCGACCTGCTCGGCTTTAGCCATAACGGCACCGCCAGGGTCCTGGTCGAGATCGTCGAGGACGAAAGCCGGCGGTTGGCATCCGCGGCCCTGGACGACGATGTGGCGGCCAGCGCCCCGGAACCGGCGCCCGTGCAGCCGGTCATTGTCGAATCGCTCCCCGGCGTGCCGTCGCCGACGCAAGCATCGACCCCCGCGGCCAGCCAGACGGCGGCGATTCTGCCACCGCGGCAGACGGTGGCCGTGCAACGAGCCGCCTTGCCCATTCCTGAAACGGATGGCGCCGTCAGCACGTTGCCGGTGCGCCCCACCAATATTTTTGTCCAGGCCGGATCGTTCACGCGTGTCGATAATGCCGTGCGTTTGCGCGCCCGCCTGTCGCAGCTTGGCAATGTCCAGGTCGCGGAGACGATCGTCGAGGACCAGCGCTATTTCCGGGTGCGGATTGGCCCGATGGCGACCGTCGAGGAGGCTGATGATCTTTTGGCCATTCTGCTCGGCAACGGCCATCCGGACGCCCGGGTCGTGGTCGACTAGCCGCGGCCGGTCGTCTCCACCGGGCCAACCGGGATCCGGGAGCTTCGGCCATATTCCCGGCCCAATCATTGGCTACTCAGTGTGTCACTCGGGCACGAAACCAGACTCACTCGGACAAAAAGCAAACGGATCGAATCATGAAGCATAGCAAAGCGTGCACAATCGGTTTTGCGGCGCTGGCCTTTTCCGTGCTGGCGCTGGGAGCGCCGCAGGCCATGGCCCTCGAAACGACGGCCCGCGAGGCGATCATGGTGGATGCGACCACTGGCACCGTGCTGTTGGACAAGGAAGCGGATGTCTCGATGCCGCCGGCTTCCATGAGCAAGATCATGACGGCCTATCTGGTCTTCGAGCGTCTCAAGGACGGCCGGCTGTCATTGGACGATGAGCTGCTGGTGAGTGAAAAGGCTTGGCGCAAGGGCGGCTCCAAGATGTTCGTCAAGGTCGGCAACCGGGTGCGCGTCGAGGATCTCATTCAGGGTGTCATTGTCCAATCCGGCAACGATGCCTGCATCGTGCTGGCCGAAGCCATCAGCGGCAGCGAAGAGGCATTCGCCGAGGAGATGACCCGCAAGGCCGCCGAACTTGGCATGACCGGCAGCAAATTCACCAATGCCACCGGCTGGCCGGACCCGGGGCACCGCATGACCGCGCGCGATCTGGCCATCCTGGCAAAACGAATCATCGAGGATTTCCCGGAGTACTATCACTATTTCTCGGAGAAGGAATTCGTCTGGAACGAGATCCGTCAGCCAAACCGCAATCCGATCCTGTTCTCGTCCGTTGGCGCCGATGGCCTGAAGACGGGTCATACGGAGGAGGCTGGATACGGCCTGACCGCCTCGGCGGCGCAAGACGGGCGGCGGTTGATCCTGGTGGTTTCGGGCTTGGAAAGCGAAAAGATCCGTGCCGAAGAGTCCGAACGTCTGTTGAGTTGGGGTTTCCGGGAATTCGGCAACTACGCTTTGGTCAAGCCCGGCGAGATTGTCGACGAGGCGCCGGTGTGGCTGGGTGAAAAGGCGACCGTCGGCGCGGTGGTCCCCGACGGCCTGACCTTGACCTTGCCGCGCAAGGCGCGCGACCAGATGCAGGTCAAGGTGATCTATGACTCACCGGTTCCCGCGCCGATCGCCGCCGGTCAGGAAGTCGGCAAGCTGGTCATCACGATCCCCGAGTCCGCGCCCATTGTGGTGCCGCTGTTGGCCAATGAGGACGTGGCCAATCTCGGTCCCATCGGCCGCATTCGGGCGAGCCTGAGTTATCTGGTCTTCGGCGCCCAATGACCGCGCGCCGGAGCGTGCACGCGGGTTAGCCGGTGGCACCGGGCCGGTTCATCACATTCGAGGGCGGCGAAGGCGCGGGAAAATCGACCCAGGTTCGGCGGCTCGCCGATGCCCTTAAGGGTGTGGGCGTGCCCGTGTGTGTCACGCGCGAGCCGGGCGGCACACCGGGCGGCGAGGAGATCCGCCAGCTTCTGGTGCGCGGCGCCGCGGCACGCTGGGACGCCACCACCGAAGCCTTGTTGCATTACGCCGCCCGGCGGGATCATCTCCAGGCATTGATCCTTCCCAGCCTGGCCGCCGGCACTTGGGTCCTCTCCGACCGCTTTGCCGACTCGACCATGGCCTATCAAGGATACGGCCACCAATTGGGCCGGGCACCGGTGGAACAACTCTACGCGCTCGTGGTGGGCGGATTTCGCCCGGATCTGACAGTCATTTTGGAAGTGCCGGTCGATGACGGCTTGCGCCGCGCGGCCGGCCGCCGCGATGGCGAGACGCGCTATGAGGGTATGGACAGGGCCTTTCACGAACGGGTGCGCGACGGCTTTCGCGATATCGCCCGGCGCGAGCCCAAACGCTGCCATATCGTTGATGGCGCGGCCAGTATCGAGGATGTGCATGCGGAAATCCGCCACCTGGTCGGCAAGCACCTGGGGATCGATCTGTGAGTAAGCAGGAAGAGCCGGACTCCGGCCCGGTGCCGGCCATTGCCAATCCCGATCTGCGCGGCCACGACGCGGCGGAGGCGACCCTCCTTCGCGCTTTTCGCTCCGGCCGCTTGCCCCATGCCTGGCTGATCGCAGGCCCGCGCGGCATCGGCAAGGCGACCCTGGCGTATCGTTGTGCCCGGTTCGTGCTCGCCGAGGGCGGGGCGGGGCAGGGCGGTGGTCTGTTCGATGCGGAACCGGCGCCCGCGCCGGACTCGCTCTACTTGGACCCGGACCATCCGGTGTTTCGCCGCGTCGCCGCCGGCGGTCACCCGGATCTGCGCGTGTTGGTCCGCGGCATAGACGAGAAGACCGGCAAGCCGCGCAGCGAGATTCCGGTGCGCGACGTGCGCACGTTGGGCGATTTCCTGCACATGACCGCGAGCGAGGGCGGCTGGCGGGTGGCCATCGTCGATCCGGTGGATGACTTGAACCGCAGTGCCGCCAACGCCTTGCTGAAGGTTTTGGAGGAGCCCCCGGCGAATGCCTTGCTGCTGTTGGTCTGCCACGCGCCGGGTGCGGTGCCGGCGACCGTGCGCTCTCGCTGCTGTCATCTGCCCCTGATGCCTTTGCCGGAAGCGACCGTCGCCGAATTGCTGGCAGCCCATGCGCCCGGTCTGGCATCCGGGGATGCGGCCGCGCTGGCCCGCCTGGCGGAGGGCAGTATCGGCCGCGCCCTGGACTTGGCCGCCGGCGGGGGCTTGGAGCTGTACCGCGAGCTGGTGCATGTCATCGGTGACCTGCCGCGCCTGGATGTGGCCCGCGTGCACGCCTTCGGCGACCGGCTGGCCAAAGACAGCGAAGGCACGGCCTTCCGAACGGGCATGGAGCTGCTGACCTGGTGGCTGGCGCGCATGATCAAGGGGGGCGCCGCGGGAAGCCTGCCGCCGGAAGTCATAGACGGGGAGGGGGGCCTGATGCAGCGCCTGCTGGCCCACCGGCCCCTTGCGCACTGGCTGACCATATGGGAGAAAACCGCCCGTTGCCTGCCCCGTGCGGAGGCCGCGAACCTAGACCGCAAACAGACCGTTATCACCGCGTTCCTCGAGATCGAAGCCTTCGCTTCCTGAGTGTGGACCGCGGGGCGCGTCCTGAGGGTGGCGCCGCACCGCGAGGAGATCCCGATGCCCGCCCGCAAACCGTCGTACTACATCACGACGCCGATTTATTACGTCAACGACGTGCCGCACATCGGCCACGCCTATACGACGCTGGCCTGCGATGCCTTGGCCCGGTTCATGCGCCTGGACGGATACGACGTCCGCTTTCTGACGGGCACCGACGAACACGGCCAAAAGGTCGAGAAATCCGCCCGAGCCGCCGGCATGGAGCCGCAGGCCTTTACCGATAAGGTAGCGGAGAACTTTCGCGCCCTGTGGCAGGCTCTGGAATTCACCCCCGACGATTTCATCCGCACCACCGAGGACCGTCATATTCGATCCTGTCAGGCCATCTGGGGCCGGTTGGTGGAGAAAAAGGAAATCTACCTGGGCAGCTACGCTGGCTGGTATGCCGTGCGCGACGAGGCGTTTTATGCGGAAAGCGAGTTGACGGACTCGCCGGCCGGCAAGAAGATCGCCCCCTCGGGCGCCGAGGCGGAGTGGGTGGAGGAACCGTCCTACTTCTTCCGCCTGTCGGCCTGGCAGGAGCGTTTGCTGGCGTTCTACGAGGCCAATCCGGACTTCATCGGCCCGGACTCCCGGCGCAACGAGGTGACCAGCTTCGTCAGCGGTGGCCTGAAGGATCTGTCGGTCAGCCGCACCACCTTCACCTGGGGCGTGCCGGTGCCCGGCGATCCGGCGCACATCATGTATGTCTGGCTGGACGCCCTGACCAACTACATTACCGCCGTCGGTTATCCGGATACGCAGAGCGCCTCCTACAAGACATACTGGCCGGCCGATGTGCATATGGTCGGCAAGGACATCCTGCGCTTTCACGCGGTGTATTGGCCGGCCTTCCTGATGGCCGCCGGACTGGCGCCGCCGAAGCGGGTCTTCGCCCACGGCTGGCTGCTGAATCGCGGCGAGAAGATGTCGAAATCCGTTGGCAACGTGCTGCGGGCGCAGGACCTGGTGGCGCGCTATGGCTTGGATCCGGTGCGCTACTACCTGCTGCGCGAAGTGCCTTTCGGCAATGACGGCTATATCAGTCACGAGACCATGGTGGGCCGCATCAACAGCGACCTGGCCAACGATTTCGGCAACCTGGCGCAGCGGGTCTTGTCCATGATCGCCAAGAACTGCGCCGGCCAAGTGCCATCGGCCGGTACGTTCTCGGCCGCCGATACCGCCCTCCTGGATGCGGCCAAGGCCCTGCTGCCGCGCTTGCGCGCCGATTACCACGAACAGGCCTTTCACCGGGCCCTGGAGGCCACTTGGGAGGTGATCGGTGCCGGCAACCGCTATGTGGACGAGCAGGCGCCCTGGGCCTTGCGCAAGTCCGACCCGGCGCGCATGGCCACGGTGCTGTATGTGCTGGCCGAGGTGATCCGCCGCCTTGCGATCTTGTCGCAGCCGGTACTGCCGCGCAGCATGGCGCGCATGCTCGACCAACTGGGCGTGGGGGCGGACGCCCGGACCTTTGCCGCATTGGAGACGCCTTTGGCCGCCGGCACCTCGTTACCGGCACCGGAAGGCGTGTTTCCCCGGTACGTCGAACCGGATAACGGCGACAGCTAGGCCCTCGGATGCTGTTCGATTCCCACTGCCACCTGGATTACCTGGCGCGTGATGGCGATTTGGAAGACGTGATCGCCCGTGCCCGGGCCGCCGGCGTGACCACCATGATCACCATATGCACCAAGCTGTCGGAGTTCGACGTGGTGCGGACGATCGCGGAGGGGCATGCAGATATCTATTGCTCCGTGGGCGTGCATCCACACGAAGCCGAAGTGGAGGGCCAGGACGACACCCGGCGGCTGGTGGCCCATGCAGGCCATCCCAAAGTGGTGGGCATCGGCGAGACCGGCCTCGACTATTACTACGAGCATGCGCCGCGGCAGCGGCAGCAGGACAGCTTTCGCGCCCACATCTCCGCGGCGCGCGAAACCGGACTGCCGCTGATCGTCCATTCGCGCGATGCCGACGACGATACGGCGGACATCTTGCGCGAAGGGCGCGGGCAGGGGCCATATTCCGGTGTCATCCACTGCTTCACGGCCGGCCCGGAATTGGCCAGGGCGGCCCTGGATCTGGGCCTGTATATCTCCATCTCCGGCATCGTCACCTTCCGCAAGGCCGAGGCTCTGCGGGCCGTGGTGCGCGACATTCCGCTCGACCGCTTGCTGATCGAGACCGATGCGCCGTATCTGGCGCCGGAGCCCAAGCGCGGCAAACGCAACGAGCCGGCGTTCGTGGCCCATACGGCCGCCGCCGTCGCCAAGATTAAAGAGGTATCCGTCAATGAGTTAGCGGAGACGACCGCGGATAATGCCCGGCGGCTGTTCAGCAAGATCGGTGCCCAAGGCGCATGAAAATCACGATTCTCGGCTGCGGGGGCTCCGGCGGCGTGCCGTTCGTGGATGGCACGCCAGGCGGCAACTGGGGCGTCTGCGATCCATTCAATCCTAGAAATCGCCGCCGCCGTGTGTCGATCCTGGTCGAGTCCGGCGACACGACCGTTCTGGTCGATGCGTCGCCGGATGTGCGCGCACAGCTTCTCGATGCGCGGGTTCGACGGCTGGATGCGGTGGTGTTCACCCATGCCCATGCCGATCATTGCCATGGGCTGGACGAGCTTCGTGGCCTGATGCACGCCCGCGGCGCGCCCATCGACGCCTATATGGACACACAGACCCAAAGCGCCCTGACGGCGCGTTTCGCCTATGCCTTTGCGTCCAGCTACGATCCAGGCAGCCTGTATCGGCCGGTCTTTCAGGATCTTGACCTGAACGGGCCGACGGAGATCGGCTCGATCGAGTTGGTTCCGTTTGTCCAGGGGCACGGTCCGGAAACCTCCTTGGGCCTGCGTTTCGGACCGGTGGCGTATTCGACCGATGCGGTCGACCTGGATGACACCGCGTTCGCGGCACTGGACGGGGTACAGGTGTGGATTGTCGATTGCCTGCGCGACAAGCCGCATCCGACGCACTCGCACTTGGAACAGACCCTGAGCTGGATTGAACGCGTCAAACCGGCGCGCGCCATCTTGACGCACATGAATCACCAGATCGACTACGAGGATCTGCGCCGCCGATGCCCGGAGGGTGTTGAGCCAGCGTACGATGGAATGGTCATCGACATCGACTCCTGAAACCTATCTGTATTTTCCATAATATACATTATGCGCGATTTAAATACGATTGAACATGCCAGGCGCCGCATGATTCTCCGGCCGGTGGAACGCCGCCGAAGGGCCAATAACTCCAGGTTTATGCTGGCTATATTGCGATTGGATTGAATCAGCCCGACCCGTGTGACGCGCTGGCGGGTGGCCATCAGGTGTCGATGCCGAGTTCTTCCAGACGCTTGGCCGCCCACTCATGGCCGCGCGCGGCGGATCGGCGGAACCAGCGCACCGCCTCGTCCATGTCCTTCTCGGTGCCCCAACCGTTCTCGTACATCTGGCCGAGGTTGTATTCGGCATAACTGTCGTACTTTTCCGCCGCCTTGCGGAACCAGTGCATGGCGTCCGTATAGTTCTGGCTGACGCCCCAGCCCTGGCGGAACATATAGCCCAGGTCGTTCATGGCGTTGACGTGACCCTGCTCGGCCGCCGCCCGATACCATTTCACCGCCTCGTTGTAGTCGGCATCGACGCCCTCGCCCTTTTCGTACATCCAGCCCAGCCGGTTTTGCGCCCCGGCATGGCCCATCTCGGCCGCTTTGCGGTAGGCCCTCTGGGCCAGGGCCAGGTTCTTGCGCACACTTTGTCCGTGGTAGTAGCGGTCGCCCTTGTCGAACAGCTCCTCGGCGCTGGCCGAGCTGCCACCGGTCATCCACGCAAAAATACTGTTACCGCGCTTCTTTGGCCGCGGGGCGCCGCTGCCGCCGGTGCGCTCCGGCGTTGTGTCGCCGTCAGCCGCATCTTCCTCAGTGTCGGCCTTGGCGTCGGGTCGTGGCGGCGTTTCATCGTCGAGAACCAGTTCGGGCTCTTCCGTTTCGTCCTCGATCAAGCCGGCATCGATTTCACCGGCCGCCTCGGCCGCGGTTGAGGCAGCCTCCCGCGGTGCCGGATTGGCGCGCAGGTTGGGCGCCGCGGACGAGGACGAATGCCCCCCCAGAACCGGCTGGCCGGATGCCTGCCGTGGCGTTTTATCATCGCCGGAAAGGCCGGCGCTCTGTGTGCTTGGTTTGGCCGGCGCCAGACGCTGAAAAAATGATTTGTCCGCACCGCTGTCGCCACGTGGCGGCGAGGCGGGAGCCGGTGAAAGAGGAGCCGTTGAGACTGGGCCTGGCGCGACTGTGGCTGGTGCGGCAGCGGCCGATGTTTCGGCGGGCGGCAGTGCCTTGGCGGCCGGCGGTGTTTCGGGTTGCTTCGCGATCACCGGTTCGGTCCGCCCGGCCGGCGATATGGATTTACCGGACCGTTGGCTGACCACCAGACTGATCGGCACCGCGCGGGGGCGCTTGGTTTTTTCCGCCTCGATACCGGTGGCGACCACCGAAACCCGCATTTTGCCTTCCATGGCGGGATCGAAGATGGAGCCGAAGATGATGTTGGCCTCCGGATCGACCTCCTCGCGGATGCGGTTGGCGGCCTGATCCACCTCGAACAGGGTCAGGTCGAGACCGCCGGTGATGTTGATGAGCACGCCGCGCGCGCCCTGCATGGAGACATCGTCCAGCAGCGGATTGGATATGGCGGCCTCGGCAGCGGCCAGGGCGCGGCGTTCCCCCTCGCCTTCGCCCGTGCCCATGATGGCCTTGCCCATTTCGGTCATCACCGAGCGGATGTCGGCAAAATCCAGATTGATCAGGCCCGGCATGACCATCAGATCGGTGACCCCGCGCACGCCGGAATGCAGCACCCGGTCCGCCGTCTTGAAAGCCTCGGCGAAGGTCGTCTTCTCGTTGGCGACGCGGAACAGATTCTGATTGGGGATGACGATCAGGGTATCGACAAACTCGGTCAATTCGCCGATGCCCGCCTCGGCCATGCGCATCCGCCGGGCGCCTTCGAACTGAAATGGCTTGGTGACCACGCCGACCGAAAGAATGCCCGCCTCGCGTGCCGCCCGGGCGATGATCGGCGCGGCACCCGTGCCGGTGCCGCCGCCCATGCCGGCGGTGATGAACACCATGTTGGCCCCTTCGAGGGCGCCCATGATCTCTTCCAGGGCTTCCTCGGCGGCGGCCCGACCGACCTCGGGATGCGAACCGGCGCCCAGGCCCTGGGTGATGCCCCGGCCAAGCTGAATGGTGCGCTCGCACAGCGTTTGCTGCAGCGCCTGCGCATCCGTATTGGCCACCAGGAACTCGACCCCGGCCAACTTCGATTCGATCATGTTGTTGACGGCATTGCCGCCCGCGCCGCCGACACCGATGACGACGATGCGTGGCGCGATCTGGGATTCGCCTGCCGGGGCCTCAGGCTTATCGGTCATCCACTCTCCTTATGGGCATGTGCGCGGCGATCGGTTGCCCATGACTACTGCTTACTTGGACTTTCTACAGGTCGAATCCGGCGCGCGGCAACCCTGGCGTATGACCTCGCGGGCAGCCGGAACGTCAGGCCGCCAAGCCGTCGTGAAATACGCCAAGACCGTCAAATCATCAAAGCCCGCCCGCAAGATATCCCAAAAGAGTAGGATGCGCGTCTTTCTTGTGCAACAGGTTAACATACATAGCACAATATGGTTAACCTTTGGATTCCACACGGCACCTTTGCCGGATGTCCGCGCCTCGGATATGCTCGCCGCCGTCATGCCTAATTCCAGTTTACCACCCGCCTCCGCCGCCGCTTTACAGCGTCTGCTGGACGTCATGGCCCGGCTGCGCGACCCCCATGGCGGTTGCCCCTGGGACCTGGAACAGGACTTCCGCACCATCGCCCCCTACACCATCGAGGAAGCCTACGAGGTGGCCGACGCCATCGAGCGCGGCGACATGGGCGATCTCAAGGAAGAGCTTGGCGATCTGTTGTTGCAAGTGGTCTTCCACGCCCGCATGGCGGAAGAGGAGGACCTGTTCGATTTTACCGCCGTGGCCGAGGCTATCTCGGACAAGATGGTGCGCCGCCACCCGCATGTCTTTGCCGAGGCCAAGGTCGATACGGCGGCGGCGCAGACCCGGTCCTGGGAGGCGCACAAGGCGGCCGAGCGGGCCACCAAGACCGAAGGTCAGGATGCACCGGCCAGCGTGCTCGACAACGTCACGGTCGCCCTGCCGGCCCTGACCCGGGCCATGGCTTTGCAGCGGCGAGCCGCCCGCGTCGGCTTCGATTGGCCGGCGATCGAGCCGGTGCTGGCCAAGATCGAGGAAGAGATCGCGGAACTGCGCCACGAGATCGCCGCCGGCGGCGGACACGAGCGATTTGAGGACGAGCTGGGCGATCTGTTGTTCGCCGCCGCCAATTTGGCCCGCCACCTGGACGTGGACGCGGAAGCAGCCCTGCGCCGGGCCGGCATGAAGTTCGAGCGCCGGTTCCGCCAGGTCGAAACCGCCCTCGCCGCCAGGGGACGCCGCATGGGCGATGCCTCCCTCGACGAGATGGAAGCCGCCTGGCAAGCGGTGAAGGCGGCGGAAACCGGAAATTCCTAATCGTTGGTCAAAAGGTGCATGACACTGGAGGTATCCCAACGATTGCCGCCGCGCGCCTGCACATGGGCGTAGAACTGATCGACCAAGGCGGCGACCGGCAGGCGCGCGCCATTGCGCCGGGCCTCGGCCAGACAGATCCCCAGGTCCTTGCGCATCCAGTCGACGGCGAAGCCGAACTCGAACTTGCCCTGGCACATGGTGGCGGCGCGATTGTCCATCTGCCACGACTGCGCCGCGCCCTTGGAGATCACGGCGATGACTTTTTCCATGTCCAGGCCAGCCTTCATGCCGAAGCTCATCCCCTCCGCCAATCCCTGAATGAGACCGGCGATGCAGAGTTGGTTGACCATCTTGGTCAACTGTCCCGACCCGGCGGGACCTAACAGAAAGCACGCGCGGGCGTAGGCATCGATCACCGGCTTGGCCCGATCGAAAATCGGCGACTCGCCGCCGCACATGACGGTGAGCGCCCCATTCTCGGCGCCGGCCTGGCCGCCGGAAACCGGCGCGTCGATGGCGTCGATCCCCTTCTCCTTGGCCAAGGCAAACAGCTCGCGCGCCACTTCGGCCGAGGCGGTGGTGTGATCAACCAGGATGGTGCCCTTCTTCATCCCGGCCAGCAAGCCGTCCTCGCCCAGCGCCACGCTGCGCAAGTCATCGTCGTTGCCGACCATGGTGAAGACGATCTCGGCACCCTCGGCGGCGGCGTGCGGGGTCGGCGCCTTGGCGCCGCCATGGGTCTTGACCCAGGAGTCGGCCTTGGCGGTGGTGCGATTGTAGACGGTCACCTGATGACCTGCTTTCTGCAGATGCCCGGCCATGGGATATCCCATGACGCCCAGGCCGATGAAGGCAAGCTTGCTCATGTCCGATCACCTATTCCCAGTTGTTGCCGCGCCCGTTGGGCGCAAAAAAATCCGTGCTAGTCGAGCCGCCGGATCGTCGCTCCCGGAGATGCCAGCTCATGCAGGAGGTCATCCAAGTACATCGGCACATCGGCGGCCATAACCGACGACGGGATCACGAGGCCCATCTCCCGGCGGCGCTTGCCGTCGCCCGTGCGATAGACGATCCATGCGTTGTCTTGGCGAACGACCTCAAGCTGGTATCTGCCGTAAATATTGAAGCGCATATCCTAACGTACCTATGCCTCAGGTCCACTCATTGGTCTGTCGGCCCGATTGATGTATCGGTACAGTGCCGCCGCGCGTCAATGCCGGATCGGACTGGAGTGACACTGTGACCTCGTTTTCTATCGCCGGTCTGGACGGCGGCATCCTGGCCTATTCCGTGGTGGTGGTCTTTGTGGCCGCCGTGGTGCGCGGCTATAGCGGATTTGGCGCTTCCGCCATCATGGTCACCGGCCTCGGCCTGGTCATTCCCCCAGCCGAGGTGGTGCCCATCGCCCTGCTCCTGGAAATTGCCGCCAGCCTGGGCCTGCTGCGCCAGGTTTGGGGCTCCGTGGCGTGGCCGACGGTGGGGTGGCTGTCGGCGGGTGCGGTGTTCGGCATGCCCATCGGCATGGCGTTTCTAGCCCGCCTGCCGGCCGATCCCATGCGCGTGGTCATCTCCGTCCTGGTGCTCGGCGCCAGCCTGGCGCTCTGGTTCGGCTATCGCCTGCATTCGGCGCCGCGCCGGGGCCACATCCTGGGCACGGGCATCGCGTCCGGTCTGGCCAACGGCATCGCCGCTGTCGGCGGCCTGCCGGTGGTGCTGTTCTTGCTGTCGACCGCCACCGGCGCAACGGTCTCGCGGGCAACCCTGGTGATCTATCTCATGCTGGGCGACATCTACGGCACCGGCGTGGCCGTCACCCATGGACTGGTGACTGGCGATGTGGGGGTGCGAACGGCCTGGTTCTGTATCCCGCTGCTGGCCGGCGTGGCGGTTGGCAACCGGCAGTTTCTCAAGACCACGCCGGACTCGTTTCGCCGCTTCACGCTGCTTCTGCTGGTCGCCTTGGCCAGCCTGGGCCTGGTGCGCGGCCTGGCGGGCTGAGGCGCGACGGGCTGGCCTGTGGCGCCGGAATCTGGCAAGACCACCCTCGCTGTAACCTCCGCCCTCAGAACTGAGCTCCCGTGCACCCTGCCCCATCCCTAGTCGTCTTCACCACCGCCGCGGGTGCCGGCTATGGCATGCTGTTTCTCCTGGGCATCGCCGCGCCTTTCGGGTTCTTGCCGGCCGAGCGCTGGTTCGGCATTGCCGCTCTCGGGATGGCCCTGGGCTTCGTCAGCATCGGCCTGGCCGCCTCCACCTATCATCTGGGGCATCCGGAGCGGGCCTGGCGGGCCCTGACACAATGGCGCAGCTCGTGGCTGTCGCGGGAAGGCGTGGCGGCGCTGGCCACCTACGCTGTCGCGGCGCCTTTTGCCCTTGGCTGGGTGGTTTACCAGTCCGCTGGGGGTATTTGGACCATCTTCGCCATGCTGTCCGCCGCCGGTGCCGTGGTCACGGTGGCCTGCACGGGCATGATCTATGCCTCCCTGAAGACCATCCACCAGTGGCATACGCCGTGGGTCCCCATCCTGTTCACCGCCTTTGCCCTGGCCACTGGGGCGGTGTGGCTGGCCGTTGTGGCGCGTCAGTTCGGCACGGGTGCCGGATGGGTCGAGTGGCTGGCCATGGGATCGCTCGTTCTCGCCTGGTCGATCAAGGCGGGTTACTGGCGGGCGATGCGCCGGGTGACCTCGGCGACGACCGCGGAAACCGCCACAGGCCTGGGGCATCTGGGCCGCGTACAGCCGCTGGAGGCCCCGCATACCGAGGAGAACTATCTGCTGCGCGAGATGGGCTATCGCGTCGCCCGCAAGCACGCGCGCCGGCTGCGCCGCCTGGCCTTCGTTCTCGGGCTGCCGCTTCCACTGGTGCTGATGGCCTTGGCGCAGATGGCGCCGGGAGCCGCAGGCGCCGCGGGACTGGCATTGTCCGCCGTGCTGGCCAGCATCGGGGTGACTGTGGCCCGTTGGCTGTTTTTCGCCGAGGCCAGGCATACCCAGGCTCTCTACTACGGACGCCCGGAGATTTAGGCGGTGAGGCTCGAACAGCCTTCCCGCTGTTCGCAACCTGTACCATAATGTTCATGGATCCGACGCAAAGCCGGACACAACCGGCCGTCAGGATCGAGGCACCGACCAGACCTCCCAGGGAAGGCAGCAGCACCATGAGCGCCGGGGTTCATCTCGACCACATTTCCATTCGCTTCGGCAATTTTACGGCCGTGCGCGATGCCGATCTGAATATCGAGGAAGGCGAATTTTTCAGCTTCCTCGGGCCGTCCGGTTGCGGCAAGACCACCATCCTGCGGGCCATCTCCGGCTTTCTCGAGCCTAGCGAGGGCACGGTGCGCATCGGCGGTCAGGACATGCGCGGCATCGGGCCGAACAAGCGGCCCACCGCGCTGATCTTCCAGAACCTGGCCTTGTTTCCTCTGATGAGCGTGGCCGACAACATCGCTTTCGGCCTGGAAGTCCGCGGCATGAGCAAGCCGGAGCGGCACAAGCGCGCCGAGGATCTGTTGAATTTGATCGCCCTGCCCGACCAGGGCGACAAGATGGTCAGCGCCCTTTCCGGCGGGCAGAAGCAACGGGTGGCCATTGCCCGCGCCCTGGCCGTGGAGCCGAGCGTGCTGTTGCTGGACGAGCCGCTCTCCGCCCTGGACTTGAAATTGCGCCAACACATGCGCGCCGAGCTGCGCAGCATCCAGCGCCGGGTCGGCATCACCTTCATCTACATCACCCACGATCAAGGCGAAGCGCTGACCATGTCGGACCGCATCGCCGTAATGAGCCAGGGTGTGATTCAGCAAATCGGCGACGGCTCTGCCATCTACGACAATCCGGAGACCGCCTTCGTCGCCTCGTTCGTGGGCGAAAACAATGCCTTCCATGGCAAAGTTCTGAACGCGGATGGAAGCCATGCGGTGATCGAGACGCACTTCGGCCCGTTGCGCGGCCGCAACCGGCAAGGCTTGCGGCCGGGCGATGCGGCGATCCTGTTCGTCCGCCCCGAAGCCCTCTCCCTGGCCAAAGGCGACGGCGAGAACGGCATCGACTCGACGGTCGTGAGCCAGGCCTTCGAGGGGTCGGTTCGGCACATCTATCTGAAAGGTGAAGGCCGCAAGGACATTGCCCTTACCGTATCTAACGATGGCAGCGTCCCGAAACTGCGCGAAGGGGAAAGCACGCGCATTACCTTTTCCGCCGATCGGGCGGTGGCCCTGCCCGTGGGTGAGTTGGCGGCCGACTAACGCAGCCTACCAGTAGGCCAGGGCGCTCCGGTACAGGCCCGCCAGGTCATCCTTGCTGATCGGCCGGGGCGCATTGTCCATCAGACGGCGCTGTGGGAATGACCCTTCGGTCAGGGCCGCGATATCGTCTTCGCCATAGCCGACGCCGCCGATGCCGTTGGGCACGCCGGTGGCCCGCATCATGGCGATGATCTGCCCGGCCAGCACTTCGCCGGCATCCGCCTCGCCGGCGCCGCGCGTGTCGGCGCCCAGCCAGCCCGCCGCCCGCAAATGCCGGTCGGGGCATGCCGGCGCCGTAAACCGAAACACCGACGGGGCGTTGACGATCACCGACATGCCGTGCGGCACGATCGGCGCGCCGGTGGGGTAACCGTCCGGCTGATAGTCCCGCACCAGGCCGGAGACGGCATAGGACATGCCGTGCGGCGCATGGCACCCGGCGTTGCCGAAGGCGATCCCGGCCAGGGTGGCTGCCCACATCAGTTGATGCCGGGCATCGGTGGCATCCTTCTCGACGACCCCTCTGACCATATTGCCGCCGAGAATCTGCAAAGCCTCGCGGCAGCCCAGGTCGCTCCACGGGTTGGCGCCCTGGCTGAGCGGCCGCAGGCTCGGCCGCTTGGGCGCGGCGCGCTTGCTATAGGGCAGCGCCGTATAGGACTCCAAGGCATGGCTGAGCACATCGAAGGCGCTGGCCGCGACGACGTTTTTCGGCAGGGTGTCCGTGCTCGCCGGATCGACCAGGGCCTGGGTGGGACGCAGGCGGCGCGAGACGATGCCGGTCTTCGCCTGCATGTCCAACAGGTCGAAGATGGCGATGCCGGTGCATTCGCTGCCGGTGCCACAGGTGGTGGGGCACGCAATATGCGGCTTCAAAAGGCCCGGCACCGGCTGACCGCCGCCGATGGGCGCGTTGACGTATGTCAGGAAATCCGCCGGGTAGGTCGAATACAAGTTGGCGGCCTTGCACGTATCGATGACCGAGCCGCCACCCACGGAAACGAAACCGTCGAACTTCCCCTCGGTGGCGAAACGCGCGGCCGCCTTGAAGGAGTCGTCCGTGGGCTCCACCCGCACCTCGTCGTAGAGCACCACATCCAGCCCGGCCACCGTCAGCGAGCGGCGCACCGCCGCCACGTGCGGCAGGCCGGCCAGGACCTTGTCGGTCATCAGGGCGACGCGCCGGATTCCCAGGGCGGCGGCATGATCGCCGGCCTCGGCCAGCACCCCGGCCCCGAACGTCACGGCGGCACCTTCGACCGCGAAGACCTCGTCGCCGCCGTCGCTGGGCGCATAATAGTGACAGCAGGCCATGGCCGTCTCCTCCTGGGCCGTTACAGGCCCAAAATCTCCTCCGGTGCCGTGTAGGGCAACTTGTGCGCGTCCGCCACGGCCTTGTAGGTGACCTTGCCGGCGGCCACGTTGAGGCCGTTCTTCAGGTGCACATCCTCAGCCAAGGCACGCCGCACGCCTTTGTCCGTCAGGGCCAGGACGAAGGGCAGCGTGGCATTGTTCAGCGCGAAGGTCGAGGTGCGGGCGACCGCGCCGGGCATATTGGTGACACAATAGTGCACCACCCCCTCCTCCACGAACGTCGGCTCCGCGTGGCTGGTCGGCCGCGAGGTCTCCGCGCAACCGCCCTGGTCGATGGCGATATCGACAAAGACCGAACCGGGCCGCATCTGCTTGATCATGGTGCGGGTGATCAGCTTCGGCGCCGCGGCGCCCGGCACCAGCACCGCGCCGATCACCAAATCGGCGCCCACCACATGCGTCTCGATGGCATCAACGGTGGAATAGATGGTGTTCAGCATGGCGCCGAACTGCAGGTCCAGCGCGTAGAGCCGGGAGAGGCTCAAATCGATCACGGTGACGTGCGCCTCCATACCCATGGCCATGCGCGCCGCGTTGGTGCCGGAGACGCCGCCGCCCAGAATCACCACCTTGGCCGCCGGCACGCCGGGCACGCCGCCGAGCAGCATGCCGGAACCGCCCTGCTCCTTCTCCAGGCAGTGGGCGCCGACCTGCACCGACATCCGCCCGGCCACCTCGCTCATGGGCGAGAGCAATGGCAGGCCGCCGCGCGTATCGGTCACCGTTTCATAGGCGATGGCGATACAGCCGGACTTCTGTAAACCCTCGGTCTGCGCCAGATCCGGCGCCAGGTGCAGATAGGTGAACAGGATCTGGTCCTTGCGCAGCATCTTGTATTCGCCCGGCAGCGGCTCTTTCACCTTCACGATCATGTCCGCCTTGGCGAAGATGTCCGCGGCGTTCTTGGCGATATCCGCCCCGGCGGCGCGATAGGCTTCATCCTCGAAGCCGATGCCGGCGCCGGCATTCGCCTGAACCAGCACCTTGTGGCCGTGATGCACCAGCTCGCGCACCGAGGACGGCACCAGGCCGACGCGATATTCGTGCGTCTTGATTTCTTTTGGAACCCCAACCAGCATGACGAAACTGCCTCCCAATTAGACTATTTAATGATTTATACGCTTCCGGCCGACGGCATTTGGCCGGTCGTGCGCGACCTCGGATCTACAAGTGTGGCCGCAGACTGGCGCTGGCCCCGAACCTCTCGCCCGCGATCTCGATCTGGTACCGGCCGGCCTGCACGAATGCGGCATCAACCCCACCTGGATCGGCAATGTACCCCATCCCCACGGCGCGGCCCAGGGCATGGCCATAAGCGCCGGATGTCAGACGGCCGACGATGCGGCCATCCCGGACAATCGGCTCGTTGTGATAGAGCAGCGGCCCGGCATCGTCCAGGACGAATTGCACCAGACTCCGCTTCACCCCGTCCTGCCGCTGGCGTTGCAGGGCCTCGCGCCCGATGAACGGCGGCGTCTTGTCGAAGGCACAGGCGAACGCCAGGCCCGCTTCAAGAGGGGTGTCCTCGTCGCCGATGTCATGGCCCCAGTGACGAAAGCCTTTCTCAAGGCGGCAGGAGTCGAGGGTATGCATGCCCGCCAGGCGCAGGCCATGATCGACGCCCGCCGCCCACAGGGTATCGAACACCCCGCCGGCGTATTCGCTCGGCACGTACAGCTCCCATCCCAACTCGCCGACATAGCTCATGCGCTGGGCCAGGACCGGAGCGGTGCAGATTTCGATCTCGCGCAGGGCGGCGAAGGGAAACGCAGCTTTCGACAAATCGGCGGTGCTGACCGATGCGAGCAGGTCGCGGCTGTTGGGTCCCATGACGGCGAGAACCGCATATGCGGACGTCACGTCCGTTACCGATACCCGCGCCGCCTCCGGCATGGTGCGCCGCAGCCAGTCGAGAACCCGCACCGCCGTGGCGGCGCCGGCAACCACCAGGAAGCGATCCTCGACCAGGCGGCTGACGGTGACATCCGCCTCGATGCCGCCGCGCTCGTTGAGCCAAGGGGTATAGACCACCCGCCCCGGTGGGATCGCCAAATCGTTGGAGCAAACCGTTAGTAAAATATTTTCAGAATCCGGGCCTTGCACAAGAAACTTCGCAAACGAAGTGAGATCGAAGAGAGCCACATTCCGGCGCGCGGCCATGTGCTCCGCCGCCGCATGCGGAAACCAATTCTGCCGTCCGTAGCTGTACTCATAGACCGGCTCGACGCCTGGCGGCGCGAACCAGTTGGGCCGCTCCCAGCCGGCCACCTCGCCGAAGCAGGCGCCGTGCGCCGCCAAACGCGAGTGCAGCGGCGACCGGCGTAGGCCGCGCACCGTCTCGTACTGCCGGTACGGCCAGTGCATGGCATAGAGCAGACCCAGGGCTTCACCGGCCCGCTGCCGCAGATAGGAGGCACCGCCCTGGAACGGTTGCATGCGGCGGGTATCCACATCCCACAGATCCATTGGCGGATGGCCATCGACGATCCACTCGGCCAGGACCTTGCCGGCGCCGCCGGCCGATTGGATGCCGATGGAGTTGAAGCCGGCGGCAACGAAGAAACCGCGCAGCTCGGGGGCTTCGCCCAGCAGATACCGGTTATCGGGCGTAAAGCTCTCCGGCCCGTTGAAGAAACGGCGGATGCCGGCGGTCTGCAAGGCCGGCACCCGCGCCATGGCGGCTTCCAGGATCGGCGTGAAATGGTCGATATCCTCGGGCAGTTCGTCGAAGCAGAAATCCTCCGGAATACCGTCCATGCCCCACGGCTTGGCCCGCGGCTCGAAGGCGCCGAACAGGATCTTGCCGGCATCCTCCTTGAAATAGGTGCACGAGTCCGGATCGCGCAGCACCGGCAGACCGGCCGGCATGCCGGTCACCGGCTCGGTGATGGCATAAAAGTGTTCGCAAGCATGCAGGGGCACGTTGACGCCGGCCATCAGCCCCATCTCCCGGCCCCACATGCCGGCGCAGTTGACCACCACCTCGGCGGCGATATCGCCCTGTTCGGTGCGGACTCCTGTGACCCGGCCGTTGGCGGTGTTCACGCCGGTGACTTTCACATCTTCCAGAATACGGGCGCCCGCCTGGCGAGCCCCCTTGGCCAGGGCCATG
>DASWJP010000066.1:0-3871 GCA_036397065.1 Kiloniellales bacterium | reverse complement strand
GTTCGCGGTGGCCGAGCCGACGGATGCGGAGCGCACCCGCGCCGCCGCGGCCCTGGCCCCCTACTGGGAGGAATGGGCCAAGGAGCGCGGCCCCGAGGCCGTCGAAGCCCTGCAAAAAGTCAGAGCCCTCCTCGGGCGGTAGATGGAGCCAGTGATCGAGAAACCTTCCGAGCAAAAAGCGGAGAATCGGCGAGAAGGCCTGGTTGAAAAGATTTGCGGTTGGTTGAGCGCCTTGGCGCTCGTCGCCACGGTTGCGATCGTTGGAACGGACATCGTCACCCGATCGTTGTTCCGCTTTTCGTTTCAGATCGCCGATGAAGTTGCCGGGTACATGCTGGTCGCCATGGCCTTTCTCAGCTTGGCGGTTTGCCAGGCCAACGACAGCTTCCACCGTGTCGAATTTTTCCAGGCCATGCTCACGCCGCGTGGGCGGGCACTCTCGCGCGTCATTTTCGATCTCCTGACATTGGCGGTCTCCGCGATTCTGATTTGGCAGCTGGGCCGCTTCGAGATTGCGTCCTGGAACGCCGGCAGCAAGGCGGCGACCCTGCTCGGGACACCGCTCTGGCTGCCCCAGTCGGCCATGGTGATTGGCATGACCGGCCTCGCCATTGTCCTCGTTCGTACCTTGGTGGCCGACCTTAGGGCCCTGCGCACCTTCTCCGGAAAGAAAGATTGAACGCAATGAGCGTGGGGTTGGGGATACTGCTGACCTTCGGTCTTTTTCTGGGACTTCTGACCGTGGGGTTGAGCGTCCCCGTGGCAATCGCCCTGCCCGCGCTCGTGCTGCTGGTGATTCAGGGCGGTTTTAGTTCCCTCAACAGTCTGGGGTTTATCGCCTGGGGCAGCATGAGCAGTTTCACGCTGACCGCCGTGCCGCTGTTCATCCTGATGGCGGAGATTTTGAGCGTCAGCGGCCTCAGCGCGCGCATTTACCGAGGATTGTCGAAACTGGTCTCGGGGTTGCCCGGCGGTTTATTGCAGACCAATATCGCGGGCTGCGCGATCTTTTCCGCCGTCAGCGGGTCGAGTGTCGCCACGGCGGCCTCGATTGGCCGGGTCGCGCTGCCGCAGCTCTTGTCGCGAAACTACGCGCGGCCGATCTCGGCCGGTTCGCTTGCCGCGGGCGGAACGCTTGGCATCCTGATTCCGCCCAGCATCGCCATGATCATCTACGGCACTTTCACTCAGACCTCGGTGCCCCAGCTTTTCATGGCCGGCATGGTGCCGGGATTGCTTCTGACCCTGCTCTTCATGATTTATATCGGTTTGCATGCGACATTGTTTCCCGCCGTCGCACCGAGGGAAAAGCTGTCTCTGTCGTTGCGCGAGGTGATGACGGCCCTTGGCGATGTCAGCCCCTTCGCCATTCTCATCGCCGGCACGTTGGGTCTCCTCTACCTTGGCATCGTCACAACCACCGAGGCCGCGACCATCGGCTGCATCCTCGCGGCCATCTTGGCCATGATCTTCGGAAATTTAACCATTGCCGGACTTGTCGACGCCATACGCAGTACGGTCTTGATGGTCGGCAGCATATTGTTCCTGATTCTTGCCGCCTTTCTCTTTTCAGCCGCCATCAGTTTTTCCGGAATTGGCATCGAGATCGTAAACTTCGTCGTCTCCCTTGAGCTTACGCGGATCGAGTTCTTCGTCTCACTGTTCATTATCTTCACGGTCTTGGGCTGCCTGATCGAAAGCCTTGGGATGATTGTGATCACCGTGCCGCTGATCTTCCCCATGCTCGGAAACTACGGCATCGACCCCTTGCTCTTTGGCGTGGTGCTGGTGCTCTTCGTCGAGCTTGCCCAGATCACGCCGCCCATGGGCATCAACTTGTTCATTATTCAAGGTATTTGGGACGGCAATCTCGGCGATGTCGTCAAAGGCGCGATACCCTTTGCCATCATCATGTTCCTGACTGCGGGGCTCCTGGTCTTGTGGCCGGCTGTGGCCCTCTGGCTGCCCCAGCAAATGACGAATTGACAGCATCCGTTCTCATTGAATCGGCGATCTTCTCCGCGACCATGACCGTGGGCAGATGGGTGTTGCCGCTCGGAATGTTCGGCATCACGGAGGCATCGGCAACGCGCAAGCCCGTGATCCGATGGACTCGGCCGTTGGTATCGACAACGGCCGTCGGATCGCGAGCCCCTCCCATTCGGCATGTGCCGCAGACATGATTGGTCCCGATGATTGTGCTTCGGATGTGATCGCCCAGGCTCGTTTTGTCTTCGCCGAGGGTGCCGATGAAGCGCATCTCGGCCAAACGCTCGAAAAGGGTCCTGCCCACTGCGGGCCACAGATCGAGGCACCCGGTTACCAGCCATGCCAGAAACGCGTTCCTGCGGGATAGTGTATTGAAGCGATTGAGCCGGTTCGCATTCAAGAGCTGGAACGCAGGGCCACAGACCGTTGCCAGCTCGCCGGACCCTGAAAGTGCCGATACGAAGCGCAAAGCCTCGATCAGCCGCACAAGGTCACGCCGATCGGACAAGAAATTGAATTCAACGACAGGAGAACCGGCGGGGTTGGTGCGATCGAGAGTCACCCGGCCCCTGGAAGCGGGTCGCATGAGGACCGGCGAGAGCATGGCCATGCGTCTTCCAAGCGCATGCCACAGGAGATAGCTGCGGATGTAGAGGCCCATGTCGCCCGGCGTCGATCCCGGCACGTCCGATGACCATCGCAAATAGGTCGACGCGGGCGGCCGATCGCCTGTCGGCTCTCTGCCCGCGCGAGTCAGGAAGGCAAGAACCGGCAACAGCGGATGATTTTGCAGATTAGCGCCGATGCCGGGATGATCCTCGACGACGGGAACGCCGCAGCTTTGCAACGCGGCTCCGGGTCCAATACCCGAGCGCATGAGCAACGCCGGTGTCTGCAATGCTCCGGCGGTGACGATGGTTTCTCTCGCCCGTAATTCGATCCGCCCGCCATCCTCGGTATGGGCACCGGCACCGACCACGCGGTGCCCATCGAACAGCAGGCGGTCGATTGTCGTTCGGCTGAGAAGACGCAGGTTCCGGCGATTGCGTACCGACGGGTTCAGATAGCAGAGACCCGCCGAGGCCCGCGCCGTCGCCGTACGGCTGATCGGCAGCACGCAATGGCCATCGGAGAAATCGGCGTTCATGTCGTCGATGTGAGCAAATCCACGCCGGGCCGAGGCGACCTGCATTGCTTTGGCCAGGGGCGGCCAGTCCGGCTGGGGCTGACGCCGGATCGGCAACGGCCCGTCTTGCCCGTGCAGCGGGCCGTCGAAATCGCAGTCGGTCTCAAGCTTGCGAAAGAACGGCAACACGTCGGTCCAGCCCCAGCCGTTCGCGCCGGCCCGGGCCCAGTCGTCATAGTCGTTGGGCACGCCCCGCACGGCCCACATGCCCATGATGGTGGAACTGCCGCCGACCACACGACCTTGCGCGAAGGGCAACGCCGGCGAGTCGGCCGCGGTTAGCCAATGGGCCTCGAGGCCGGGCCAGGCATAGGCGCCGTTGAAGGTCGACAGGGGAAACAAGCTCATGACGTCGGCCGGCTCGCGGCCCGGAACGAGATCGCGGCCGGCCTCCGCCAAGACAACCGTTATAAGCGGATTTTCCGTCAGGCGGGCCGCCAGCACCGCACCGGCGGCCCCGGCGCCAACGATGAGATAGTCGCTGTCCGCCATCGGGCGGCGCCTCGGCGGCCGGGAGCGTAAATCCGCCCTCGTGCCGCCGGATTTAGGTCCGCTTACCGCCCGAGGAGGGCTCTGACTTTTTGCAGGGCTTCGACGGCCTCGGGGCCGCGCTCCTTGGCCCATTCCTCCCAGTAGGGGGCCAGGGCCGCGGCGGCGCGGGTGCGCTCCGCATCCGTCGGCTCGGCCACCGCGAAC
>DASWJP010000065.1:0-7158 GCA_036397065.1 Kiloniellales bacterium | reverse complement strand
CTCGGGGACCGGCTCCGGCTCCGGTTCCGGCAACGCCTCCGCCTTCGGCGGCTCGGGAACCGGCTCCGGCTTCGGCGGCTCCGGTTCCGGAAGCGGTTTGGCCTGCTCGACCGGCGGCTCGGGTTTCGGCGCTACCTTCTCGGCCGTGGTTTCCGGTTTCGGCTCGGGCTTCGGTTCCGGCTTCGGGAGTTCCATTTCCTCGGGCGTGACGATCTCGAACGGCACCACCGTGGTGGTCGGCGGATCGACGAACGACGGCAGGCCGAAAATCAAGACGGCCAGCACGATGCCGTGAAAGACGCTGGAGAGGAGCGCGCCCTTGTACATGGTGATTCCGGGCCCGCCCTAATTGCTCTTGGACTTGTCGGTCTTGCGCGCATCGCGGCTATGACCTTTTGGAAGCTCGGCAATCAAGGCGACGCGGCTGAATCCGGCGACGTTGACGTTACCCATAACCTCCATGATCCGGCCGTAGTTGACGCCCTTGTCGCCGCGCACGTAGATGCGCGTGTCGGCCTTGTTCTCGGTGATCGCCTGCAGGCGCGGCACCAGGTTCTCCAGTTCCACCGTGGTCTCCTGGATGAAGATGGCCCCATCCGCGGTGACCGAGATGACCAGCGGCTCCTCCGATTCGCCGATCGACTTGGCGCTCGTCTTCGGCAGATCGACCGGCACGCCGACGGTCAGCAACGGCGCCGTGACCATGAAGACGATGAGCAGCACCAGCATCACGTCGACGAACGGCGTGACATTGATCTCGCTCATCGGCCGGTAGGCGCCGCGCCGTCGGGCGCCGCCGTTGCCGCCGCCATTGAGCATTGAACCGGCCATGCGCTCAGGCCTCGTCCAGCTGGCGCGAGAGGATCGAGCCGAATTCGCCGGAGAAGGCATCCAACCGGTCCGCGTAGCGGCCCAGATCGTTGGACAATTTGTTGTAGCCGATGACCGCCGGGATCGCCGCCACCAAGCCCAGGGCCGTGGCAAACAAGGCTTCGGCGATGCCCGGGGCGACGACGGCCAGGCTGGTGTTCTCGGAGGCGGCAATCGAGGTGAAGGCGTTCATGATGCCCCAGACCGTGCCGAACAGGCCGACGAACGGCGCCGACGAGCCGACGGTGGCCAAGAAGACCATGTGCCGCTCCAGTCGCTCCATCTCGCGCCCCAGGGTAATCGCCATCACCCGTTCGATACGCTGTTGCAGGTTGGCCTTGCCTTCGGGTTTGGCGACCCCGCCGCGGGCCGCCGAGCGTCGCCATTCGCGCATGGCCGAGACGAACAGAGAGGACATGGGATCGCGCGGGTTGCGGTCGATGCGGTCGAACAGATCGTCCAATGAGCCGCCGGACCAGAATGCCTCCTCGAATTCATGCGCATAGCCGCGCAGGCGGCGCATGCGCAACGCCTTCTCGAAGATGATCGCCCAGGTCCAGAACGAGGCGAGCAAGAGAACGATCAAGACGAGCTTGACCACGATGTCGGCCTGAAAGAACAGGCCCCAGATGGTCAAGTCGTAATTGACCGACCCCTCGAGCGCCAGAGAGTCGACCACTGCATTTTCCATGAACTAGCCTTGTGTTGACCGTTGTACGTAGGGTTCTAGGGTTTGCCGAACGGGCCCTGGAATTCGGCTCGGCCGCCCATCCCGGCGCAGGCATGCCACACGCAGGTCGAGCCGTGCCAGCTCCTCCCCTCCGCGCCAGACCGCCTGGGCGGCTTGAAGGGTTGCCGCGGCAAGCTTGACGAGACACGAGCGCACCTCGACCACATCGTCGAGACGCGCCGGCCGCAGAAAATCGACGGCGCATGTGCGGACCGCGAAAACCAAGCCATAACGTTCCGTCATTTCCGATTGGTTAACGCCCACCAGGCGCAGCATCTCGGTGCGCGCCCGCTCGGCGAATTTCAGGTAGTTGGCGTAATAGACGATACCGGCGACATCCGTGTCCTCGTAATAGACGCGGATCGGAAACCGGTGCGTCAGGCCGTCGATGGTCCCCGACTCGCCGATCACGGCCCAACCTCATCGTCCGATGCCGCATCATCCGCCATCAGCATCTCGAGCTGCGCCATGCGCCCGGGCGCATCGCGGCCGAGATAGGCATAGCCCAAGCGGGTCAGCACCCGGCCGCGCGGCGTGCGCTGCAAAAGCCCCTCTTGGATGAGGTACGGCTCGATCACCTCTTCGATCACGTCGCGCTGTTCCGACAGGGCCGCGGCCAGGGTATCGGCGCCCACCGGGCCGCCATCGTAGTTCTCGTCGATGACCGACAAATAGCGCCGGTCCATGGCATCCAGGCCGCGCTCGTCCACCTCCAGCCGGCGCAGGGCGGCATCGGCGGCGGCGGCGTCCACGGCGGCCACCTTGGCCACGGCGGCGAAATCGCGCACCCGGCGCAGCAGCCGGCCGGCAACCCGCGGCGTGCCCCGCGCCCGGCGGGCAATCTCGCGCGCCCCGTCATCGGTGATCTCCAGGCCCAGAACCCGGGCGCCGCGGGCGACGATCAATTGCAGCTCGGCGGCGTCATAGAACAACAGGCGCAGGGGAATGCCGAAGCGTTCGCGCAACGGCGTGGTGATCAGCCCGGACCGGGTGGTGGCGCCGATCAGGGTGAAGGCCGGCAGATCGATACGCACCGAACGCGCCGACGGCCCCTCGCCGATGATCAGGTCGAGCTGAAAATCCTCCATGGCCGGATAGAGAATCTCCTCGACCGCCGGCGACAGGCGGTGGATCTCGTCGATGAACAGGACATCGCGCGGCTGCAGGTTGGTCAGGATGGCCGCCAGATCGCCGGCACGGGCGATCACCGGGCCGGAGGTGGCGCGGAACCCGACGCCCATCTCGCGGGCGACGATCTGTGCCAACGTGGTCTTGCCCAGACCCGGCGGCCCATGGAAGAGCACGTGATCCAGGGCCTCGCCCCGGCTGCGCGCGGCCTCGACGAAGACACGCAGATTTTCACGCAGAACCTGTTGCCCGACAAAGTCGTCCAGAGTGGCCGGGCGCAGGGACTGCTCCGGCGTATCCGGGGTCTCGAAGTCCGGGGCGACCACGCGCGCCTCGCTCATGCCGACAGCTCCTTAAGGCCGGCCTTGATCACCGCTTCCAGCGGCGCCGTGCTGCCCAGGGCGCGGGCGGCATGGGCCACGGCGCCGAAGGCTTCGGACCGCCGGTAGCCCAGGTTCACCAGGGCCGAAACCGCATCCTCGGGCACCGCGCCAGGGCCGGCGCGGCCCGCTTCGCCGGCACTCGGGGCGAAGGCGATCTTGCCCGCCTTCTCCTTCAGCTCGGTGATCACCCGGGTGGCCAGCTTGGTGCCGACACCGTTGGCGCGGGCCACGGCCGCCTTGTCCTGGGCCACGATGGCCTGGGCCAATTCGGCCGGCGACAACACCGACAGGATGGCCAGCGCCATGCGGGCGCCGACCCCTTGCACGGTGCACAACAGGCGGAACCAAGTGCGCTCCGCCGTATCGGCAAATCCATAGAGGTGGATGTGGTCTTCGCGCACATGGGTTTCGATGGACAAGGCCACCGTCTCGCCCGGCGACGGCAGGCTGGTCAGGGTCCGGCGCGAGCAGAACACCACATAGCCGACGCCGCCCACATCGACGATGACCCATTCATCGCTCACGGAATCGACGACACCGGTCAGCTTGCCGATCATGGGGCACTTCCTGCTGCCTGACGGCGCATTACCCCATCACCGGCACTCCAACGGCGGCCGCTGGCCGCGGTATGGGCGTGGCAGATGGCCACCGCCAGGGCATCGGCGGCATCGGCGCCGGTGGGGTCGCAGCCGGGCAAGAGCCGCTTGACCATCATGGCCACCTGTTCCTTGGCGGCATGGCCGGTGCCGACCACAGCCTTCTTGACCACCAGCGGCAGGTATTCGGCGACGGGCAGCGACGCCAGGGCCGGGGTCAGCAACGCAATGCCGCGCGCCATGCCCAGCTTCAGGGTCGAGGTCGGATTGCGGTTGGCCAGGGTCACCTCGACAGCCGCCTCGTCCGGGCGATACTCAGCCAGCACCAGGCTTAATCCCGCATGCAGTTGCATCAGGCGGGTCGCCAGATCGGCATCCGAATCGGTCGCGACCACGCCACTACCCACATGGCGCAGGCGATTCCCGTCGGCTTCGATGATGCCCCAGCCAGTACGGCGCAGGCCGGGATCCAGTCCGATGACGCGCATGTTCCCCCATGCTTCCCGCAAAAAAAATCCACCCGGCCCCGCGGGGCCTTAGGCGGTCAATCGTGTCAATGTCTCGTCGGCAATCTCGAAATTCGCCGCGACCTGCTGCACGTCGTCATTGTCCTCCAGGACATCGAGCAACTTAAGCAGGGTCTCGGCCTGTACCTCGTCCACCTCGATGCTCGTTTGCGGCCGCCAGGTCAGGCGCGCCTCTCGCGGGTCGCCGAAGCGCTCCGCCAAGGCATCGCGCACGGCACTGAAATCATCCGGCGCACAGATCACATCGTGGCCGTCGCTGCTGCTTTGCACGTCGCTGGCCCCGGCTTCGGCCGCGGCCTCGAAGACCGCCTCGGCGCTGCCCACGGCCCGGTCGAACTGAATCAGGCCGGCCCGGTCGAACATGAAAGAGACGCTGTTGGTTTCGCCCAGGGTGCCGCCGTGCTTGCTGAAGGCCGCGCGCACCTCGGAGGCGGTGCGCTTGCGGTTGTCGGTCAGCGCCTCGACGATGATGGCCACACCCCCGGGGCCATAGCCCTCATAGCGGATTTCCTCGTATTGGGTGGTATCGTCGCCGCCGATGGCCCGCTTGATGGCCCGGTCGATGTTGTCCTTGGGCATGTTGGCGATCCGCGCCGCGGCCAGGGCGGCGCGCAGGCGCGGGTTGCTGGCCGCATCCGGCAGACCCGTCCGGGCCGCCACGGTGATTTCCCGGATCAGCTTGCCGAACAGCTTGGCGCGCTTTTTGTCCTGCGCGCCTTTGCGGTACATGATGTTCTTAAATTGGGAATGGCCTGCCATGACCAGTCGGCCCTAAAGTTGCTAGCCCAGATGATGCTAGGTGGTTGTGACTTGTCTACCACATTTCGTGGTATGGCACGCCCAGTTTGTCGGCGCTCCGAGCACCGCGCATGCCACTGATAGTCGCCCAATATGGCGATAATGCGGCGCCTTCTAGCAGGATTTCGTGGTTTTCTAAAGCCTCAGCCTCGGCATCGGGCGGAATGTCCCGGAATTTACTCGCTCTTAAGACGAAGCCCCGCAAGATGCGCTTCGTCGCAGACCGCTAGGCCTCGTTCCGGCATACCGGTTTCGGCAGAAGAGGTCAAATCATGTCCGTACCCCACAACGTCCCAGAGCTTGAGGTTCCCCAGGCCGATATCGTCGATGCGGCGGAAATCAGCCGATATCAGGAAACCGCCGCCGCCTTGGTGCAAGGCTTTTCCGAGCGCTGCGCGGTCAGCGCCTTGGATGCCATCTTAGCCGCGGCCGGCGATGACTCGATGGCCGGCACGGATCGGGCCCGGCTGATCGCCAACGGCATCCAGCAGCAGACGGCGACGCTAGAAGAGGAAGTCGGCCGTTTTCTGTCCCTGACCAAGGGCTAGCCGCGGCAATCTGTTTCCGTTCACCCAGGATACGCCGGGCTTAGCCGGCCTCCGACCCGCACCGGTTCGACACGCCGGGCCAGGCCGCTGGCCTCATCGGTTTCCACAAACACCGCGCACAACGTGCCTTCGCCAGTGGCCGCCGACATGCGTTCAGTCGGCAGCTTGCGGGTGAATCGGGCGATCGGCACCGCCTTGTCCATGCCGATCACCGAATCATAGTCGCCACACATGCCGGCATCGCTCTGATAGGCGGTGCCGCCGGGCAGGATCATGGTATCCGCCGTCGGCACATGGGTATGGGTGCCGACGCACAGCGACACCCGGCCGTCGACCACGTGGCCCATGGCCATTTTCTCGCTGGTCGCCTCGGCATGCAGATCGAGAACGATGGCCTGGACCGAGGCGCCCAGCCGGTGGTTGGCCAGCTCCTTCTCCACACAGGCAAAAGGATCGTCCAGCGGATCCATGAACAGCCGGCCCATGACGTTGAGAACCATGATACGCCGCCCCGGCCCGGCATCGTAGAGGGCGGCACCCCGCCCCGGCGTCCCGGCGGGAAAATTGTGCGGCCGCAAGACACGCGGCTCGCGTTCCGCCAATTCGAAGGCCTCGCGTTGGTCCCAGGTGTGATTGCCGCCGGTGATCACATCGACACCGGCGGCGAGAATCTCCGCGCTGATCTTGGCGGTGATGCCGAAACCGCCGGCGGCGTTCTCGCCATTGGCGATGACCACGTCCACGTCCAGGGAGCGGCGCAGTCCCGGCAGGTGCGCGGTGATGGCATCGCGCCCGGAGCGACCCACGATATCACCGCAAAACAGTATCCTCATCGCCGCTTCATCCCGTTTTGATCACGTCTGCCTCGGTGACGATCCAGTCGAGGCGGGCATCCAATGCATCGTGCGGCACCGCCGCGATCTCCTGAGCCGCGAAGGCCACGCCCACGGCGATCACCGCGCCGGCCGCGCGCAGCCCCCCGAGGGTGCGATCGTAAAAACCGCCGCCATAGCCCAGACGATAGCCGGCCCGGTCGAAGGCGAGCATCGGCACCAGCAGCAGGCGCGGCACGACTTCGGCCTGCGCCGCATCCGGTACTTGGGTGCCGAACCCGCCGGAGACCAAGGAATCGCCCGGCCGCCAGGCACGAAAGACCAACGGCCGCGACTTGCCCGCAACCACGGGCAGACAGAGCGGATGGCCGCGGCCGTTCAGCGCGATCAACGCCGGGCGCGGGTCCAACTCATCACGCATGGGCCAATATCCCGACACTACCGCCCCGGTCGGCAGGGAGATCGCCGTGAGCAGCCGTTTCGCGACCGACTCGGCGGCGGCCTGGCCATCGCCAGCCGTTTCGGCCCGGTGCCGCTCGGCCTCGCGGCGCAAGCCGGCTTTGACCTGTTTCAACTCTGTTTCGCTCATCGCCGTGCGCCGAGTGGCCGGCGAGTGGATCGGTGAAGTGGGCGGTGCCGCGATGGCCGTTGGCCGTTATTCTTCCTCTGTGGCCTGCAGTGCAGGTGGGCGCCATGTACCGGGACCACGGCCCCGGCAGGGACAGCTCCCTCGAGGTAGTTATTG
>DASWJP010000064.1:0-43860 GCA_036397065.1 Kiloniellales bacterium | reverse complement strand
TCCTGTCCTTCGATGGGATAGCGGATGTGCCACAGGTGCCCCTTCACCTCCACCGACTGCACCTCCAGATCGGAAATGGCGGTGTGCAGTTTCGGGTCCCAGTTGACCAGACGCTTGTCCTTGTAGATCAGCCCCTGCTTGTGCAGATCGACGAAGACCTTGCACACCGCCACGGACAGACCTTCGTCCATGGTGAAGCGTTCGCGCGGCCAATCGGGCGAGGCGCCGAGGCGGCGCAGTTGCCGGTTGATTGTGCCGCCGGAGTCCGCCTTCCACTCCCAGACCTTTTCCAGGAACCGCGCCCGTCCCAGGCTGTGCCGGGTCAATCCCTGCTCGGCCAACTGGCGCTCGACCACCATCTGGGTGGCGATGCCGGCATGGTCCATGCCCGGCTGCCACAGGGTGTCCTTGCCGGTCATGCGGTGATAGCGGATCAGGATGTCCTGGATGGTGAACGTCAGGGCATGGCCCATGTGCAGGCTGCCGGTGACGTTCGGCGGCGGCATCATGATGACGTATGGGGGCCGCCCGCTGGCCGGATCGGCGGCGAAGGCGCCGGAGGCCTCCCAGTCCGCGTAGTGCCGTGTTTCGGCCTCGCCTGGCCGGTAAGTCTTGTCCAGCATCGCCGGCGTATCCTCGCCTTGGTCGTTCAGAGTGTTCTGGCGGCTGCCGGCCGGGTTCGGTCTATCATGAGAAAAATGAGTCGCGCGTTCCCACCTGCGCTGCGCGAAACCGAGGATATCATTGGTCTTCGGCGCGGCGCACCATCTTCTTGATTTCTTCGCGGACGATCTGTTCGACCAGCGGTGCCAGGTTGGCATCCAGCCAGGCTTTCAGCTCCGGCGTCAAGGCTTCGCGCACGATGTCCTCCAGGGTCCGGCCATCCCCCACCTGGACCGGCCCCTGGCGATTGCTGGCCACCGCCTTGGCAACTTCGCTCAGCGAACCGGCGGTCGCCGTCTGAGTTTCTGGCGACAGCATGCTCTCCGCGTCTTCGGCCGGCACGGCCACAGCGTCGAAGGGATCCGGCTCGGCCGCAGTTTCAGCTTCAGGTTCCGGCTCCGGTTCTGGCTCGGCTGTCATCTCTGGCTCTGGCTCTGGTTCAGGTTCGGGCTCAGGTTCTGGTGCGGGTTCCGCCGCCATCTCCGGCGCGGGTTCCGGTTCCGGCGCGGGTTCCGGCGGGGCCGCTCCATTCGTGGCCGCGGACGCATTGGCTAGATCGACCACGCTGCCGTCCTCGTTCAATTTCTGCGTCAATTCGAGAACGTCGCCCGCCTCCGGCGCGGGCGCTTCTTCGGCCACCGGGGCTTCAGCCACTTCGGTTTCCGCCGCCGGCTCTTCAGCCGGGGCTGCCGACGCGTCCTGCCCAGCCGGCTCGTCTTCCGAGATGATCCGGCGGATGGAGGCGAGGATTTCCTCCATGGTCGGTTCGGCTTGGGTCTTCGCTTCCGCCATCAGTTCCACGCTCCGGGGTACAGACTATCTTGTGCCGGCGCCAAGCCATAGTGCCACGGGACCTGCCGGACTGACCGCTCTACTTTCTGGGTCAAGATGCCGGACACCGCTTATTCCGCTCCCGGGGCTTCTAGGCCGAACCAGCTATCGCGCACTTTTTGATAATCCACATCCGGGTCATAAACGTCTACACCCAGGCTGCGGCTGCGCGCCAGCAGCCGTCCGGTAGCCGACAGGACCTGGAATCCCGCGACCACGGAATCGCGCTGGGCACGGACCAGATTGACCTTCGAATCGAGAAGTTCCTGTTCGGCATCGAGGATGTCGAGCACCGTGCGGGCGCCGACCGAATTTTCCTGCCGCACCCCTTCGAGGGCGATCTCGGCGGAACGCACACCGGATTCGAACGAGCGGGTCTGTGCGCGGGCGGTTTCCAAGGCCCGCCAGCCGCTGACCGCCTCCTGCTCCTGCCGGCGGCGCGCCTCTTCGATCTGCACACGGCGCTGGCTGGAAATCTGCTTGGCTTCGCGCACCCGGCTCGAGACGGCGCCCTGCTGATACAAGGGCACGGTCACCTCGGCCAGGATCTCCGCGGAATCGGACTCTGACCCGCGCAAGCTGGTCTCATCGGTGTGGCGCAGCGAGGCATTCAGGGAGACCACGGGATACAATTCGCCAATCACCTCGCGGACCCGCATCTGTGCCGCCTTCTCCGTAAAGCTGGCCGCCAATACGTTGGGATTGTCGGCGATGGCAGCCTGAACGGTTTCCTCCAGGCCGCCGGGGAGATCGGTCAGCGGCGCCGGTTGAACCAGGGTCCCCGGCGCGATGCCGACCACCTCCTCGAACACGGCGCGGCTGGTGCTCAGGGCGCCCTCGGCGGCGATCCGGCCGGCGGTGGCGGTGGCCAGCCGGGTCTCCGACTGGGCCACATCGGTGCGCGTCAATTCGCCGACGTTGAAGCGATCCTGCGAGGCTTCGAGCTGCCGCTGCAGGACGCGCTCGTTGTTGGTGTTGAGGTCGAGCACCGACTGATCGCGCCAGACATCCATATAGGCCGTCGCGGCGCGCAGCAGGACCGATTGTTCGATGGAGTCAACGGTGGCCCGTTGCGCCAGCACTTCATTCTCGGCCCGCTCGGTGCCGGCAACGGTGCGGCCGCCGCGGTAGAGCGGCTGGCTCACCGTCGCCGTGACCTCGGCCGGGGTCAGCGTATCATTGGACTCCGAGAGGCTCGATTTGCTCTCCACCCGCTCCCGGCCGACGGATCCGCTCACGGTCACCGCCGGGCGCCAGTTCGAGAGGGCCTGGGGCACCCCTTCGTTGACCGCCCGCAATTGGGCCCGGGCGGCGCGCAGGGTCGGATTCGACGTATAGGCGGAGGCCAGCGACTCGTCCAAGGACTGTCCAAAGGCCGGTGCCGACAGCGCAAGGCAAATCCCAAGGCTGGCAAGCAGCAGCCTCGTTGTTTGCCGCCGGGCGCGGCAGTATCCCATCGCCTTCATCTTGCCGGACTCGCTCCTGATCCGCGTCGGTTGAAGAAAGGACCCAACAATGCCATGCATAACAAGCACAAATATAGTTAACAGGTCAGTAACGCCCGCTGGAAAGGGCCTTTTTTGCTCCGGCGCGGTTTTTTCACCCCTAGAAAACAAACCCCGGTTCGCGTGCGAATTCCGGCAAAACGGGCATCTCCGTGTCGAACAGGGCCCGGCTGGCGGCCACATCCCCATGGCGCTGCATCAGGATGCCACGTCCCTGGCCGTTTCCGGGCTGTAAAATGGTCACCAGGCGGCCGCCGTCGGCCAGTTGCCGGTGGATGGCTGGCGGGACTTCGGGTACGGCCCCATTGATCAGGATCATCCCATAGGGGGCCTGGGCCGGCCAGCCGGCCGCCAGCGGCCCCTGAACGACGAGAGCATTCTCGATATCCAAATCGGCCAAGGTCTTTGCCGCCCGGGCCGCCATGTCGCTGTCGCTCTCCAGGGCCACCACGGTCGCCGCCAGGCGGGCCAGTATGGCGGTCGCATAGCCCGTCCCGCACCCGACCTCGAGCACAACGTCGGCGGGGCCCGGCCGCGCCGCTTGCAACAACCGGGCGAGCACCATTGGCTCCATCACATATCGGCCGTTGCCCAAAGGGAGGTTGTAATCCACATACGCAACGGCGGCCAAGCGATCGGGAACAAAGGCTTCGCGCGGAATGCTTTCGAAGGCCGCAATCACCGTCGCATCCGTCACCTTGTTGGTGCGGATCTGCGAGTCGACCATGTTCATGCGGGCAGCAGTGTAATCAGCCATGGCACCATTTCGACATCTTGCGCCTATCGCCCGCCGGGAAGCATCCACTTCCACATCAATTGCCCAGACGGTTCAAGGCCCTTGCTGTTTCTTATAGTGAGGTCGGCGGAGTAAGACAATCGCACAGAGCCGCACCCTTATCCCAGACTCCCGCGCACCAGCGCTTGACCGGTTCTGGCCCGGCCTCTATATGTCGCCGGCCTGTCGGCATCAGCGTCCGCGGGCGGCCTCCCGGCCCGGTGGCAGAGTGGTTATGCAGGGGCCTGCAAAGCCCCGTACGTCGGTTCGATTCCGGCCCGGGCCTCCAAAGCGTTCTGGCAGTCTGCCCGCTCCCATCGCCGACGGTTCCGCCGCGTCCCTGCGGCCGCTGGACGCAAATTCACGTGAACAGAACAAGATAGGGTGCTGGGGGGTGTCCACTCCCGGCTGGGTTGTTTATACTTGCGGCACGTCCGGCCGCGCTGGACAAATGCCCAGGCGGTCGCAATTTCGACTTCATCTGGCCCTGATGCCGCAAAGTCTTTTGGTTTGCCTGCCGGACCGTCTGCACCCTGTCAGCCAGATGTTTCTCGAACACTGGCTGGCCGGCCATATGACCACGGCCGAGTTCCTGCGCTGGTTCCACATGCCAAACTCGTCCTATCTGCCTGTGGCACAATGCATTCTGGCGGCCGTCGCCGGATCCTAGCCCGGTTTCGTCCGCCCCCGCGGCACGCCCGTAAAGAAATTGCGACGGCGGGTGCCGTCTGTTATAACCCCGGCCGATTTCAGCCCGGTCCCCGCGCCTCGCCGCGCCGGTGCCAGGTGCTGGTCCGCGGTAGCTCAGTTGGTAGAGCAGGTGGCTGTTAACCACCGGGTCGCAGGTTCGAGTCCTGCCCGCGGAGCCAATGATATGAAGGGGTTAGGCCAATAAGGCTTAGCCCCTTCTGTTTCCGGGTCAGTTCATAGTCAGCAGGCTGCGTCGCAGGCCCCAGGCCGCTATGGCCCTCGCTACCAAGCGGACCAGCCGCCGTCGACGCTGATCACCTGCCCATGCATCTTGCGCGACGCATCCGAGGCCAGGAACAGCGCCGCCCCGACCAGATCCTCCGGCGCCAGGAAATCATCGCCCGATGGTGTGCGCTCCCGCATTTTGGCGTTCCAGGCGGGATCTGCGCGCAGGTTCTCGTTCATCGGCGTCTTGATATTGCCGGGGCTCAGCGCATTGACATTGATATTGGCGGCGGCGAGTTCCAACGCCATCGCCCGGGTCATGTTGGACAGGCCCCCTTTGCTGGCGCAATAGGCGGCGCTGTTGGGGAAGCCGGCTTCGCCGGCGATCGAACTGATATTGATGATCTTGCCGCCGCCGCGTTTGCGCAAAAACGGCAAGACCGCGCGGACGAAGAAGAATCCACCCTTCAGATTGAGGTCGAGCTGTTCGTCCCAGACTGCCTCGGTGGTGTCCTCGATCGGCATCGGCCGGAACACGCCCGCATTGTTGACCAGGATGTCCACTCCACCGAAGCGCTGAACGATCTCCCCCACCACCTTTTCGATTTCCGATACCTGCGAGCAATCGGCCCGGAACGCCGCCGCCTTCCCGCCTGCCGCCTCGATCGACTTTAGAACTTTCGCGGCGCGGTCTTGGTGCGACCGGTTGACAATGGCCACGGTGGCGCCCTCGCGGCTGAAGCCCAACGCCAGGGCGGCACCGATGCCTTGCGAGCCGCCGGTGACGATCGCGATCTTATCCTTCAAGAACATGGCACCGTCCTCCCCCACCCATGTTGAGAGCACATGTCAGCGAATTGTCGGGATCGGCGCCGGTTGGCGTCGCAACGCGTATGACAAGACCATGACCCCGAGCGTGGTCAGCGCCAAGGCGGCCCAGAGTGATGCCGGCACGGCTTCACCGAAAATCAGCCAGCTCCAGAGCAGTCCGGCCATGACCGCCAGATAATTGAACTGGGCGAAGAAGATCGCCCCGGACAGGCGTATGATCTCGAGAAACAGCCAAATGAAGGCGAAGAAGATCAGGATCGCCAGCGCCAGGGCTAATTCGCCCATGCCAAGTCCTCGCGGCATCCAACCGATCTGGCCGGCGGTGACACAGAGTGGCAGTAGCCCTGCGGCAGAGCCAAGCTGGATCCCGGCCGCCAGTGGCGCCGAGGTCGCAGCCGGCGGGCGCAACATGTTGGCCGCGACGTTGGCCATTGCAAAAAGGCACGGTGCGAGCAGACACAGCAGGAACCAGCCCGTCGCTTCCGACCCGGAAATCACCGCATTCTTCGGTCCGATCAGCAGCAGGATGCCGGAAAACCCGAGGCCGACTCCCACCAGGCCAAGCCAGCGGAACCGCTGCACGCGAACCAGCACCGAAAACAGGAAGGTGAGCGGTGGCGACAGCGCAAGAACCAGTGTGACCAGATTGGCAGGCAGATGCGGTGCGGCAAACACCAACAGGGCTATCGGCAACCCGAGCCCCAAAGCGCCGACCATCAGATAGAATGTCAGCGCCACCCGCCCGCCGGGTATGCGGTGGCCGACCGCAGCCGCGCAAATGAACAGTGCCAGCCCGGAGCCAGCACTTTGCCAGAATGCGTAGGCGAGCGGCGGCACACCGGCTTCGGCGGCCATCTTGTTGAGCGGGAAGAGTGCACCGAACAGCAAGGCGGCGACGATCAGATAGATATACGGCCTCGCGCGCACGGTTTCCTCCTCTGTAACGCCGGTCCCTCTGGATCGAGATGCTGCCTGCGCGTCGTGCGCCAAATATCCCGAGCGATCTTCTCGACCGATCTATGTGTTCATCCGCGCCGCCTGGATCGCGCGCCAGATCCGCTCGGGTGTGGCCGGCATGTCGATGCTGGTGACACCCAGAGGCGCCAGCGCGTCGAGCACCGCGCTGATCAGGGCCGCGGGCCCGGCGATAGCGCCGGCCTCGCCGCAACCCTTGACGCCCAGCGGATTGTAGTGACAGGGCGTGACGATGGATTCGATTCGCATCGCGGGCAGGTCGGAGGCGCGCGGGAGCGCGTAATCCATCAGCGAACCCGAGACGAGTTGCCCGGTCTCGTTGTCGAAGGCGCAAAGCTCCATCATCCCCTGGCCTATGCCCTGGGCCAGGCCGCCGTGAATCTGGCCCTCGACGATCATCGGATTCATCTGATTGCCGAAATCGTCCACCGCCGCGAGCGCCAGAATCTCGATCTTGCCGGTATCGGGATCGACCTCGATCTCGCACATATGGCAGCCATAGGGAAAAGTGAAGTTGGGCGGGTCGAAATAGGTGGTCATTTCAAGCCCCGGTTCGAGCTTGTCGAGCGGATAGTCGACCGGGTTGTAGGCGGCCCGCACCACCTCTTTGAATGTCCGGGTCAGATCGGTGCCAACGACTCGAAAGACGCCCTGCTCAAAGGTCACGTCGATGGGGTCGGCTTCCATCAGGTGGGCCGCGATTTGGCGCGCCTTCTCCACCACCTTGTCGAGCGAGATCTTGAGCGCCGAGCCGCCAACCGCGATCGAGCGCGAGCCATAGGTGCCGATTCCATAGGGCACGCGGTCGGTGTCGCCATGCACAATCTCGATGGCGTTGAAATCGACGCCCAACGCATCGGCGACGATCTGGGCAAAGACCGTTTCATGGCCCTGACCGTGGGTATGGCTGCCCGTGAGCACCGTGACGGTGCCGGTCGGGTTCACGCGCACCGTGCCCACTTCATACTGACCCGCCGTGCAACCGTGCTCGTTCAGCAGCTTCGAGGGGCCCATGCCGCACGACTCCATGTAGTAGGCAAAGCCCAGCCCGCGATAGCGACCGCGTTTCAGGGCCGCGGTGCGGCGCGCCGTGAAACCGGCGAAATCCCCCACCTGCACCACCTTGTCCAGGAGTGTCTGGAATTCGGCCACGTCATAGGTCCAGAGCAGCGGCGTCTTATAGGGGAACGCGTCGGCCGGAATGAGATTGCGCCGCCGTATCTCGATCCGATCCAATCCAAGCTCACGTGCCGCCGCATCCATGGCGCGCTCCAGCACATAGGTGCATTCCGGACGGCCCGCGCCACGATAGGCATCGACCGGCTGGGTGTTGGTGAAGGCCGCGCGCGTTCGGCATTGCACCGCGCGCACCTTGTAGGGGCCCGGGAAGGGATAGGCATAGAAGAAGGAAGGGATCGCCGGCGCGAAGGTCGAGAGATAAGCGCCCATGTTGGCGATGGTGTCCACCTTGAGCCCCTGCATCACGCCCTGGCTGTCGAGAGCGAGCGAGACGGTGGTGACATGATCGCGTGCGTGGGTGTCGCTGAGATAGGCCTCGCTGCGGTCCGAGATCCATTTCACCGGCCGCTTCAGCCGGTGCGAAGCGAGCACCACCAGCACCTCCTCGGCATAGTGGTAGATTTTCATTCCGAAGCCGCCGCCGACATCGGGTGCCACCACGCGAATTTTCTCCTCGGAAATTCCCAGCGTGGCGGCAGCCAGCAGCACGCGGATGATGTGGGGGTTTTGGTTCGAGGTGTAGAGCGTGTAGCGGTCGGTCGAAGGGTCGTACTGGCCAATCGCGCCGCGCGTTTCCATCGGCGAGGCATGGATGCGATTATTGACCAGCTTCAGGGTCGTCACATGCGCGGCGCTCGCGAAGGCGCGCTCGACCGCGGCCGTGTCGCCAATTTTCCAGTCGTAGCAAAGATTTCCGGGGGCCTCGGACCAAAGCTGCGGCGCGCCGGGCGCCACCGAGGATTCGAGATCGACGATATGCGGCAGGGGCTCATACTCGACCTCGATTTGCTCCATCGCATCCAGCGCCTGGGCACGGCTCTCGGCCACGACAAAGGCGACAGGGTCGCCGACATGGCGCACGCGGTCCGTCGCCAGCACCGGATGCGGCGGCGTCGCCATGGGCGCTCCGGTTGTCTTGGGAACGATCCAACCGACCGGCAAGTTCCCGATCTTTGCCGCCAGCAGGTCGGCGCCCGTGGTGATGTGGAGCACACCGGGCATCGTTGTGGCAGCCGCGATATCGATCTTGCGGATGCGCGCATGGGCGTGCGGCGAGCGCAGCACCACACCATACGTCGTGCCCGGAATCCGGATGTCGTCGATATAGCGCCCTTCACCCGTGATGAAACGGCGGTCCTCTTTGCGTTTGACGCGTTGGCCGACAAGCGGGATCGCAGAGACAGGGCTGTTCACGGGCACTCCACTCCTCTTGGCGGCTAGCGCCGTCGGCTCGGCGCTCTTTTCTTCGACTCTTCCCGCCGGATTAGTCGCGCTTGACGAACTTCCACAGCGCCGGAATGACCGCGCAGGCCAGGGCCACCTTCGTCAGGTCTGCAAGCAGAAAGGGGGTCATGCCCCACGCGAGGACGGGCTTGTCCCAGCCGACCAGCGTTCCCAGCCACAGGAGTCCCGGCACGTAGATGCAGACGTTGCCGGCCAGCATCGCCACCGCGGTCTTCACGATGCTGCGGTCCCAGCCCCGCTCAGCGAGCCAGCCTGCGGCCGCCGCGGCTAGCACGAAGCCAGCCAGATAGCCGCCCGTCGGACCGGCGATGTAAGCCAGGCCGATCCCCTTCTCGGGAGTGCCGGCGAAGACGGGCAATCCGAACGCCCCCTCGAGCAGATAAAGCATGATCGTCGCGGCCCCAAGACGCCAGCCATAGGCCATGCCGAGGGCGATGACCACGAAGGTCTGCATGGTCATCGGCACCGGATAGAACGGAATCTGGATCTTCGCCGATGCCCAAAGAAGGGCGCTGCCAAGGACCGCCAGGATCACGTTGCGCACAAGCGCACCGGTTTTGCCCAAGGGCCAAACGATGCTGGCGAGCGTGGGATGAGTCGTTGCGTGTTGGGTCATAGTCTCTCTCTTCGTTGCGCGGCGCGGCCATCGACCGCGCCTGGTTGTACCCTCAGCGGCCAGCTAGTCCAGCGCCGCCCGGATCTTCTTGAGCAGGGCTTGCCGGTCGTGTCGGGCCTTGAGGGCTGCCGCCATGTCCACGGAGACGAATTTGGCCGGTGTGTGCGGCTGCAATTGCCCGATCAGATCCATGTCGGCGGAAATCACGGTCCCGACCATGAAATAGCCGCCGCCGGACACGGCATCCCGGTGCAGAATAATGGGCTCGGTTCCGCCCGGTACCTGGACCGACCCATAGGGATAGCAGCTATCGACGATATTGGATGGATCAGACCCGGCTCCGAAGGGCTGCTGCCGTTCGACGAACTCCAAGGGCCGGCCGCTGCGAAGACGGTAGCCGATGCGGTCGGCCTCGGGCGCGACCTTCCAGGTGTCCTCGAAGAAATGGCGTTGCGAAGCCTTGGTGATGCGGTGCCAGTACAGCCCAGGGATCACGCGCAATTCCGCGGGTGTGCCGGGCCGGCGCCGCAGCTTGTCGGGTACCTTGCGGCCCGCGGCCACCTTGCCGGCGGCCTTGCCCACCGGCAGCTTGTCACCGGCTTTCAAGGTGCGGCCTTCCAGGCCGCCGAGGGCGCCGAGCGTATAGGTCGAACGGCTGCCCAGGACCTCCGGCACATCGATGCCTCCGGAGACCGCGATATAGGCGCGCGCACCGCCTTTCAGGAAATCGAAGCTCAAGACCTGACCGGCCTTGATCGGGAACGAGGTCCAGGTTTCCTGCACGTCGCCATTCACCTTGGGCGGCAGATCGGCGCCGGTGACCGCAACGGTGGCGTCCTTGGTGAACTCCAGCTCCGGGCCCATGAAGACCGCTTCCAGGACCGCCGCCCCTTCGTCGTTGCCAACCAGCATATTGGCGGCGCGCAGGGCGAAGCGGTCCATGCCGCCGGAGATGGGGATCCCGAGATGATAGTAACCGGGGCGGCCGAGGTCCTGAACAGACGTCGCCAGTCCGGGCGAGAGCACTTTAACGGCCATGGAGAACCTCCCCGATCTTGGCGTTGTAACCGTCGATATCGCTGTGAAACTCCTTCAGGGAGAAGGTGAAGTCACGAATCAGCGGTTTGAAACGGCCCGCTTCGACATCGGCAACGTCCTTGTCGTAGGTGGCGCGGTCGATCGGCTTGAATTTGACGATGTCGCCAGGCTTGAAGAACACCATGAAGTCGCGCAGGTAGCTGATCTCCTGTTTCGGGTCGAAGATCGGCATCGGCGTGATGCCCAGCATCTGATAGCCGCCGGCGCCCCGGACCGAATAGATACAGGCGAAACAGCCGCCGTAGCCCACCGTCAATTTCGGCGTGTCGGTACGCGGGCGCAGGTATTTCGGCACCTCGATCTGGCGGGCCCTGTCGACCATCTGAAACAGGAACGGCAGGCCGGCGACGAAACCAACCATGGTCACGAACCAGGGAGATCCGGAATGCGCGGCGACGAAGGCGTCAACCGATTTGTAGTTGTTGATTCGCGCGGCATATTCCAGATCGGTGCTCTTCGGGTCCTGATGGCGTTCGCGGAAGCGCATCAGCGTCTCGCGGGTCCAGGGGTCGTTGTAGAACACCGGAATCTCGATGATCCGGGTGCGCAGGACCGCCTCCGACTTGTTCGCCGCGGATTCGAGACCCTTCAGTTCCGCCAGTAGATCATCGGGCTTGATCAGGTCCGGATCGAACTTGATCTGATACGAGGCATTTGCCGGGCAGATCTCGGTTACGCCTTTGATCCGGCTCTCGCGGACCGCGTTGGTGATGGACAGGCTCTTGAAGAACGCTTCGAGCGACATCGCTTCGTCGACCTCGACGAAAATGTGCTCGTCACCGCCAAAGGAGTATCGTGTTGTCATCCGTGATTACCTCCCCGCATTACGTCAAATTCGGTGGTTTGCGTTCAAGCCACTGTTCGAGAAATCGCGTGTGGACGTTCGCGGTCCGCACTTCCTCGTCAACCACCAGCGCCTGGTGCAGAGGCTTGGTCGTTTTCACGCCCGTGATCTCCAGCTCCCTCAGCGCCCGTTCCAATCGGCACAGGGCCCGCGCGCGCGATTCATCCCAAACGATCAGTTTGCCGAGCAGGGAGTCGTAGAATGGCGGGATCGTATAGCCCGGATAGAGCATGGTATCGAAGCGCACGCCCGGCCCGCCCGGCACCACGAGGGTCTGCACGACGCCGGGGTCCGGCATGAAGTCCTTAGCCGGGTCTTCGGCATTGATGCGGCATTCGATGGCATGACCGCTCAGGTGGATATCTTCCTGCCGCAGGCGCAACGGCTCGCCGTGGGCGATGAGCAGCATTTCCCGCACCAGATCGACGCCCGTGACGAACTCAGTCACGGGATGCTCCACCTGGATGCGCGTGTTCATCTCCAGGAAATAGAATTCGCCGGAGACGTCGTTGTAGAGGAACTCCAGGGTGCCGGCACCGCGATAACGGACGGACTGTGCAAGCGTCACCGCGGCTGCGAAAAGATCCTGGCGGACAGCATCGGGCAGGAGTACGGCCGGCGCCTCTTCCCAAACCTTCTGGCGGCGGCGCTGCAGCGAGCATTCACGCTCGAAGCAGTGCACCACCCGCTCCCCGTCTCCCAGAACTTGAACCTCGATGTGGCGGGCTCTCGGGATGAGCTTCTCGATGTAGATACCGCCATCGCCGAAGGCTGCTTTGGCCTCGGCGCTGGCTTGAGGCGCCAGGCGGTCGAATTCCGCCTGGTCGTTGGCGACGCGGATGCCCCGGCCACCGCCCCCTGCGGCAGCCTTGATCAAGACGGGGAAGCCGATCCGCGAGACCAGGGTGCGCGCGGCCGCGGGATCGTCTATACGGCTGGGGCTGCCCGGCACGGTCGGAACCCCCGCGTTGGCGGCAACCTCGCGGGCTGCAACCTTGTCGCCGAGCAGCCGGATGGTCGCGCCCTTGGGACCAACGAAGGTCAGGCCCGCCGCCTCCACCGCCTCGGCGAAGTCGGCGTTCTCGGCCAGGAAGCCGTAACCGGGGTGGATGGCATCCGCCCCGGAGGTCTGCGCGGCGGCCAGGATCGCCGCGATGTTCAGATAGGACTTGGCCGCCGCCGGTGGGCCAATCTCGACGGCCTGATCGGCCAGCCTGACGGCGAGCGAATCCGCATCGGCCTGGCTGTGGGCCTGGATCGTGCGCATGCCCAACTCGCGAGCCGCCCGGATGATCCGGACGGCGATCTCGCCGCGATTGGCGATAAGCAGGCTGCCGATGGCCATGGCCGAATGTATCCCTCGTCAGCTGCCGAGTTCGACGAGCGGTTGTCCAGCCATAACCGGGTCTTCGTTGTCGACCAGGAATTTCTTGACCTTGCCGGCAGCGTCGGACTTGACCTCGTGGAACGACTTCATCACTTCCACCAGCCCGATGGTATCGCCCACGGCGACCTTATCGCCTTCCTCCTTGTACGGCGGCTGGTCGGGTGCCGGCTTTCTGTAGAAAGTTCCCGGCAGCGGTGAAAGGACCTGCTTGTTCGCCATGAATGTCCCCTTCTCAGCGTCTTTGGAATTAACTCTCGTCAATATGATGTTCAGCTTATGCGGTATCGCGCCTTCGCTCAGCCGCGACCGCTACTCAGGCCATCGACCAATTCCCTTACGGCCCGTGCGACTGCCACCGCGCCCGGCGTGTCGGAGTGGACGCAGATCGTATCGCTGGCAGTTGGTATGTCATTGCCTTTGACCGAACGCACCACACCCTCGGTGATCGCCCGCCGGCAGCGTTCGACCGCGTCATCCGGATCCACCGCTGCGTGCTCTCGGGTGATGATCAATTTGCCGTCGCCGTCGTAGTCGAGATCGGCATAGAATTCGCCGACGAAGGTGTGACCGCGGGCCTTGTAGACCTTTTCCTGCAAGGTTCCGGCCATGCCATACAGCGGCACCTTGAACACGTCCGCGGCGTCGCAAATAGCTTGTGCCACGTCCTCGTCGCGTGTCGCCATGCCGTAAAGGGCGCCATGCGGCTTGATGTGATTGAGCGTCATGCCCTCGGCTTCCAGAAAGCCTTTCAGCGCGCCAACTTGATAGATCACGATGTCGCGCAGTTCGTCACGGCGCATCTTCATCTCGCGTCGGCCAAAACCCTGCAGATCCGGCAGCGAAGGATGCGCACCAACCTTGACGTCATGCTGCTTTGCCAGTTTCACCGTGCGGTGCATCACCACCGGGTCGGACGCATGAAAGCCGCAGGCAACGTTGGCAGCGGTGATGAAAGGCATGATCGCGGAGTCATCGGCCATGTGATAGAGCCCGAAGCTCTCGCCCATGTCGCAGTTGATGGCGGTTGCCATATTTCGTCCCATCGCACGTCCCTCCTTCCATTCAGACCGGCTGTCCGACACTCAGCATCCTGCAACGCAACTCAATCCGCCGGCTCATGCCGCACTCTTGCCGACCTTATCCTTGACCCAAGCCGCGGTGTCGGCCAGAGCCTTGGCGAACCGCGCGGCAATTTCGTCGACCTGCGCCTCGGTGGTGATCATGGGCGGGCAGAAGGCCACGCAATCGCCGATATTGCGCACCAGCAGGCCGTGCTCCTGAGCCCGCTCCATCACATAGGCGGGCAGACCAATGGCCGCGGGGAACGGCGTCTTACTCGCCTTGTCGGCGACGAATTCAACCGCGGCGATCAGGCCGACCCCGCGCACCTCGCCAACCAGCGGGTGATCGGCGAAATCACGCAGTTTTTTCTGCAGCCGAACGCCGACGGTGGCCGCGTTTTCCATCAGCTTGCGCTCCTCGATCACCTTCAGGTTCTCCAGCGCCACGGCCAGCGCCACCGGATGGCCGGAGGTCGTGAAGCCGTGGCCGAGGGTGCCGATCTTGGCGGAATTGTCGGCGATGACCTGATAAAACTCGTCGCTGATCAAAATCGCCGCCAGCGGCATGTAGGACGAGGTGATCTGCTTCGACACCACCAGGATATCGGGCTTGATATCGTAGGTGAGGCAACCGAACGGCTTGCCGGTGCGGCCGAAGCCGGTGATGACTTCGTCGGCGATCACCAGCACGTCGTATTTGCGGCAGACCTGCTGCACCTTCTGCCAATAGGTGCGCGGCGGTACGATGACGCCGCCGGCGCCCATCACCGGCTCGCCGATGAAGGCGGCGATGGTGTCCGGTCCCTCGCGGAGAATCATCTCTTCCAGTTGCCCCGCCATCCGGCTGGCGAATTCCTCCTCGCTTTCACCGTCCCAGCCATAGCGCCAGTAATGCGGGCAGGCGGTATGCAGGATATTGGCGATCGGCAGGTCGAAATCGCGGTGGTTCCAAGGCAGGCCTGTCAGGCTGCCGGAGGCGATGGTGATGCCATGATAGCCACGCTGCCGGGCGATGATTTTCTTCTTCAGCGGCCGGCCGCGGCCGTTGTTGTAGAACCACACCAGCTTTACAACAGTGTCGTTCGCCTCCGAGCCGGAGTTGGTGTAGAACACCTTGGAAAATTTGGCCGGCGCCATCTTGATCAGTTTTTCCGACAGATCGATGGAAGGCTCGTGGGAACGATGGGCAAAGCTGTGCGAATACGGCAGCTGCTCCATTTGCCGCATGGCCGCGTCGATCAAACGGCGCTCGCTGAAACCGACGGCAACCGACCAGAGGCCGGCTAGGCCATCGATATATTCCTTGCCCTCTTCGTCATAGACGCAGATGCCCTCGCCGCGGGCGATCACCAGAGGGCCATGGGTCTCGTGCCGGCGGGCATTGGTATAGGGATGCAGATTGTACGCGATGTCGCGTGCAGCGAGCGAATTCGGTACCGGGGTCGTAGGCAAAGTCTTACTCTCCTTCAATTTTTTCAATTCTGATAGTTCAGAATCATGCGCTAGGTTCTGGTCACCCGTAAGCGGTCGAGGAAGATGGCGGCGATGATCACGCAGCCGAGCAGGATCTGCTGGGCATAGCCGCCCACTTCCAGCAGATTCATGGCATTCGACAGCATGGTGACGAACACCGATCCCAGAATCACTGGGATTACCCCGCCGACACCGCCCTGCAGGCTGACGCCGCCGATCACGGCCGCGGCAATGCTTTCCAGCATCAGCGAGCCACCGAGATTAGGCTCGCCTGAGCTGGTGCGCGCGGTCAGCATCAGCGCTCCGAATGCCGCAAGCATGCCGGCGGTAACATAGGCCATGGTCAAATAGAACCGGATCGGCAATCCGGCCAATTGCGCCGCGCGTGGATTGTTTCCTATCAAATAGAGGGCGCGGCCGAATACCGTGTGATCGAGCAGGAAATAGAGCAAAAGGCAGACCACGATGGCCATGGTCAGCGGCAGAGGCAGTCCCGGGATCAGTGTACCGTCATAGAGCAGATGACTGAACGAATCCGGTACGTTAAAGACCGGCCGTCCGCCGGACATTGTGGTGGCCAGCCCGTAACAGATACTCAAACTGCCGAGGGTGACCACGAATGGATTGATGCGCAGCCAGGAAACGAAAAAGCCATTGAACAAGCCGACCATGGCACCGAAGCCAAGGCCGGTGGCCATGCCGACGCTCATCACGATCCATGCCGGCGCGTTGTACTCGACAAGTCCGGTCATCACCAAGGCGCTGGCGACACTGACAGCCGAAACGTTTGTGCCGAGCGAAAGATCGAAACCGCGGGTCAGGATCACCACCATCTGAGCCGAGGCGAACACCACCAGGTAGCTCGACTGGAGAAGGATATTGACGATATTGCGCATCGACAGCACGCGCGGCTCCACCATCGCCACGCCAAGTTCCATGACCACCATCAACAGCGGCAGAAGCAGGATCACCACCCAGCCGAATAGGCTGCGGCGCTCAGCTTGCTTGGCAACCTTTGGAGAGCCGGTCTCAGGCAAGACGAGTCTTCCTCTTTGCAAGTTCATCCAACGCCACGGCCAGCACCACGATGATACCGAGGAAGATCGTCTGGATACGGGGATCGATCTTCAGCAAATCCATTGCATTGGTCAGAATCAGCAGGAAAACGGCAGCAAGAGCCACCAACTCGACCCTGCCCACCCCGCCTTTCAAGCTGACGCCGGCAATCACGGCCGCGGCGATACTTTCCAAGGTCAACTGCGAGCTGATCACCGCCTGGCCGGATCCGATCTGCGCGGTCAACGCCAAGCCGGATACCGAAGCCATCATCGAACAGATCACATAGGCGCCGATCAAATAGAGACGCGTCGGCACACCGGAAACTGTGGCTGCCTGAAAATTGCCGCCGATCGCATAGATGTAGCGACCCATGCGGGTGAAGTTCTGCATGATCCAGACCAGCACTACGATGCCGACCGCGAGATAGACGGCGGTCGGCAGCCGAAGCCAAAGCCCTCGGCCGAAGCCATCGACAAAGCCCACCGGCATGCCATAGACCGGAATGCCGCTGGTCAGCCATTGCGCGATCCCGGTGGCGATCGACATGGTGCCGAGCGTCACCATGAACGGCGCGACACGCAAATAGGCGACGCAAAGCCCGTTGACCAGGCCGACGGCCAGGCCGCTGCCCAGGCCCGCTGCGACGCCGAGAAAGATGATGAGGCCGGGATAGTCACCAAAAGTGCTACTCAGCGCGACCATGACCAGTGCGCTGGTCACGCTGGTCAATGCCACCACCGCGCCAACGGAAAGATCGAAGCCGCCGACGATCAACACCAGCATCTGGCCTGCGGCCATGATCACCAGATAGGAGGATGACCGTAGAACGTTGAAGATGTTCTGCAGCGCCAGGAAATGCGGCACGAACAGGGCCAGCAGTATGATGAAGACAAAGAGCAGCATCGGCATGAACCCGATTGCCGCGTACAGACGATACCATCGATCGGCGATCGATGTCGGCACGGCACCGCCAGAATGATCACGAGCCATCGGGTTGCCGCTCAGCCCAGCATCGGCGCTTGAGCCGATGTCGCCGTATTCTCACGGAAGAAGTGCGAAAGCACCTCGGGCTCGTTGATGTCGTCGTCGGTCAATTCAGCTACCAGGCGCGACCGATGCATGACGTATAGCCGATTCGAAAGACTCATGACTTCCGGCAGTTCGGAGGAAACCAGAACGATGGCGGCGCCCGCTACCGCTAATTCTTTCATCAGTTCATAGACCTCCACCTTGGCGCCCACATCGATGCCGACAGTCGGCTCGTCGAATAGAAATATACTGATATCACGTGTCAATCCGCGCGCCAGAAGCACCTTCTGGCGATTACCGCCGGAGAAATTGGCGACCGCCCGCTCGATATGCGGAGGGCGGAGATTGAGCCGGTCGATAATGCTCTGTACCGTGCGACGCTCACTGCGGCGTTGCAGGACTCTGTGGCGGGCGAAAGCCGGCAGATCAAGCGCAGCCATCGAGGCGTTTTCCCGCACCGGACGGGCCAGCGCCAAACCTTCGGCGACCCGGTCGGACGGGAAATAGCATACCCCGCGGCGCAGCATGGACGCCGGGGTTGGCCGCATCACCGTCTCGCCGTCCACCTGGATCGTGCCCTCGGTGATGTGTTCGAGCCCAAAAATCGCGCGAATCGCCTCGGATTTACCGCAACCGACCAGACCGGCGATGCCGGTGATCTCGCCGGCGCGGGCATGGAAGCTCATATCCCTGACCGAACCGTTGCCCAGGGTCAGATGCTCGACCGACAGCAGAGTCTTGCCTGGTCGGCATTCTATCTCGGGGAACAGCACGCCGATCTTTCTTCCGGTCATCAGTTCGACCAGCTCGGTCTCCGAAACATCGCCGGCCTGCACGGTTGCGACCTTGTGTCCGTCGCGCAACACAGTGATTCGATCGGCGATCTGCTTGATCTCCCGCATGCGGTGGGAAACATAGATGATGCCGACACCGGCGGTTTTCAGTTTCGTCACCAGTTCGAACAGCCTGGCGGCCTCCGTCTCGGTCAGCGACGCGGTCGGTTCATCGAGGATGAGCAGGCGTACATCGGTGAGGAAGGCCTTGGCAATCTCCACCATCTGCTGATGGGCACGCGACAGTTCCTGCACCTTGCGGTCCGGGTCGAGATCAAAGCCGAGTTCCTGGATGATCGCCCGCGCCTTAGCGTGCATCGCCGGCCGGTTGAGTAGTCCGCCAGTGGTCAATTCACGGCCGAGAAACAGATTTTGTTCCACTGTCAGCATCGGCACCAGGCTGAATTCCTGAAACACCGGGCTGATCCCGATCACGCGCGCCGCATGTGGAGTCAGATGCGTGATATCCTTCCCCTGAAACTTGAAACTACCGGTATCCGGGGGATAGGTACCGGCGATGATATTGATAAGGGTCGACTTGCCGGCGCCATTTTCGCCGAAAAGCACATGCACCTCGCCTCGGTGCAAATCGAAATCGACGCCATCAAGGGCGACCACGCCCGGGAAACGTTTGGATATGTTGGTTAGTTGCAGAAGCAGGGTGGCCTCATCGCGGGCCACCGGAGCGGCCCGCGATGGGTCATCAACTTTCGCCTCGTTCACGTACATATCTGTGAGCGATGCTGGTCTGTGAGTTATCCGGCACCTTCAACCGATCACGGTGCCTTCACTGAATAGACAGCGTCGAAGTTGGCCGGTGCCAAAACCAGGCTCATATTGATCGTGCTCAGGTTATCCGCACCGATCATATCCGGTATAGCCTTGGCGCTTTTGACGTAGGGCTTGTTTTCCAGAACTCGAACCGCCGTATCGATGGCGATGCGGCCTTGCAACACCGGGTATTGCGTGGCGAACCCGAGGATTTCGCCTTTATTCAGCGAATCCAGCATCGCCTGATTCTCGTAGGACGACATGATCAACGTGCCTTTCCGGCCCGCCTGAGCCACGGCGCCGATCGCCGCCTCGGCAGCCGGCGCGCATCCCCAGATGACGTTCATGTCCGGATAGGCTTGCAGTGCATTTTGAATAAGGCCCAATTGCACCGCGACGCCGGAATCGCCGAACTTATCGTCGAGCATGGTGACATTGCTCTGGCCACTGGCGGTTTTCTTGAAACCCTCCAGGAAGGCTTCCGCCCAACCGGAACCGGCCGGGCCTGGGAAGGTGGCCACATTGGCCGGCTTGCCCCCCAAGTAGTTGATCAGATAGGTACCGGTCTGCTCGCCCATGGTGTCGAAGTCGACCGTCATCTTCGAGGTCACGGTGGCCTTCGATACCGGATTGACGGTGCTGATGATCGGCTTGCCGGCCTTGACCCCTTCGGCGAATTTCTTGTCCAGCCCGGCCTCGGAGATCGGTCCGACGATGATGGCGTCGAAATTGCCGGCCAGGCAATCGTCGAACTGCGACAATTGCTTTGGCAGGTTCTCATACCCACCGGCCTGATACAGCGTCATGTTGACGCCCATCCGCTTCGCCTCTTCGACGATTCCGTAATCGACGGCGACCCAGAAGGTGTCCTTCATGTGCGGGAACAACACGCAGATGTTCCACGGTTTGCTGGCCTTTTCCAGCGGCGTGTAATCGGCGACCGTCGCCGTGCCGGAATCCAAGTCATAAATCTTCGCCGGCCACCAGTTGTCTGCGGCACTGGCCGAGGTGCCGAGGCCAAGGGCAGTTGCCGCAGCAAGCGCTCCCGCCAATAGTGTTAGCTTCTTCATCGTCAATACTCCCTGTAGAGTGGTCTAAGTGGTTAAACTAAGTTTCGGTTACTTACACTGGGACACTCTTGCTTCAAGCTTTGCAAGATTCCCCAAGACATGCAATCCAATCTTTGTCACTTCATAGCGTCCCTGTACCTCGTGTGCCCGCGCTATGAGCGAGGCAGTTGTCTACTTTCGTTTGGCAGTTTTCTTTCGCGTGATCAGGTAAGAGCCGCTGGCGTCTAGCTTCGCCGTCCAGCCCGGCTCTATCACGATCGTCGTCGTTACCTCCTCGATAATGGCGGGGCCGGTCACGGTGGCCCCGGCGCCGAACATGGCTCCGTCGTAGACCGGCGTACGGACAGGCTTGCCGCTGGCGGAGAAGATCGCCTTGCGATAGGTCTTGAGCGCTTTGCCGACGGCGACGCCCTTGCCAATCCGCGCCGGCTTGGGTTTGGCGACCCGGCCGTAGAGCGTGCTCTCGATATTCACCACTTCTACGGCACTGTGCGGCTCGGCATAGGTGTAGAGTTCCTTGTGGCGCCGGTGGAACGCCTGCTTCACGTTCTCGATGCTCTTGGAATTGATCTCGAAATTGCCGATCTCGACCGTGCATTCATGCACTTGGCCGACATAGCGCATGTCGAGGCTTCGTTTGCAGTCGATCTGTGATGTCTTGAAGCCATCTGCCTTGAGGTGGGCGATCCCCTTGGCATCGAGATCCCGGAACAGCCGGTTGAGCTTGCGATAGGTCTCGGCGTTGTCGAGGCGGACCGGAATGGTCGCCATGTAATTGTATTTGACGTCGGAGATGATCTGACCGAAGGCACAAAGGCCGGAGGCAAGCTTGGGCAGGATGACCTTGTCGATCCCCATCTCGGTCGCTAGCGCGGTGATATGCGCGGCTGTGGCCCCGCCGGCACCGACCAGAACGAAATCGCGCGGATCATATCCGCGTTCGACGGAGACCCGGCGGATGCCGTTCACCATGTTGCTGTTGACGATGGTGTACATGCCGTAAGCCGCGCGCTCGATCGAGATGCCGAGCGGATCGGCGACCTGTTTGATGGCCTGGCGCGCCTTCGCCATGTCGAGCGGCAAGCGACCGCCGAGCAGACCCGCCGGATTGAGATAGCCGAGCACCAGATTCGCATCGGATACGGTCGGCTGCGTGCCGCCGCGCCCGTAACAAGCCGGACCGGGATCCGCACCGGCGCTTTGCGGCCCCATCTGCAGCAGACCCAGATCGTCGATCCAGCCGATCGAACCGCCGCCGGCCCCGAGCGTTTCTACCTGGATCATCGGCACGCCGATGCGGTAACGCAGGAAATCGATGTTCTTGTTGATATTGGTGAGGCCGTCCTTGGTCAGGGTGATGTCGAACGAAGTGCCGCCCATATCAACCGTGATCACGTTTTTCTGCTTGAACGGCGCCGCCACGAACAGCCCGGCCTGCGGTGCCGAGGCCGGACCGGAATTGATCGCGTAGACCGAGCGGTCGGTCATTGCCTGGCCGATGGCGAGCCCGCCGTTGGACTGGAAATACCGCACCGGATACCGGGCCCCGAGTTTGCGGAAATAGACATCCACGGCGGACACGTATTTCTTCAGGGTCGGCGCCAGGTAGGCGTTGGTCACCGCGGTCGAGGTGCGGGTATATTCGCGGATCTGCGGGTAGAGCTCGCTGCCGAGGGTAAGTATCACGTTGGGCAGCATCTCCCGGACGATTTCCCCCGCCCGCTTCTCATGGGCCAGATTGAGCACCGACCAGAGGAAGGAGATGGCCACCGTCTCGATCCGTTCGCGGCGGAACAACTCGCAGGCCGCCCGAACGTCGTCCTCGTTCAGCGGTGTTTTGACCGTCCCATCGGACAGCACCCGCTCGCGCACTCCGGCGCGCAAATAGCGCGGCACCAGCATCTCGGCCGCCGGATATTCCGGATCGTACCGATAGCCGTCTTCCTTGTGACCCAGGCGGATTTCGATCGAATCCTCGTGCCCGGCGGTGCAGATCAGGCCCGTCTTGCCGCCCTTGTGCTGAATCAGCGCATTGAGGCCGACGGTGGTGCCGTTGATGCAGAGATCGCAATTCGACACGATCGAGGCCGGGCTTTCCTCGAGGTCGTCGGCGATCATTTGCAGGCCATTCTCGATCGCCTGCGTCGGGTCGTCGGCGATGGACAGTGCCTTGTGCAGCCGGACACCACCTTTATGGTCGGCCAGCACGAAATCGGTAAAGGTGCCGCCGGCATCGATGCCGAGGCGATACTTGGTGCGCATAAGACTAATTCTCGCTTCCTAACAGGTGATCGCCTATGGGCCTACTCGGCCGCCGCCAGGGCCGGCCCACGCAACTGCCGTGTTGCCGCCAGATCAACCTCCAGGCTTGCCGCATCGCGGATCACCACGCCGTAATCCCGTTTCGCGCCTTCGAGGGAAACCAGCCGGTTTTTCACGTCCCAGACAACCTTGTCGACCGGACGTTCGAATGGATTGCCGAAGCCGCCGCCGCCGGGGTTCATGTTGGTGACGGTTTCTCCCGGCTTGATCGTCTTGATCACGTTGGTTCTGATCGTCTCCACCTTGGCGCCGTGCTTGAGTTCGATCCGGCCGACCTTGCTCTCGACCATCTTAGATTCCGCCCCGGCGGCCCCGACCGCAGGAATGCGGCGGCCTTCGCCGAAGGTGATGAAGGTCATGTCGCGATCCAGCGGCTCCACCTCCCAGGCGGTGCCTGAACCGCCGCGGAATTTGCCGGCGCCACCGGAATCTTCCATCAGCGAGTAGCGGTGAATGATGATCGGATAGGAATATTCCAGCAGCTCGATATCGCCGGAGGTGAGTGCCCCGAAACAGCATTCCGGGCCGCACGCATGCCAGCCGTCCTGTTGCGGCGTCGCGCCGGCGCCGGAAATAATGGTGGCCAGCACCATGGTCACATATTCTTCGTTGCTGCGCGTATCCCAGCCGGCGATGTTGAGGCCGTTGGCGTGGCCCCAGGAAGCGGCCACCTTCGACGGCATCGCTTTTTCAAAGGCGAGCCGCACCGCATCTGTCAGCGTCTCCATCGGCGTGGTGGTGCAGTTCATATGCGGCGCCGGTTCGGTGGCGTTGCAGAGCGTGCCCTTGGGCCCGAAATCCACCGTCACGCAGCGATACAGCCCTTCATTGTAGGGAGGCGCCAACTGCGCGAACATCATCAGCCCGAGATAGACACCGGAGTGCGAATTCCCCTCGTAGGAATTGATGAAATAGGGAATCTGCGGCGGGCTCTTGATGGCGATATGACAGGTATCTTTCTTGATCGTTACCGTCGCAGTGATTTCGAAATCGCCGAAACCGTGCCCGGCATCCTCCAGGATCGCCATGCCTTCGTAAGTGCCATCCGGCACTTCTTTGATCAGCGAGCGCATATGCCGGTCGGCCATATCGAGCAGTTCCCCGACACAGGCATCGACCTGCTCCAAGCCATACTTATCCAGCATGCCGATCAAATTACGCTCACCCACCTGGCAGGCGCCGATCAGAGCGTTGAAATCGCCTTCCTGGTCTCGGCGTGCGCGCAAGTTGGTGAAAATCATGTTGAGCAGATCGGACCGCGGCTTGCCGCGGTCCCAGATCTTCACCGGCGGAATGCGCAGGCCCTCGGCATAGATTTCCTTGGCGTCCGGGTTGTATCCCGCCGGCACCGGCCCCCCGATATCGGTCAGATGCCCCTTGCAAATCGTCCAGTAGCGCAGTTTTCCCTTATAGAATACAGGCTTATAGAGGCACATGTCGATCGAATGGCTGCCGCCATAGGTCGGATCGTTGTGCAGGATCAGATCGCCCTCATGCACATCGTCGCCGAAAAACTTCGCCACCGCCTTCATCGCCGGGATCAGGGAGCCCAGATGGATCGGGATGTCCTGGCCTTGCAGGATCATCTCCGGCTCGGCGTTGAACAGGGCGGTGGAATAATCGTGCGCCAGGTTGAAAACGCTCGAACGGGCGGTCTTTTCCAGCGATAGGGTCATCTCCCGCTGCGTCGTCTCCAGCACACCGCGTATGACCGAAAGGGTGATCGGATCGACTTTCGACCGTCCCTTCGGCTTTCTCGTGGCACTCGAGGCCTTGGAACGCGGAGCCGGCTTGCGCGCCGTCTTAGCGGCAGATTTCGCCTTTAAGTTGTGTTTAACACGCATGGAAACCCCACCCTGATTGCATCCGCCAGCCAACCGGGCCCATGCCACACCGAGGGGGCCTGGGTTCCGGTCCTGGCGGAGGCGATTTCGCCATATTTGTCCCAATCTTAGTACCTGCTGGCCAACCCGTCTTTGCCGCCGGGGAACGCTTGCTTGATCCCCTGTGCATCAGCGCCCCGGCTGCCAGGCGATTGCAGAAGTGATCGGCACCGCCTAAAGTGGTCATATTTGGTGGAGGGGCCGATGCCGACCACACATACCACCAGGGGGATCAACGCTGCAGAACGCAGCCGCCGCTGGCGCGAAGTCATTGCCAGCACTTACTTTCCACTCGAATTGCAGTTCCGGCAACCGGATCGATTTCGCGGCGACCTGTCGATCTGGCAGATTGGCGATGTATCCCTCACGCGCAACACTTCGGACGCGCTGCTGTACCGGCGGCTACCGCATCATTTTGCCGAGGAACGCGAGGAACAGTTCCTGGTCACCGTGCCGGCCCGGGCCCAGGTCAGATTTCTCCAATGCGGCGTGGAGGTTCACTGCAATCCCGGCGGTTTCATCCTGGAGCGCAGCCACGAGCCTTATGAATTCAGCCATGCCGAGGCGGCGGATCTCTGGGTGCTCAAAGTCGGCGCCAAGGCGCTCGACGGCCGCATCAGGGCCCCCGGCCGGTTTTGCAGCACCCAGTTCGACGCCAGCAGCGGCGCCGGCGGGTTGTTCGTTGACATGTTGCAACTGCTGCCGGCGCGGTTCGAGAGCATGTCGGAGGAGGTTCGCAGCGCGGTCGGCCGACAATTGACCGAGCTGCTGGTCTTGGCACTGCACGCCGACCCACGTGCTCTGACCTCCGGGTCCACCGCGGTGCGCGAGGCGCATTTAACCCGCATCGATGCCTTTGTCCGCCAGCACCTGGAGGACCCTGAGCTTGATCCGGAGCGCATCGCCGCCGCCTGCGGCATATCGATCCGCTATCTACACGAATTGTTTGGCGATACCGATCTAACCGTCGGGCAATGGATACGGCGCCAGCGCCTGGAGGCCTGCAGAACCAGCCTCGGCAATGCCGCCAGCCGTGAGAGCATTGCCACCATCGCCTATCGCTGGGGCTTCGCCGGCCAGTCGCAATTCTCCCGCGCCTTCAAGGCCGAGTTCGGCCTATCCCCAAAAGATTTCCGCGAACGCACCCGCCAAGCCGTCGCCAGTTGACCGCCTCCGTATGTCCTCCGGTGTCGGGCCGGAAAATGTACGCCACTGAAACGGCTCAGTCTCATCTCAGACTTTGGTTGCGGGGGCCCGAAGTCACCGAGAACCAAACTCGCTGATTGTGGCTATCTGACCAAGTCGGGGGCGCGCATCTCGGGGCTTGGATCGATGGCGATGACCTGTCCGGTCTCACCAACGGCGCGGGCCAGATCGAGCGTCAAGAGCCCGGTTCCGGCGCCGATATCGGCAATCACATTGTCGCGTTCGGGCGCGAGGGCGGCAAGATTGGCCAAACGCCGCTGCGCGATATCGGATCCCTGATAGCCGTCGTCGAGAAGCTTCGCCGTCTCGGCATCGAACTGAAGCATGTGTTTCCTCTGTCGTTCGCAAGTTTATGGGCGATAGCCGAAACCAATCACTCCGAAACGATCGCGTCTGCCTCGATTTCGACAAGCCATTCCGGGCACCTCCCTTCGTCTCATCCGCGATCGGCGGGCTCGACCATTCCCGCCGGAGCGGTGATCTGTGACAGGCGCTGGAATTTCCTGCGATAGGCGGCGGGCGTCAGACCCACCCGGCGCTTGAACACCCGCCGGAACGAGGCCGCATCCTCGTAGCCGACCGAAGCTGCGATGTCCTCGATCGGCACCATGTCGGTTTCCAGTGCCTGCTTCGCCTCCTCGATCCGAAGCGCCTGAACGTAATCGATCGGCGCATAGCCGGTGGCGGCCCGGAAGCGCCGCGAAAATGTTCGGGCGTTCAGGCCCGACCGCGCGACCATGGCTTCGACAGGGCTGGGCTGGGCGTAGTTGTCGGCGATCCATTCCTGACAGCCCATGATGGCGGCGTCGTTGGCCTCCATCGGGCGGGTCATCACGGAATAGGGCGACTGGCCTTCGGCATGCCCGGAGATCAGGAACACCTTGGCGGTCTCGATCGCGTGGCGGTAGCCGCAGAACCGGGCGATAAGATAGACGGCCAGATCGTGCCAGGCGCTGACCCCGCCGGCGGTGACAATACGGTCGGGCGCCTCGGTCAGGCACAGGACGGATTCGTTTCGAAACCGCACCTTTGGAAAATGGCGCCCGAACATGTCGCGATAGGCCCAGTGGGCCGTTGCCTCGCGCCCGTCCAGGAGGCCCGCCTCGGCCAGAAGAAGCGCACCGGAACAGACCGACGAAACCAGCGCGCCGCCTTTATGCACCTGCCGCAGCCAGTCGCGCTCGCGCGGGTGGCGCCCAGAGGGCGTCGCGTAGATCGACGTGTACATGTCGCAGACGACCACGGCGTCGGGCGACAGGGTGTCCGCGACAGAGGCGTGGGGTTCGACCGGAACGTTGCCGACGCAGTGAAACCCTTTCCCGTCCGCCGAGATGATGCGGATGTCGAGGAGTTCGCGGCCCGGCTTCCCGGCTACCATGTCCAGATAGACGGCACCGACCGAGAGCAGCACGTCATAAAGCCCGTACAGCACCGAAGCCGATGTTTCGGGTGTCGCCAGCAAGGCAATAACGGGCCTTTCGTTCGTCTGCATCCGACGCTCCTGTCAGATCTGGCCCGGTTTCGTCCGAACGTGCCTCTATTGCTGTCCAGTATGCCACTTTTCTGACGCTTTCGCCACTCTCGGAGCCGATGGCGGGCCTGTTAAGCTTTACCCAGATCAGAATGGGAGGTCGATATGGACGATCTGAACGCATCCTTTGGCGACCTGAGCAGCGGGTTTCGCGGAGAGATCTTCCTCCCCACCGACTCGGGCTATGACACGGCGCGCGCGGTCTGGAACGCGATGATCGACCGCCGGCCAGCGCTGATTGCACGCTGCCGTGGCACGGCGGATGTGATTGCGGCGGTCAACCATGCGCGTGCGCATGGATTACCCGTCTCGATCCGTGGCGGGGCGCATAACGTGGCAGGCCACGCCGTGGGCGATGGCGCGATGATGATCGACCTGTCGCTTATGCGTGCGGTGCAGGTGGACCCGGCGCGGCGGATCGCGGTGGTGGAGGGCGGTGCGCTCTGGGGCGATGTGGATCGCGAGACGCAGGCCTTCGGGCTTGCCACGCCGGGCGGGCTGATCTCGGACACCGGTGTTGCCGGGCTGACGCTGTCGGGCGGGATCGGCTGGCTGCGTGCGCAGCACGGTCTGTCCATCGACAACCTGCTTGCGGCGGATGTTGTCACCGCCGACGGCCGGTTGGTGCGGGCCAGCGCCGAAGAGAACCCGGACCTTCTCTGGGCCTTGCAAGGGGGCGGCGGCAATTTCGGCGTCGTCGTGCGCTTCGAATTCGCCCTGCACCCGGTCGGCCCGGAGGTGATGTTCGCCGCGCCGATCTATGCATTGGAGGACGGTTCCGGCCCGATCCGCGCCTGGCGCGACTTCCTAGCGGAACATACCGACCGGATCGGATCGCTGTGCGAATTCTCCACCGCCGCGGAAGGCGAGGATTTCGCGCCCGAGCATTGGGGCAAGCGCGTCTACACGCTGGCCTGCGTCTGGAACGGCGATGCGGAAGAAGGAGAGCGCGCGCTCCGGCCTCTGCAGGAGCTGGGGACGCCGGTGGCGGATTTCTCGGGCCGGATGCCCTATTGCGAGGTGCAGCAGCTGTTTGACACGCTGATGCCCGCTGGTGAATTCCGCTGCTACTGGAAGGCGCGCTATCTGGCCGACCTGCCCGACGAGATGATCGATCTCGCCATGAAAACTGCCGCTGATGCGCCCTCTGACAACTCGCTGTCCTCGCTTTGGAACTTTGGCGGTGCGACGGCGAATGTCGCGGCGAATGCGACCGCCTTTGGTGACCGTTCCATGGGCTGGATGTATTCGCTCGATGGCGTGTGGGCCGACGCGTCCGATGACGCCGCCAACATGGAATGGTCGCGGAAGGGCTGGGACAGCGCGGCCAAGTTCGGTCACGAGAGCCGCATCTATCTGAATTTCCCCGGCCATGGCGAGGATGGCACGGTCCTGACAGAAGCCGCCTTCGGCCCGAACTACCGCCGGCTGGTCGAGATCAAGACGAAATACGATCCCGCCAACATGTTTCGCTTCAATCAGAATATCGCACCGGAGAGATAAGATACGGATGCTGTCACCCTTCCCGCCGGCCGGAACGGGAGAGATATTCCTCACCGAAGCCGGGACCGAGACCGAAATTCTCTATCGCCACGGATTCGAATTGCCCGAATTCTCGATGCTACCACTGCTCGATGATCCGCGCGCCATGTCTGTCCTGCGCGATATGTTCCGGTCGCAACTCAATGTCGCGGCCGAGTTCGGGCTTTCGGTCATGCTCACTGGACTCGACTATCGTGCGAGCCCTGACTGGGGCGCCAAGCTGGGCTATTCGCCCGCGACGCTGGCAGAGGCCAACATGCGCGCCATCGCGTTTCTGCGGGAAGTGGCGGAGGGCTACGCGGGCCAGATCCCGCGTATCCTGATCGGCGGCATCGTCGGCCCGCGCGGGGATGCCTACGGGCTGAACTCCGACATCACGCCCGACAGCGCCGAGGCCTATCACGCTGTGCAACTGGAAACGCTCAAGGCGGCAGGGGTCGATTTCGCCTGTGCCATGACGTTCAACTCCGTCCCCGAGGCGGTCGGTACTGCCCGCGCCGCGGGGCGCATCGGGGTGCCGCTTTCGATTTCGCTGACGCTCGACAGCACGTCGCGGCTGAAATCCGGCCCGGCTCTGGCGGACGCGATCACCGAGATCGACGCGCAGGCCGGCCCGGACGCCCCGGATTTCTACCTTCTGAATTGTTCGCACCCGGTGGAATACGACCCCGCGCTGGAGCCGGGCGACTGGATATTTCGCCTACGCGGGGTGCGGCCCAACGCCTCGAAGATGGAAAAGATCGCGCTCTGCACGCTGGGGCATATTGAGGACGGCGATCCGGTCGAACTGGGTGGGCAGATCGGCGATCTGGCGCGCCACTATCCGCATATGGACATCTTTGGCGGCTGTTGCGGAACCGGGGCGACGCACCTGCGCGAGATGGCATCGGTGCTGTCTCGCACGCGGGCGGTCCAAAGCAACACTGCCTGACGGGATCCGGGGACAAGACAGGCCGGACGTACCCCATTGATCGCCCCTTCCCTTAGCTCGTTGACCGTTAAGAAGCGGCTTTGAAGGCTGGGGAGGTCGGTGTGGGGAGCGCCATGTGGGCGAGGTGGGTTGAATCCCATGGGGCCCAACAGGCCGTAAATGCTTGCGGTGCCTGCTACCTTATATCTCGGTTTCGAGCGAGTTATAACAAAAGTGGTTGCGGGGGTTCGCTACCACCTCTACCGATCATTCTGTAATAGGTGAGGAAAGTTTCGTAAAATACTGACTCAGAATATATTTCAACCTACTGCCATGGGTTCTCAGGCGACGGCCGCCCTCACCAGGAGTTCCACGTATAGCTGGCGGGCTTCCTTGGTCACCGGTCCCGGGAGCGGTGCGGACAGCGACCGGCCGTCGATCTCGGAGACGGGGGTTACTCCACCGAAGGTGCCGGTGACGAAGGCCTCGTCCGCATCGTAGACCTCGGCCAGCGAGAAGTCGTCCTCCTCGGCGGGGATGCCCGCCTCGCGGCAGACCGCCAGCACTTTTCCGCGGGTGATGCCCTTGAAGTTGTAACGGCCGGTCGAGGTCCGCACGCGCCCGTCCTTCACGAAGAAGAAGTTGGTCGAGTTGCAACTGGCGACAAAGCCGTGCGGGTCCAGCATCAGCGCCTCGTCGGCGCCGGCCTTGACCGCCTGGATCAGGGCCTGGATCAGCATCAGGCGGCTGTGCGAGTTGAGGCGCAGGTCGAAGACGTCCGGCTGACTGCAGCGAAAAGTTGAGGTAAATAGCTTGAGGCCGCGCGCCTGGATCCCGGGGTCGGGGATCTTGTGCTCGGCGACAATCACGATGGTGGGTTGGCCCAGCGCATTGCGCGGGTCCTGGTTGGGCGTGCTCTTGATGCCGCGAGTCACCATCAGGCGGATGTGCACGCCATCGGTCATGCGGTTGGCGCGGCAGGTTTCCATCAGCGCCGACTTCAGGCCGGCACGATCAAGGCCAACGTCCAGGTCGATCGAGCGGGCGCCGGCGAACAGCCGGGAGATGTGCTCGTCGGCGAACGGGATGCCGCCCTTCACCAGGCGAAATCCTTCCCACACCCCGTCACCCAGCACGAAACCGGCATCGAATACCGAGACGACGGCGCGCTGGCGCGGCACCATCTCGCCGTTCAGGTAAATCAGCACAGTGTCGTTGCGCGGATCGTGCGAGGGAGTCTGTGCACCCGGTATCGACGCGCCCTCGGCGGTCTTCGTCACTTCGCTTTACTCCTTTTCGCCGCCGTCGAGCGCGGTTTCGATAGCCCGCTGATCGGAACAGACCCAAAAGACATCCGCATCCTCCAGACCCACGGCCACGCAGCCGTGCGCCATGGTGCTGTCGAAGAAGGCACAATCGCCCGCCTCAAGCACAAATGGGACGTAATGTTCGGTATGCAGCTCGATCCGGCCAGAGATCACGTAGATCACTTCCTCGCCCTCATGCGCGATCAAGGGGCCGAAGGCATGGGTGCTCTTCGCCTTGATGCGGGCCGTCAGCGGCAGGAATTTCTTGTGCGCCACATCGGTGCATAGCATTTCGTAGTCATAGTTGGCCGTGACGTGACGCACACCCTTGCCGCGCCTGGTGATCGAGACTCGCGCCGCCGCCGCGGTTTTCTGATCATCGGTGAATAGCCGCGTCAAGTCGACGTCCAATCCCTTCGCCAACTGAACGATCTTGTCGTAGGTGGGGGAGAGCTGAGCGTTCTCGATTTTCGAGAGCGCCGAGATGGATATGCCCGAGCGGTCGGAAAGCTGCTGCAGAGTCAACCCGGCCTGGCCGCGCAAGCGGCGGACCCGCCGGGCCAGCGAAGGCTTGTCGGCCGGCGATTCAGGCGCCCGGCCCTGAGTCCGCTTCATTCGATTTTGTGTGGTGCGCATCGCCGGTATTATATCGTATCCTGCAAATGAATCTAGGATACGAAAATAGAGCCCATGAAGATCACCGCCGTCCGTGTGTTCATCGCGTCCAACGACCTTGCCGGCAAGGTCTGGAACCCGAAAATCCGCTGGCACGTGAAACACTCGGTTTTGTTGGAGGTGGCGACCGATAAGGGCCCCGTCGGCGTCGGCGAATGCTGGTGCTTCGACCGGACGCCGGACGCATTGGTCGCCTTCCTGGCCAGCGAGGTGACCCCTCGGATCGTCGGCCTGGACGCCCTCGATCCGACCGCGGTAGCGCGGGTGCTCAACGACAGCACGACCCTGAGCGCCCGCCACGGCATCATGGCCTCGGCGCTCAGCGGAATCGACATCGCCCTTTGGGACATCGCGGCGAAGGTGCGGGGACTGCCGCTGTGGCGGCTGCTGGGGGGGACGAAGCCGGTTGTGCCGGTCTACGCCAGCGGCGGTCTCTACGGCGAAAACAAGACGCCGGACCGGCTCGCGGCCGAACTCGAGGGCTATGTGGCGCAGGGCTACCAGCAGGTGAAGATGAAGGTCGGCGCGCTGCCGCCGGACGAGGACGAGACCCGGGTGCGGACCGTGCGCAGGGCGCTTGGCCCGGGACCGGGACTCATCATCGATGGCGTTTACAGCTTCGACACTGACTCCGCCGCCGCGTTCCACGCGCGTGTTGCCGACTGTGACATCGCCGCTTTCCAGTCCCCGGTGCCGGCCGACGACATCGACGGCATGGCCGCGCTAGTCGCCGGCAGTGTCCCCGTCATGGCGCTGGAGGCCGAGTACCGGCCGATGGTAGTGCGTGCGCTGCTCGACCGGCCCTCGGTTGCCATCTTGCAGTTCGCGCTGGTGGCGTGCGGCGGCATCAGCGCCGGCCGGACATTTGCGGCCATGGCCGCCACCGCGGGCATTCCCTGCTCGCTCGAGGTCTCCTCGACGGCAATTGCCCAAATGACGGCGTTCCACTTCGCCGCTGCCCATCCCCAGGTCGCCTCAACCGAAGTGCACATGGTCCATCAGGTGCTGTTCGACCGGTTCCCGTTTCCGCCCGGGGCGATCCGCGACAGCCGGCTCACGCTCCCCGATCAACCTGGCCTCGGCATCGATTTGCCAACGGACCGGCTGGAGCGGCGGGCGTGACACGCCGGCCGCTCGTCGCCACGGCGTTGGTGCTGGCCGCGGCTGGTTTGGTCGTGGCCGTGTTGGCGCCGGTCGAACGCCTGATGCCGGACTCCCCGGCGGACGATCCGGTGCGGGAACAACTCTGCTGGGCCGGATCGCACTATGCCGACCTGTTAGCCCACGTTGCGCGCCTGCATCTGGCGGGCGGCGGGACGCAAACTCCGGCGGTGCTGGTCGGCCGGATCGAGCGCCTGCATCGGCTGTGTGGGGCCGCGATGTCCCTCCCCGACGGATTTGCGGCGCTTGCCTGTCAGGTGGGCCACGATCCGCCGCCGCCGGCCAATTGCCCAAAGCCCTAATCGCTCAGAGTCCTGAGTGATCGCCCAAAAATGAACCCTGCCACTTGCCCATTTTTCCTATTCGAAATAAACTCTCGGATACTACTCAACACATATCCGCGCAACCGCGATATCCGGACCGTCCGCCAGCCAGCGGCGGCCCGGTCGACAACAGGGAGAGAGACTATGATAAAGCGCATTTCCTTCGCGCTCTGCGCCATTGCGGCGGTCTTGCTGGCCGTTGCTCCGATCCAGGCCGAAGCCCGGACGCTCGACGAGATCATCGCCGACGGTACCGTGCGGATCGGCGTACATCCGAACATTCCGCCGCTCAGCTCCCAGGACGCCACAGGCGAGTGGCAGGGCTTCGACATCGAATTCGGCCGCATGCTTGCGGAGAAGATGGGAGTAAAGCCGGAATTCGTCGCTACCGAGTTCAACGCCCGGGTGCCGAGCCTGGTCAGCGACCTGATCGACTTTTCCATGGCGGCCCTGACCCGCAACTCCGAGCGGATGAAGGTGATCGACTTCACCTTCCCGGTCTACACCGAGAACCTGGCCGTGCTCACCACGGACAAGGCGGGCAAGATCACCAGTTGGAAGGATCTCAATCGCGAGGATCTGACCATGGTCGGCTGCCGCGGCTGCTATCCAGTGAAATGGATGGAAGAGAACATGCCGAAGGTGAAGATCCTGATCGTCGATTCCGGCTCCGACATGGTCCGGACCATCGCCCAAGGGCGTGCCGACGGTATGGTCGCCAACCTGGAATGGCACAAGCGCTTTACCGACAACCATACCGACGTGAACTGGGTGATCATAGACGATGTGATCCGTACCGCCTATTGCGCGATCGGTGTGAAGAAGGGAAACACGGCCCTGCGCGACTACCTGAACGCGGCCATTTACGAGTTGCAATCCGCGGATGCACATAACGCGCTGTGGGAAAAGTTCTGGGGCGCACCGCCGCTGGCCAAGGTGGTGGCCAACCCGTACTGGTGACTTTAACTTGACGGCGGCCGCGCCAGACACGACGCTGGCGCGGCCGGACATACGGGCGCCCGCATGGACTATACCTTCCAGTGGGGTGTGGCCTTTAAGTACCTGCCCGATCTCCTGGGTGGCGCCTGGGTCACTTTCCACCTGACCTTCATTGGCTTCTGGATCGGCCTGGCCGCGGCCGTCTTCTTGGCGGTCGGTCAGACCTACGGCGGCCGCGGGCTCAGGCGCGCAATTTCCGCCTACGTCGTGTTCTTCACCAATACGCCGAGCCTGGTCACCGCCTTCTTCATCTTCTATGGGTTGCCGGAAGTGGGGATTCTCTGGTCGCCGTACGTCTGCATCCTGGTGAACCTGATTCTGAACGCCGCCGCATTCCTGACCGACGTGATCCGCGGCGGTGTCGCCTCGGTCCGAATCGCGGAGATGGAGGCGGCCGAGACACTCGGCTTCTCCATGCTGCAAAAGATCCGTTACGTGATCGTGCCGCACATCGCCAAGGTGCTCTATGCCCCGATCTCAAACCTCTACATCGTGTTCATCCTGGGCTCGGCACTGGCCGCCATCTTCGGCGTCGAGGAACTGACGGGCACGGCCTTCAACATCGCGTCCGATACCTTCCGCACCATTGAAATCTATACCCTGGCCGCCGGCATCTACGTGGCCATGACGATAATCGCCAGCACCATCCTGGCGCTGGCCGGGCGCTGGGCCTTTCGTGTCAAGGCGAGGATCTTCTGATGTTCCAGCACGCGCTCGCCCAGATCGATCTTTTCTTCACCTGGCAGAACGGCATCTTGTGGCTCAGGGCCATGGTCACGACCCTTTCGATGGCCGCGCTCGGCTGCGGCCTCGGCTTCGCCCTGGCGTGCGTACTGGTCTATCTGCGAAGCTGGCCCAGCATTGCGCTTCTGCCGGTGCGTATCCTGCTCATTGCCTATGTCGAGATCTTCCGGCGCATTCCGTTCCTCGTTCTCATTTTCCTGGTGCTGTTCGGCACCCGCGCGCTCGGCTTGCGCATGCCGCTGTTTTGGATTGCCTGTATCACGGTGACCGTCATGGCCACCGCCTTCATTGCCGAGATCGTGCGCGCCGGCTATGAGTCGGTGCATCGGACCCAATGGGAATCCGCGACGGTTATGAACTTCGGGCGCTTGCGCACCGTGCTTTTCGTCGTGCTGCCGCAAGCCTGGACGGTGATCATACCGCCCGCGTTTTCCTATTTCGTCATGTTTATCAAGGAGACGTCCCTCGCCTCGCAAGTCGGAGTCTACGAGTTGATGCAGACCGGCAAGTATTTTAACAACGTTGGCATCTCGCCGTTCTTGGCGTTCGGCACCTGCCTGCTGATCTACTTTGCGCTGAGTTACCCATTGACCCGGCTCGGCTGGCACATCGAGCGGCGCCTGAAGCACCGCTTCCGCCGGATTGCCGGGCCAGTGCTGCCATCCGCCAGCGTGACCGCCAGCCTATGACCGCGCAAACGAAGAACAAGACGGACGTGCAGCTCGCGGTGCGCGGCATCTCGGCCGCCTACGAGCGTGGCGGTCTGGTGCTGGACAACGTCACTCTCGAGGTCAGAAAGGGCGAGATCATCAGCGTGATCGGGCCTTCGGGCTCGGGCAAGAGTACGCTGCTGCGCGTCCTGATCGGCCTGTTGAAGCCATCTGGAGGTGAGATTTTCTTAGACGGCCGGCGCATAGATTACGACAGCCGCCGCGATCTCAAGGAAATGCGCGACCGTCTGGCCATCGTGTTCCAACAGTTCAACCTGTTCCAGAACATGACCGCGTTGGTGAATGTCAGCATCACGCCGACCAAGATACGCGGCGAGCCCAAGGCCGAAGCGAAAGCCCGCGCCAGCGCGTTGCTGCGCCGGGTCGGTCTAGGCGACAAGCTCGCCTCCTACCCGGACGAGCTTTCAGGCGGCCAGCAGCAGCGCGTGGCGCTGGCTCGGGCGTTGGCCCTGCAGCCCGAAATCCTGCTGCTGGACGAGGTAACTTCGGCCCTCGATCCGGAAATGGTTAACGAGGTGCTGGATGCCATCCGCGCGCTTGCCCAAGACGGCATCACCATGCTGATCGTTTCCCACGAGATGGCCTTCGTACGCGAAATCTCTGACCGGGTGGTGATGATGGCGGACGGTGCGGTTGTCGAGACCGGCCCTCCCGCCCATATCTTCGACGCGCCGAAGACCCAACGCTGCCGCGAGTTCGTCAGTAAGATACTGAGGCACTAGCCTGCAGAGCCTGGGGGAACTCCCGCGCTTGACGCCGCCCGCCGGACTGGTCGAGTTTGGCCAATTGGTGCTGATGACGGCTGTTTTGGTGCCGGATCCGCGCCGGTCAGGGGTGTTGCGCGTTTGCACGCCGATAGTGCTATCATCCGCCTTATCCAGCAGTCCGCGATGCGCGGAGAAATGGCGGAAGGATGATGGTGGTCACCTACGATCCGCTTCTGGTTACACTATCTATTGTGGTAGCAATTCTCGGCTCCTACACGGGGTTGAGGATGGCACGGCGGATGACGCCGGAGAGCGGGCCGGTTCGCAAGGCCTACTTGTCCGGGGCGGCGGTCACCATCGGTGTCGGGATCTGGTCCATGCACTTCGTCGGCATGCTGGCCGTCAGAATGCCGGTCACCATCAATTACGACGTCCTGCTCACCCTGATATCGGCCCTGGTGGCCATTCTGGTCACTGGACTTGGGTTGTTTATCGCCAGTTTCGGCGTCCTGACACCGCGAAAACTGGCGGCGGCGGGGCTGCTCATGGGCTTGGGCATTTCCACCATGCACTACGTGGGCATGGCGGCGGTGCGGGCCAACGTCGTCATGGGGTACTCCAGCGTCCTAGTCGTCCTGTCGATCCTGATCGGCATTTGCGCCTCGGCTCTGGCGCTTTGGCTGGCGTTCAATCCAATGGGTCTGCGGCAAACCGTTGCCGCAGCCGTGGTCATGGGGTTGGCGATCTCCGGCATGCACTATACGGCCATGTCGGCCATGTCGATGTCCCCGGCCACGGACGTCATTGCCTATGCGGCACCGGCCCTTAGCCCGCATCTTCTGGCCATTGTCGTGGCCGTCACGGCGTTTCTCATCTTCGGCTTCACCCTTCTCGTGGCCCTGCCGGACCGGCCGGGGGACTCCGCGGATCAGCCGGCGGCCAACGACCCCGAGATACTGGCCGCGGCCCCGGCTGAATTGGCGTCAACGCAGCCAAGTCAGGCCTCAGGCTACCTGGCCCGGCTGCCGGTGGAAAAGAACAAGGCGACCTTGTTCCTGGACCTGCAGGGGATTGTCAGCATTCAGGCCGAGGCCCACTACACCCGGGTGTACGACGGCAGGGAGAGCTATTTTTGCTCGATTTCCCTTTCCGACCTCGAGGAACGGCTCGATCCCGCCGTGTTCCTACGGGTGCATCGCAGCCACATCGTCAACCTCCACCATGCCAAGTCATTGGAACGGCATAACGAACAGGCGCTTATCCGGCTGGATGGGGCCGCCGCCCCCAGTGTTCCCGTCAGCCGCCGCAACGTCACCAAGCTGCGCACGGCCCTGGGCCTGTAACCCTGATCGCGCCGTTCGTGCGCCCTGGCTGCCATTCGTGCACCTCTTAAGCCGTTGGCGCGGTTCCGCTGGCGCCCCATAACCACTGGCATATCCTCGATTCAGACCAGCCGGGCTTCAGCCCCTGGCCCAAGAACGAATAGCGTTCGCGGCATGGACGTGTGCCCAGCGATCGCAGACTTTGTGGGAGGGTACCGTGATTCCGGGAGCATTCGAATACCACCGGCCAGCCTCGCTCGACGAGGCGGTGACGCTGATGACTAATCATGGGGATGAGGGCCGGGTGGTCGCCGGCGGCCATAGCTTGATCCCGATGATGAAGCTGCGCCTGGCCGTGCCGTCGCACCTGATCGATCTGGGCGGCTTGGCGGATCTGAAAGGCATCCGGGCGGTTGGCAAGGCCGTCGAGATTGGCGCCATGACCACCCAGCATGACCTGATCGCCTCCGACCTGCTGGCCGAAACCTGCCCTATCCTGCGCGAAGTGGCGCTGACCATCGCCGATCCGCAAGTGCGCTATTGCGGCACCGTGGGTGGCAATGTCGCCAACGGCGATCCCGGCAACGACATGCCGGCGGTGATGCAGTGCCTGGGGGCAAGCTTCGCGCTGCGCGGCCCCAAGGGCGCGCGCCAGGTGGCGGCGCGGTCGTTTTACGAAGCGGCCTATTTCACGGCCCGCAAGGATGACGAGATCCTGACCGCGATCAGCATCCCGATGCCGGCCGCTGGTCATGGGTATGCCTATGAGAAGCTGAAGCGAAAGGTGGGCGACTATGCCATCGCCGCGGCGTCCGTGGTTTTGACCATGGACGGCGGCAAGTGCAAGAGCGCCGCCATCGCCCTGACCAACGTCGGCGATACCCCGATCTTTGCCGAGGCGGCGGGCAACAGCCTGGTAGGCACTGCCGTTGACGATGCGGCGATCGCCAAAGCCGTCGCGGCGGCCAAGGCGGTGGCGAAGCCGGCGGCGGATATGCGCGGCCCGCAGGATTACCGGTCCCATACGGCCGGGGTAATGGTCGAACGGGCGATCAAGCGGGCCCTGACCCGCGCCAAGCGCTGATTGGGAGGCTCGAAAACAATGAACAAAGTCGCGGTAAAGATGACGGTCAACGGCCAGGCGGTCGAAGGCCGGGTGGAGCCCCGCTTGCTGCTGATCCATTTCCTGCGAGACACTCTAGGTCTGACTGGCCCGCATGTCGGTTGCGAAACCTCGCATTGCGGCGCCTGCACCATCGATCTCGATGGCAAGTCGGTGAAAAGCTGCACGGTTTTTGCCGTACAGGCCGAAGGCGCGAGCCTGACCACCATCGAGGGCATGGCCAATGCCGACGGCACGCTCTCGGCCCTGCAGGAGGGCTTCATGCAGGAGCACGGCCTGCAATGCGGCTATTGCACGCCGGGCATGATCATGCGCGCCCACCGCCTGCTGCAGGAGAATGCGAACCCCAGCGAGGCTGAGATTCGCATGGGGCTGTCCGGCAACCTGTGCCGCTGCACGGGCTACCAGAACATCGTCAAGGCGGTGCGCTATGCCGCCGACAAACTGAACGGGCGCCGGGAGGCCGCAGAATAATGAGCAACGCAACGGAAATGACCCTGGAGCAGCGCGAGGCGACGCTCGGTGGTATCGGCTGCGCCCGCCGGCGCAAGGAAGACGCTCGTTTCATTCAGGGCAAGGGCAATTACGTGGACGACGTCAAGCTGCCCGGTCAGGTGTTCGGTGACTTCGTGCGCAGCCCGCACGCCCATGCCCGAATCAAGTCGATCGACACGGCCAAGGCCAAGGCCGTTCCGGGCGTGCTGGCGGTGCTGACCGCGGCCGACTTGAAGCCGCTCAACCTGCATTGGATGCCGACCTTGGCCGGCGATTCCCAGGCGGTGCTGGCGGATGCGAAGGTGCATTTCCAGAACCAGGAGGTCGCCTTTGTGATCGGTACGGACCGCTATGCCGTCTCGGACGGCATTCAGGCGGTGGAAGTCGACTACGAGGATCTGCCGGTACTGGTCGATCCCAAGCAAGCCCTGGCCAAAGACGCCCCGGTCCTGCGCGAGGATATGGCGGCCAAGGACAACGTGGGCCAAGGCCCGCGCAAGCACCCAAACCATATCTTCAACTGGGACGTGGGCGACAAGGGCGCCACCGATACCGCTTTCTCGAGTGCCGCCGTCACGGTCAAGGAGGAGATCTTCTATCAGCGCGTCCACCCGTGCCCGCTGGAGCCGTGCGGGTGCGTTGCCTCCATGGACAAGATCAAGGGCGAGCTGACGCTCTATGGCACTTTCCAGGCGCCGCACGTGATCCGCACGGTCGTCTCCCTGATCTCCGGCCTAGCGGAGCACAAGATCCGCGTCATCTCTCCGGATATCGGTGGCGGATTCGGCAATAAGGTCGGCGCCTATCCGGGCTATGTGTGCTCCGTCGTGGCTTCGATCGTGCTTGGCCGTCCGGTGAAGTGGGTCGAGAGCCGAATCGACAATATTTCGACCACGGCGTTTGCCCGCGACTATCACATGACCGGCGAGCTGGCGGCGGACAAGGACGGGCGTATCACGGGCCTGCGCGTCTATGTGCTGGCCGATCACGGCGCCTTCAATGCGCACGCCCAACCGACCAAGTGGCCGGCCGGTTTGTTCAGCATCGTCACCGGCAGCTACGACATCCCGGCGGCGCATGTTTCGGTCGATGGGGTCTACACCAACAAGGCGCCGGGCGGCGTCGCCTATCGCTGCTCGTTCCGGGTGACAGAAGCCTCCTATTTGATCGAGCGCATGATCGACGTGCTGGCCCAGAAGATCGGCGCCGACAAGGCGGAGATTCGCGCGCGCAATTTCGTCAAGCCGGAGCAGTTCCCGTACAAATCCTGCCTCGGCTGGGACTACGATAGCGGCGACTACCACACGGCGCTCAACAAGGTGCTGAAGGCGGTCGACTACAAGGAATTGCGCAAGGAGCAGGCGGAAAAGCGCAAGCGTGGCGAGCTGATGGGGATCGGCATCGCCACCTTCACGGAAATCGTCGGTGCCGGCCCATCGCGCAACTGCGATATCCTGGGCATCGGCATGTTCGACTCCTGCGAGATTCGCATACATCCGACGGGCAGCGCCATCGCCCGCCTGGGCACCAAGTCGCAAGGCCAGGGCCACGAGACCACATACGCCCAGATCATCGCCACCGAGCTTGGCATACCGTCCGACGACATCACGGTGGAAGAGGGCGATACGGATACCGCACCCTACGGCCTGGGCACCTACGGCTCGCGCTCGACCCCCGTGGCCGGCGCGGCAGCGGCGCAAGCGGCGCGCAAGATCAGGGCCAAGGCACAGAAGATCGCGGCGCACATGCTCGAAGTCGCGGAAGGCGATCTGGAGTGGGAGATCGACCGCTTTAAGGTCAAGGGTTTGCCGGAAAAATCGGCGACCATGAAGCAGATCGCCTTCGCCGCCTATCAGACCATGCCCGAGGGTCTCGAACCGGGGTTGGAGGCAGTCAATTATTACGACCCGCCGAACTTCACCTATCCGTTCGGTACTTACCTGTGCGTGGTCGATGTCGACCGCCGCACCGGCGAGGTGAAGGTGCGGCGCTTCTATGCCCTGGACGATTGTGGCACACGCATCAACCCGATGATCATCGAGGGCCAGGTGCACGGTGGCCTGACCGAGGCCTTCGCCATCGCCATGGGCCAGGAATTGATCTTCGACTCGAACGGCAATATCCAGGGCGCCAGCCTGATGGACTATTTCCTGCCGACGGCGGTGGAAACGCCGATCTGGGAGACCGATTTCACGGTCACCCCCTCGCCGCACCACCCGATCGGCGCCAAGGGCGTGGGCGAGAGCCCGAATGTCGGCGGTGTCTCCGCCTTCACCAACGCTGTAGTCGATGCCTTCGCGCACTTGGGCGTCACCCACATGCCCATGCCGCACACGCCGTGGCGGGTGTGGAAACAGTGCGAGGCCCTGGGCATCGGCGAATGAGGCGAGCCGAAGGAAAGAGACGGCGGTATGGTGTTGGACCGCGCAGCGGTTCTTAAGCAGCTGGGTGCGGTCGGCTATGTGGCCGATCCGCAATTGGCCACAGCCATCGTCCTGATGCGGCAACTCGCCCGGCCGTTGCTGATCGAGGGCGAGGCCGGAGTGGGTAAAACCGAGGTGGCCAAGGCCCTGGCCGCCATATTCGCGACGCCGCTCATCCGCCTGCAATGCTACGAAGGGTTGGATGCCAACGCCGCCGTCTACGAGTGGGATTATCAGCGCCAGCTTCTGGCCATCAAGATCTGGGAAAGCGAGGACCGCACCGCCGAGGAGAAGGAGCGGCACATCTTCGACGAGGAGTTCCTGCTCAAGCGGCCTTTGCTCAAGGCCATCACCATGGAGAAACCGCCGGTTCTTCTGGTCGACGAGATCGACCGGGCAGACGAGGAGTTCGAGGCTTATCTTCTGGAAGTGCTCTCGGATTTCCAGATCAGCATCCCGGAGCTCGGCACCGTCAAGGCCACCGCGATCCCCTATGTGGTGTTGACCTCCAACGGCACGCGCGAGCTTTCGGATGCGCTGCGCCGGCGCTGTCTCTACCACTACGTCGATCTGCCCAGCGAGGCCAAGGAGCTGCTCATCGTTTCTGCCCGCCTGCCGGGCATCGAGAGGGCATTGGCGGCGCAGGTCGTTCGTTTCGTCCAGGCGTTGCGCAAGGAGGATCTGCGCAAGAAACCGGGGGTGGCCGAAACCCTGGATTGGGCGGCGGCGCTCATGGGCCTTGAGGTCAAGGACCTGCGCGCCGATCCCGAGGCGTTGCACGAAAGCCTGATGTGTTTGCTCAAGACCCAAGAAGACCAAGCCGCCGTGCCCATCGAAGTGGTCGAGCGACTGGCGGGTAGAGCCGGATGAGCGGCGCCGTCGCCCTTCTCAGACCCCAGGACGGCGGCCGGATGCTGGCCCGGCGCATCGTCGGCTTCGTGCGCGTTCTGCGTGACAACGGCTTTCCGGTCGGCTTGCGCGAGACCATCGACGGTCTGCGGGTGGCGCGCCAGGCCGATCTGGCCCAACGCGAGCCGCTGCGCTGGGCCCTGCGCAGCCTGCTGTGCGCCTCGCGCACCGACTGGCGGCGCTTTGACGAGGTGTTCGATCTGTATTGGCGCGGTCATGGACAGTTACGGGCGGCCCAGGTGAGCGCCGGTGGCTCGCGGTCCCGCACGCCGGAGGGCGCCGATGCGGGCACGCAGACCGGCCCGATGCTCGGCGCCGATCATGGCCCAGACGCCCAGACCGAGGGTGGCGAAAGCCGGCGTGGCGGCGCCAGCAGCGCCGAGTCCCTGGCCACGACCGACCTGCGCCACATCAACGACCCGGACGATTTGGCCCGCATCGGCGATTTGACCGAGCGCCTGGCTGCCCGCATGAAATACCGCCTGACCCGGCGCGAGCGGCAGCGCCGCCGGGGCCGCCGCCTGGATCTGCGCCGGGTGATCCACCGGTCGATCCGCTTCGGTGGCACGCCCATGCAACTGGCCTACCGGCTGCGCTGGCCAAAACCATTGCGCCTGGTGGTCATTCTCGATGCCAGTGGCTCCATGAGCCTCTACAGCACCTTCTTCGTCCGCTTCATCCGCGGCGTGCTCGATCATTTCCGCCAAGCCGAGGCCTTCGTCTTCCACACGCGTCTCATCCACATCAGTGCCGCGTTGCGCGAGCGCGATACGGAAAAGGCGCTGGAGCGCATGGCGTTGATGGCGGCGGGCTGGGCCGGCGGTACGCGCATCGGCGACAGCCTGGCCACCTTCAACCGCAACTATGCCGCCAGCGTCATCAATGGCCGCACGGTTGTGATGATCGTCAGCGACGGCTACGACACCGGCGCGCCCGAGGTGTTGGGCACGGAGATGGCGCGGCTGAAGCGGCGGGCCAAGCGCATCGTCTGGCTCAATCCGATGATCGGCTGGCGCGACTATGCACCCGCGGCCCAGGGCATGGCGGCGGCATTGCCGCATGTTGACCTGTTCGCCCCGGCGCATAATCTGGAAAGCTTGGCGGCCCTGGAACCCTACTTGGCGAAACTATGAGGGCAAGCCTCAAGGACCGACCCATGACACAACATCCGGAAGACATCATCGATTGCATGGCGCGCATGAAGGGCGACGGCCAGCCGTTCGCGCTGGCCACCGTGATCCGCACCGAGGACGCGACCGCCGCCAAGGCCGGTGCCAAGGCCATAGTCCGTGCCGATGGCACGCTGGTCGGCTGGATCGGCGGCGGC
>DASWJP010000063.1:0-34499 GCA_036397065.1 Kiloniellales bacterium | reverse complement strand
GTGCGGCAAGACATATTCACTTCGGAAGCGGCCTTGGTCGAGGCCGGTGGCATCGAGGCGGTCATGCATACGCTGGAGGCGCGGGATCTGCTTTATACCGGCACCCTGGAGCCGCCCAAGGGCAAGGTCGTGGAGGAATGGGAACCACGGCCGCAAACCCTGTTCCGGGCCACCAAGTTCGGCGACGACGTGGACCGGCCGGTGCGCAAGTCCGATGGCTCGTGGACCTATTTCGCCGCCGACATGGCCAACCACCTGGACAAGTTTCAACGCGGTGGCCAATTGATGATCGACGTCTGGGGCGCCGATCACGGCGGTTATGTGAAGCGCATGAAGGCGGCGGTGGAGGCGTTGACCGAAGGTCGGGGACGCCTGGAGGTTCTCATCTGCCAGCTGGTGACCCTCATGCGCGCCGGAGAGCCGGTCAAAATGTCTAAGCGTTCCGGCACCTTCGTGACCTTGCGTGAAGTGATCGACGAGGTCGGCAAGGACGTGGTCCGCTTCATCATGCTGACCCGGAAGAACGATGCGCCCCTGGACTTCGATCTGGTCAAGGTCACGGAGCAAAGCCGCGACAACCCGGTCTTCTATGTGCAATATGCCCATGCGCGGGCCCGCTCGGTGCTGCGCCTGGCGGCCGCCGAACTGCCCGATCTCAAGCTGGATCCGGCGGCCCTGGCGGACTCGCCGGCGTTGGCTCGCTTGACCGACTCGGATGAGCTGGGTCTTATCAAGCAGTTAGCCTTGTGGCCCCGCTTGCTGGAAGGCGCCGCCGAGGCTTATGAGCCGCACCGGGTGGCCTATTACTTGTACGATGTGGCGGCGGCGTTCCATGGCTTGTGGACCAAGGGCAAGGACGAGGCGCGGCTGCGCTTCCTGGTGGCCGACGATGCCGAGGTGACGGCGGCACGCTTGGCGCTGGTGCAAGGTTGTGCCTTGGTCATTGCCTCCGGGTTGGCTATCTTCGGCGTTGAACCGGCTGAGGAGATGAGGTGATGCCGTCGGATCAGCATCCGGATCGGTTGCGGCTCGTAGCCGAACCCGATCAGCGACTTGACCCCAACGCCCGGCGGGGTGAGCCAAAGGGCGAGTCCCGGGAGGAGCCGACCCTCTCCAGGACGGAACCACGGATGGCCGACGATCCGGATGGGGCGCTGCGTATGCCGCGTATCGGCTCCGTCGATCCGATGGACGAACTGGATGACTTCGAGAAGGAGGTTGTGACGAACCGCGATCTGGACAACGACGAGGATCAGGTACGCTTCGAAGGCCATGATCGGGACGAGGCGCCGCGCAGCCGTTGGCTGCCGATTGTCACGGCCGTCTTTGCCCTGCTGGGCTTCGCCGGAATCGTCTGGTACGCCTATCATTGGGGCGCTGGCAGCGTGCCGCCGGAGGAACTGCCGGTGATTCGCGCTCAGGAAGAGCCGAGCAAGATCAAGCCGGAAAGCCCCGGCGGCTTGGAGGTCCCCTATCAGGAAACCCAGGCCCTGAATCAAATTCAGCCGGATCCGGAGAAACCACAGGTGGAGCGGCTTCTGCCGCCGCCTGAAACGCCCTTGGTGCCCCCCACGGAGGCGCCATCCACGGCGGTGGAAACCGCGGCAGCCGCCCCGGAAACACCGGCCCCGGAAACTTCGGCCGCTCAAGAACCGATCGAGGTGGCACCTGTACCAGTGCCGGCCGTACCGTCCACGGCTGAAGCCGCGACCCCGGCGCCCTCCGTGCCGGCGGCGCCCAAGGCCGCGCCAACGCAAACGGCCGCTGCGACCAGCGGCGACTACGTGATCCAACTGGCCTCGCTCACGGCGAAGGACCGCGCGACGGCCGAGTGGGCCCGCCTGCAGAAGGGATTCCCCACCTTGCTCGGCGACCGCCAGTTGGTGGTGGTCACAGCGGATCTGGGCAGCCGTGGCACATTCTTTCGGGTCCAGGCCGGGTTTTTCCCGGACCGGGCCAGTGCCGATGCGGCTTGCGCGCAGCTCAAGGCCAGGGGCCAGGACTGCCTCGTGACGAAGCGCTGAAGCTCTGTGGCCATCTCCGCTGTTATCTTCGGCTGTGAGGCCCTGACCGTTACCGATTGGGAACGCGACTTTTTCGCGCGCACCAATCCTCTCGGGTTCATCTTATTTCTGCGCAATTGCCAGTCGCCGGCCCAGGTGCGCGCCCTGGTGGCCGACTTGCGGTCCTGTGTCGGGCGAGCCGATGCGCCGGTATTGATCGACCAGGAAGGCGGGCGCGTGGCGCGCTTAAAACCGCCCCATTGGCGGGCCGCACCGGCCGCTGCGCGCTTCGGCGAGATGGCCGGGACGGACCTGTCCCGTGCCTGCAAGGCGGCCAAGATCAACGCCGGGTTGCTGGCCGCCGAGTTGCACGATTTGGGCATCTCGGTTGACTGCGTGCCGCTGCTGGACCTGCCGGCGGCCGGGGCTGACCGGGTGATCGGCGACCGCGCCTTCGCCGCGGACCCGGATGTGGTGGCCGCCCTGGGGCGCGCCGTGTGCGAGGGCATGCTGGCCGGCGGCGTCATGCCCGTGGTCAAGCACATGCCCGGGCACGGCCGGGCCCAGGTGGACAGCCATCACGCCCTGCCGGTGGTCGACACCCCGCGGGACGAGCTGGAAGCCACGGATTTCCGCCCGTTCGCGGTGCTGGCCGATGCGCCCTGGGGCATGACCGCGCATGTGGTCTACAGCGCCATCGACCCGCAGGCACCGGCCACCACGTCGCGCACGGTCATCGACGAGATCATCCGCGGCTTCATCGGCTTCGACGGCGTGCTGGTTTCGGACGATCTATCCATGCAGGCGTTGCACGGGGGATTGGCCGAGCGGGCCGCCGCGTCGTTGACGGCCGGGTGCGACGTCGCCCTGCATTGCAACGGCAAGCCGGCGGAAATGACCGCCGTGGCCGAGGCCACACCGGCCCTGTCGGCCGAGGCGGAGCGGCGCCTGGCGGCGGCGGCAGCCCGATTGGGGCGTCCCGGCCCGGCCGATATGCCGGCCTTGCAGGCACGTTTCGACCGTCTCATGGCCAGCACCGCCGCCGGATGAATTCTGCATGGACTTGAATATCGATTTCGCGGAAGCGGCCTATGCGGCGTCCACCTGGATATTGCCGGTCCTGATCGCGATTACCTTTCACGAGGCGGCGCATGGCTTTGTCGCCTGGCGCCTGGGCGACGATACGGCCTATCAGCAGGGGCGGGTGACCTTCAATCCGCTGCGCCATGTGGACCTGGTGGGAACCATCATCGTGCCCGGCCTGCTGCTGCTCTCCCCGGCGCCGTTTCTGTTCGGCTGGGCCAAGCCGGTGCCGGTGGCCTTTCACCGCCTGCGCCGGCCGCGTGAGGGCATGGTGATGGTGGCCGCCGCTGGGCCGGCCATCAATCTAACCTTGGCGGTCATTTCGGCCATTCTCCTGGGGGTCGTGGCGTGGCTGCCGCCCCCGGTGGAGACGTGGCTGACCTTGAATCTGATCCATGCGGTGCTGATCAATCTGTTGCTGGCGGTGTTCAATATGCTGCCGTTGCCGCCGCTCGACGGCGGCCGCGTGGCGGTTGGCCTGTTGCCCAAGTTTCTGGCCTTGCCATTGGCTCGTCTGGACCGCTATGGACTTTTCATTGTCATCGGCGGACTCTTCCTGCTGCCCATGCTCGGGGACTGGATCGGCATCGATCTGAACGTCTTCTACTGGTTGATTTGGCGCCCGGTGCAGATGATGCTGCCATTCTTCTGGGCGTTGGGCGGATTCGGGTGAGGAACGGGATATGAGCGAAGTCGTCGCCTTCGAAGATCCAAATCCCGCATCGGCGAAGAGCGAAGCCGATTTTCAGCTGGATCTGGAGGGCTATGAGGGGCCAATCGATGCCCTGCTGCAACTGGCCCGCGACCAGAAGGTCGATCTGACCAAGATCTCCATTCTCGCCCTGGCGGATCAGTATCTCAATTTCGTCACTCAGGCACGGCGTCTGCGCCTGGAATTGGCCGCTGATTATCTGGTGATGGCGGCGTGGCTGGCCTATCTCAAATCTCGCCTGCTGTTGCCCGAGCCGCGCGAGGATGGCGACGAGCCCAGCGGCGCCGAAATGGCCGCCGCCTTGAAATTCCAGCTGCAACGCCTGCAGGCGATGCAGGACGCCGGGGGCAAGCTGATGGCCCTGCCGCAACTCGGCCGCGAGATGTTCCGGCGCGGCGAGCCGGCGCCCCTGCGCGTGGTCAGCAACGTCACCCATGAAGCGACCCTCTATGATCTGTTGAAAGCCTATGGGCGCAGCCGGCAGGACGCGGCGGCGTATACCCACCTGCTGCTCGACCCCGGCGATCTGTTTTCCGTCGACGAGGCCCTGCACCGCCTGAGCAAAATGCTCGGCCTGGCACAAGGATGGCAGACGCTCACCAGTTTTCTGCCGCCGGAATTGCGCGGTGGCCTGCGCTTTCGCTCGGGGGTGGCCGCCACCTTCGCGGCGACCCTGGAAATGTGCAAGTCCGGTAAGGTGATGATCCGCCAGGACGGGCACTTCAAACCGATCTTTGTGCGCAACCAACCCGAACCAGCGAGTGAAACATGAGCAGCGACCGATTTGGCCAATTGCGCTTGGTTGAGGCGTTGTTGTTCGCCTCGGCGGAGCCACTCGGCGCGGAGCAGATCCGCCGCCATATGCCTGCGGATACGGATCTCGAATCCTTGATGGAGGAATTGGCGGGGCTGTACGCCAACCGTGGTGTGAATTTGGTCCGCGTCGGCCAGCGCTGGGCCTTCCGCACGGCGGCCGACGTGGCGCCAATGATGCAGGTCGAAACCACGGTGTCGCGCAAGCTTTCGCGGGCCGCCATCGAGACCCTGGCCATCGTCGCCTACCACCAGCCGGTGACCCGGGCGGAGATCGAGGAGGTGCGCGGCGTCGCCTTGTCGCGCGGCACCCTCGATACCCTGCTGGAAGCAAGCTGGATCCGGCCGCGCGGCCGCCGGCGCACGCCCGGCCGGCCGGTTACGTGGGGGACGACGGATGCGTTCCTCGATCATTTCGGCCTGGAAAATCTGGACAGTCTTCCCGGCATCGCCGAATTGAAGGCCGCCGGGCTGATCGACACCCGGCCGGCGATCACCGCGCTCGGGGCGCGTGGCCGCCTGCTCGATCCGGGCGAGGCCGGGGACGATACGGCGGACTTGGACGCGGCCGAGGATGAGGACGACAGCGAGGACGAGCAGCCGCTGGAGAGCCGCTTTGGCGAGGATTTGCTGGCCGATGCCGAGTGGGACGACGCGGAGGGCGGGGACGAGGCCGGCGATGTTGACGAGTCTGACGATGTTGACGACGCGGAGCACGCGCTGGAGGCGGACGACGAAGACGATTCGGAGCCGGAAACATCTGGTGTCAGCACGTCCCGCTCCCCCGACACGGAGGGTCACGGCACCGCCCCGGAGCGTTAGTCCGAGGTTTACAGGCTCTTGCCCGCGCAATAGCTTTCCACTCATGCCAATCTCAGTCCGGAAGCGGCCATGAGCGCGCTTGTGCTCGAGCACGTCAGCCACGCCTACGGCACCACGGTGGCGGTGGACGATGTCAGCCTGTCGATCGAGCCGGAGGAACTGGTGTGCCTGCTCGGCCCATCGGGATGCGGCAAGACCACTGCGTTGCGGGTCGCCGCCGGCCTCGAACCGCTACAACGCGGACGAGTCCTGATGAACGGCCAAGTGATGGCCGATGGCACCATCGATATCCCGCCTGAGCGGCGCAGCGTCGGGCTGGTGTTTCAGGACTACGCCTTGTTCCCGCATCTCGACGTGCTGGAGAACGTGGCATTCGGTTTGGCCAGAACCTCCGCCGCGGAGCGCAAAGCCGGCGCCCGGGCCGCGTTGACCCAGGTTGGCATGACGGACTACGCCAAGGTCTATCCGCACCATCTTTCCGGCGGTCAGCAGCAGCGCGTGGCCCTGGCCCGCGCCCTGGCACCGAAGCCGGCGGTGATGCTCCTGGACGAGCCGTTCTCCGGTCTGGACCGGCAGCTCCGCAACCAGGTACGCGATGAAGCGCTGCACGTTCTGAAGCAAAGCCGTGCCGCGAGCCTGATGGTCACCCACGATCCGGAGGAAGCCATGTTCATGGCCGACCGGGTGGCCTTGATGAGCGCCGGCCGGATCGTCCAGGTCGGGCCGCCCAGCGAGTTGTACATCTCGCCGTGCAATGCCTTTGTCGCCAGTTTCTTCGGCGAGGTGAACCGCATCGCCGGACGGGTCGAGGAGGGCCGGGTGGTCACGCCGTTCGGTGTCTTGGAGGCCAAGGGCCTGGCCAGCGGCACGGCCGTCGACGTGCTGATTCGGCCGGAGGCCCTGCGCCTGGAGGCGATTTCGCCCGGATCGGCGGCCAACGGCGCGGTGGCCAAGGTCTTGGCCGCCCGCATGCTCGGGCGCAGCAGTCTGATCCACCTGAGTGTCGCCGCGGCCAACGGCCACGATTTGCACCTGCACGCCCGGGTTCCCGGGCGCTTCCTGCCGCCGGAGGCGGTGGAATTGGGCATTTCCCTGGATCTCAGCCAGGCCTTCGTCTTTCCCGCCGGACCGGTCTCCGAGGGCGGTCACAGTCGTTGATTTTTGGCAAAACGTTAAGCTCCACCCTTCATCCGCCGTCTCAAGATACCACATATAGGCTCTGCGCCCTTGAGGCGTTGCGGGGGGCGGGCCTTTTTGCGATAGTCCGCCCATGATCGTCCGAAATTCATGAACTTGGGAGGGCGCCGAGATGGGCACCTTTAGTATCTGGCACTGGCTCATCGTCCTGGCGGTGGTGCTGGTCCTCTTCGGCGGCGGTGGCAAGATCCCGAAGCTCATGCGTGACATGGGGCAGGGTATCAACGCCTTCAAAAAGGGCCTGAAGGAAGAAGACAAGGAAAAGGCCAAGGCGGATGCCGAGGCCAACAAGAACATCGACAATGGCTCGACCGTCAGCGCGCGGGTAGAGGAAAAGGACAAGGCGGCCAGCGGCTGAGGCCGACCGGGCGGCCGACCGCGTCGCCAGGCCGCTTTGCCCAGGCTACCAGCCCAGGCCACTTTGCAGTGAAACGCCGGCATGCTTGACATTGGATGGTCCGAAATGGCGGTGATCGCGCTGATCGCGCTCGTCGTCATCGGACCGAAGGATTTGCCGAAAGTCATGCGCTCCGCCTCCCAATGGGTGCGGAAGGCGCGCGGTCTGGCGCGGGAATTTCAATCCGGCGTGGACGACATGATCCGCGAGGCGGATATGGAGGATGCGCGCAAGATCGTTGAATCCGCGCGCTCCCTGGATGTGCGCAAGACCATCGGAGAGGCGGTCGATCCAACCGGCGCTCTGACCGACGAAGTGCGCGATATCGAAAAAACGGCGCGGGATACCGACGTGCCGAAGAAGGACGGCGATGACGGCGCCAAAGATGCCGCTGCCGCGACGTCCAAGGCCGCCGAGGCTCCGCCGCCGAACATTGCTCCGCCGCATTCGCTGACTCCGCCGCCCGTCGACATACCGGCGGCAAGCACGGAACCGGCCGCACCGGCGCCTGCGCCGGCGGCCACGGCCGGTGACAGCGGCAAGCAGGCCTCGCAGACGTGACCGACGCCACCGACGAGAGCGTCGAAGGCCACAAGATGCCGTTGCTCGATCATCTGATCGAGCTGCGCCGGCGCCTGCTCTTCAGCGTGGTCGCGCTTTTCATCGCGTTTCTCATCGCCTTTTTTTTCGCTGAATTTCTCTTCAATTTCCTGGTCCAGCCCCTGGCCGATATCCTGACGCAACGGCAGGGCGTGCAGGGCGCACGGCGGCTGATCTTCACGGATCTGACCGAAGTCTTCTTTACCTACGTCAAGGTGGCGTTCTTCTTCGGCGCCTTCGTCGCGTGCCCCATCTTTCTCACGCAAATCTGGCTGTTCGTGGCGCCGGGCCTGTACAAGAACGAGAGAATGGCCCTTGCCCCATTCCTGGTTGCCTCGCCCATTCTCTTCTTTGCCGGCGGGGCGCTGGTCTATTACCTGCTGTTCCCGCTGGCCTGGCAGTTTTTTCTGGGCTTCGAAACGCCGGGCGGCAATGGCACCCTGCCGATCGAGCTGGAGGCCAAGGTCAACGAATACCTGTCCTTGGTGATGAAGTTGATTTTTGCCTTCGGCCTGAGCTTTCAACTTCCGGTCATCATGACCTTGCTGGCTCGGGTCGGCCTGGCCACCTCGAAGGGCATGGCGTCTAAGCGCAAATACGCCATCGTCGGCGTTTTCGTCGTCGCCGCCATTTTCACACCCCCCGATCCATTGAGCCAGATCAGCTTGGCCGTGCCGATTATCTTGCTCTACGAGGTTTCCATCTTCATGGCCAAGCTGGTGGAAAAGAAGCGTGCCGAGCAGTTGGAGGAAGATGAAGATACCGGCAGCGGCACCGGCTCGGATGTAGCCAAGACCTAATCCAGGCACCAAATCCCGCCAGTCCCGGTTGCCGCCATCACGGACGTCGGCGTGGACGCGCCCGGCCTAAGGCCGTATAAGGGCTGCCTGAATCGCGCCAAACAGCCGATTCGTGAGGTGTCATGTTCGATGTCAAATGGATTCGCGAGAGCCCTGACGAATTTGACAGGGGCCTGACCCGCCGCGGCTTATCGCCCATGGCGGCGCAGGTGCTCGACCTGGATGCGCGCCGGCGCAAGGTGCAGACGCGCCTGCAAGAGCTGCAAACCAAACGCAACGAAGCGTCGAAAGCCATCGGCGAAGCCAAACGCCGGGGCGAGGACGCGGCGGCGCAGATGGCCGACGTGGCAAGCGTCAAGGATTCCATGGCCGCCGCCGAGGGAGAGGAGCAATCCCTGGCCGCCGAGCTGGATGCCCTGCTCGCCGGAGTACCCAACGGCCCGGCGCCGGACGTGCCCGATGGCGCGGACGAGTCTGCCAACGTCTGCCTGCGCACCCATGGCGAGGCGCCACGGATGAATTTCAAGGCCCTCCAGCATTTCGAGCTGGGCGAGGCCCTGGGTATGATGGACTTTGCCACGGCGGCCAAGCTCTCCGGCGCCCGGTTCGTGATCATGCGCCAATCGATCGCCCGGCTGCATCGCGCCCTGTCGCAGTTCATGATCGATATGCACACCACCGAGCATGGGTATACGGAGACCGTCCCGCCGTTTCTGGTCCGCGATCATGTGCTCTATGGCACCGGGCAGTTGCCCAAGTTCGGCGAAGACCTGTTTCGCACCACCAACGACTTCTGGCTGATCCCCACCGCCGAGGTGCCGCTGACCAACCTGGTGGCCGACGAGATCCTTGAGGCCGATGCCTTGCCCATTCGTGTTACCGCGCTGACTCCTTGCTTCCGTTCCGAGGCCGGGGCGGCGGGCAAGGATACCCGCGGCATGTTGCGCCAGCACCAATTCGACAAGGTGGAATTGGTCTCCATCGCCCATCCGGACCAGTCGGACGAGGAGCTGGAGCGCATGACCACCTGCGCCGAGACGGTGCTCAAGCGCCTGGGCCTGCACTACCGGGTCGTCGTGCTGAGCACCGGCGACATCGGCTTCGCCGCGCGCAAGACCTACGACATCGAAGTGTGGCTACCGGGTCAGGGGGCCTTTCGCGAAATATCCAGTTGCTCGAACTGCGGCGATTTCCAGGCGCGCCGCATGAAGGCACGGTTCCGCGCGGCGGGAGAGAAGGGCACCCGCTACGTGCATACCCTGAACGGCTCGGGTGTCGCGGTCGGCCGCTGCCTGATCGCGGTCATGGAGAACTATCAGCAGGCCGACGGCAGTATCGCCATCCCCGAGGCGTTGCAGCCATACATGGGCGGATTGAAGGTGATCGCTGCCCATGCGTAGGCGCACCATCGACCTGGCCGAGGCACGGATCCTGGTCACCAACGACGATGGCATTCACGCGCCGGGCTTGAAGATGCTGGAGCGCATCGCTCGGACTCTATCGAAAGACGTTTGGGTGGTGGCGCCCGAGGTCGAGCAAAGCGCGACCAGCCATTCTCTCACCCTGCGCCGGCCGCTGCGCACCCGCCGCATGGGCCGGCGGCGGTTCTCGGTGGACGGCACGCCAACCGATTGCGTCCTGGTGGCGTGCCACAAGCTGATTACCGGACGGGCGCCGGATCTGGTGCTCTCGGGCATCAATCATGGCACCAACTTGGGCGAGGATGTGACCTACTCCGGCACCGTTGCGGCGGCCATGGAGGCGACAATCCTGGGCATTCGCGCCGTGGCCCTCAGTCAGGCGCGCCCTGGCGACGGGCCGATCGCCTGGCAGACGGCGCAGCATTTCGCCCCCGACATCCTGCGCCGGCTGGTGGCCATCAAGTGGCCGCGGGAAACCTTGGTGAATGTCAATTTCCCGGCCGGGCCGCCGGATCGGGTCAGCGGTGTGCGCGCTTGCCGCCAAGGCAAGCGGGACCAGGGGACCAGGATTAGCGAAGGGATCGATCCTGGCGGCCGCCCCTATATCTGGGTCGGCAGTTTTCAAAGCGATACCAGTACTGATCTGGACACCGACCTGGCGGCCATCGAGGCCGGGGCGATCTCGGTGACGCCCTTACATCTGGATCTCACGCACAAGGCCACCTTGCGCGACTTGGAGGCGGTGTTCGCATGACCATCGCCGCTCGGCAGATTCGCCTGATCATGCAGCTTCGCCATGCCGGCATTGGCGATACCGCCGTGCTGTCGGCCATCGAGCGCATCCCGCGCGAGGTGTTCGTGCCGGACAGTTTCCGCGATCAGGCCTACGAGGACATCGCCCTGCCCATCGGTCAGGGCCAGACCCTCAGCCGACCGCAGGTGGTCGCCGCCATGACCCAGGCCTTGCGGGCCGACCGGCGGCTGAAAGTGCTGGAAATCGGCACCGGATCCGGCTATCAGGCTGCCGTTCTGGCGCAACTATGCCGCCGGCTCTATACCATCGAGCGCCACCGCGAGTTGCTGGCGGTGGCGGAGGAAAGGTTTGCCCGCTTGCGATTGCACAACATTACCTGCCGGGCCGGGGACGGCAGCAAGGGGTGGCCCGCCCAGGCGCCGTTCAGCCGCATCATCGTCACCGCTGCGGCTGCCAAAGTGCCCGCCGCCTTATTGGATCAACTGGCGCCCGGCGGCATCCTGATCGCCCCCATCGGCCGGGCCGGTGCCATGCAGGATCTGGTTCGCTTCACCCGGAACGAGACGGGAATGGGCGAGGAGTCCCTGGGCAAAGTGCGGTTCGTACCCCTGGTCGAAGGACCGGTGGTCGCCGGCAGCGCCAATATGACCGCCATCGAAGCCATTGCCGGGGCCAGCACCAGAGCGGCGGGGAGCGGGGCATGAGCGCGCAGTGGAAGGCGCCCAGGGTTGCCCGGCGATCGGCTGTGTGGGCTGTGCTGGCGGCGTCCCTTCTGTCGGGATGCGTCGGCGGCACATACGGCGGAATATACGGTGGCACAAACGGGGGCCGCTATGCCGGGCCGACACCGCCGGACCCGCCGCCCTTACCCGCGCGCAAGCCTTGGCCGCAAGCGGCGGATGCGTCTGCCGTTGCGCCAGCGCCCCAATCAAGCCAGCAACCAATCCAGCAGCAGGTGACGGCGGCAGTTCCGGCAGCTATTCCTGGTGAGTTTCCGGGTGGGCGTTCGTCCGAACCGGCACTCCTGGTCGGCTATTCGGTGCTGCCGGGCGATACGGTGTTTGGCATCGGCCGCCGCCTCAGCGTGCCGTTGCGCAGCATCATCGAAGCCAACCGCCTGCAGCCGCCCTATGCCCTGCGCACGGGCCAGGTCCTGCGCATTCCCAACCCGCGCAAGCACGTGGTGGCCAAGGGCGATACGGTCTATGGCATATCTCAGCGCTACCGGGTCAACTTGACCGAGCTGGTGCGCCTCAATCACATGCCGGCGCCGTTCACCATTTCGCCGGGACAGGATTTGATTCTGCCGGTGCCCGAGCCGGCGCCGCAGACAGTGGTGGCTGCGGTCAAGCAGCCGCCCGCGCCGAGTGCGGCGGTCACAGCCGCGCCGCCCGTGGCGGCTGCGCCCCCGGTCAATCCGGCACCGGCACTCGGCGGGAAATCATTGGAGCCGGCCGCGCAGGCCGCGGCCCTCCGGCCGCCGCCGCAACCACCGGCGCCGCTGCCGCTGGCCGCCATTCCGACACCGCCGCCAAGGGGCGGCAGCACCTTCCTGTGGCCGGTACAGGGCCGTCTTGTCACATCGTACGGGCCAAAGGACGGCGGCTTGCACAATGACGGCATCAACATCGCGGCTCCAAGGGGGACGCCGGTGCGGGCGGCGGATAATGGGGTGGTGGTTTACGTGGGCAACGAGCTGCGCGGCTTCGGCAATCTGATTCTCATTAAGCACGCGGACAACTGGGTCACCGCCTATGCCCACAACGACACCTCGCTGGTGGCCCGGGGCAACAAGGTGACGCGCGGGCAGACCATCGCCCGGGTGGGCAGCTCCGGCAACGTGTCCGAGCCGCAATTGCATTTCGAGATCCGCCAGGGCACCCGCGCCGTCAACCCGATGGGCTTGCTCGATCCGCAGCGGGCTTCATTGGCAAACTAGCGGCTAATCCAGCCGCTGGCCCAGGCGGCCGGCAAGATCCTGGATGAATTGCCAGGCGACACGGCCGGAGCGGCCCCCGCGGGTGATCGACCATTCATTGCCCTGGGCGTGCATCTCCTGGATCGGGATTTTCAGGCCATAGTGCGCGACATAGCCCTCGATCATGGCGAAGTAGGTATCCTGGTCGCAGTTATGGAACCCCAGCCACAGGCCGAAGCGGTCGGACAGGCTGACCTTCTCCTCGACCGCCTCGGAGGCGTGGATGGCGGTCGAGCGTTCGTTCTCGATCATGTCGCGGGGCATGAGGTGGCGGCGGTTGGAGGTGGCATAGAGGATCACGTTCTCCGGCCGCCCCTCGATGCCGCCCTCCAGCACCGCCTTGAGGGACTTGTAGCTGGTATCCGCGCCGTCGAAGCTCAGATCGTCGCAAAACAGGATGCAGCGCCGCCTGACCCCGCGCAGCCTCTGCAGCAGGTGCGGCAGGGAGGGGATATCCTCGCGGTGGATTTCCACCAGAACCAGGCGCCCGGCGCCCTTGGCCTCCTCGTTGATCTCGGCGTGGACCGCCTTGACCAGGGAGCTCTTGCCCATGCCGCGGGCCCCCCAGAGCAAGGCATTGTTGGCCGGCAGGCCGGCCGCGAACCGGCGGGTGTTCTCCAGCAGGATACCGGCCTGCTGCTCGATACCCTTGAGCAGGCCGTAATCGACCCGGTTGACGTTCTTGACGGCTTCCAGGCCGCCATCCTCGGCCCGCCAGATGAAGGCATCGGCGCTGTCCAGGGCGTCCGAGATCGGCGGCGGCGGCGCCAGGCGCTCCAGGGCATCGGCCACGCGGCGCAACAGCGGCGCCAGGGCATTCGGCTGGGGGGCTTTCGGCTTGGAACCCTGAGACTTAGGCATGATCGCGGCTCTCCAGGTCGGCGGACTACGGAACCAGGGCCCGCGGAACAGGGGCCCGGTGGCGCGCAGCGGGCGCCGAGCCTAGCTCCGGTGCCATCGACCGTCAATGTAGCCCCCATTACGCGCCCTGGAAGCCCCGGAAGAGAGCGGTAGGGGTGGGCGGCGGCGTTGCAATTCGCGAATGGACCAGTATAGTCCGCCGGTCCGCCGTTTGGAGCGTTTAGGAAACAGGATCAAGGATCGTCCGATGTTCATCTCGCCGGCTTTCGCACAAGGCGCGGGAGATGGGGGTTCCGGCCTCGTCTCGCTGCTGCCGCTGGTCCTCATTTTCGTCGTCTTCTATTTCCTGCTGATTCGGCCGCAGCAGAAGAAGGTGAAGGCGCATCGGGCCGTGGTGCAAGCCCTGCGCAGGGGGGACCGGGTGGTGACCGCCGGCGGCCTGATCGGCACGGTCAGCAAGGTCGTCAGCGACACCGAGCTTCAGGTCGAAATTGCCGACGGCGTTCGCGTGCGGGTCGTGCGCAGCACCATCCAGGATGTGCTGACCAAAGGCGAACCGGCGGACAAGGGCAAGGGGGAAGCCGCTCCGGCCGCGCCGGCGAACGACGCAGAAAAGGCGAGCACGGGTAACAAGATTACCTCCGGGCTGTCCAAAATTCTGGGCGTCAAGTCGGAAAAATAGCGTCGCGTCATCGGCGGCACGCGTAGGAGCATCAGCTTCGCATGGTCCAGTATCCAAGGTGGCAGGTGATCCTGGTCATGGTGGTGCTGCTGTTGGGCGCGGCGTTCGCCGCACCCAACCTGCTGAGTCGCGATGCCGCCGGGAACTTGCCGAACTGGATCCCGCGCGAACAAATCAACCTGGGGTTGGATCTGCAGGGCGGATCGTACCTGCTCATGGAGGTCGACTTCGATTCGGTGGTGCGTGAGCGCCTGGATACCCTGGTCGACAGCGTCCGCACCGAATTGCGCAAGGCGCGGATCGGCTATTCCGAACTATCCGCATCAGGGACGTCGATCTCGTTCCGGGTCAGCGACCTCCAGTCGGTCGATGCGGCGCGTGAAGCGATTCGCGACAGCGCCCAGGAATTCGCCATGGATGCCGGGGCCGACGGAGCGTTTCGCCTGCAATACAACGAGCAGTCTTTGCGGGAACTGCGCACCAACGTGCTCTCGCACAGCCTGGAGATCGTCCGCCGCCGTATCGACGAAACCGGCACGCGGGAGCCGAGCATTCAGCGGCAGGGAGATGACCGTATCCTGGTGCAACTCCCGGGCTTGCGCGATCCGGAGCGGATCAAGGCGCTGCTCGGCAAGACGGCGAAACTCACCTTCCGCATGGTCGACGAGTCGTCTGTCGGTGATGGGACTCGGGTTCCCGCTGGCTCGGAAATCCTGCCGTCGGATGAGTTGGACCCGACCGGCACGCCCCGGCGCTATGTCGTCAAGAAGCGGATCATGGTCAGCGGCGATACCCTGACCGACGCGGCGGCCACCTTCCAGGACGGCCAGCCGGTGGTCAGCTTCAGCTTCGATTCGGTGGGCGCCAAGCGCTTTGGCGACGCCACCAAGGAAAACGTCGGCCGGCCCTTCGCCATCGTGCTCGACAACACGGTGATCAGCGCGCCGGTCATCCGCGAGCCGATTCTGGGCGGCCGGGGTGTGATCAGCGGCCGATTCACGGTGCAGGAGGTGCAGGATCTGGCGCTTCTGCTGCGCGCCGGGGCGCTGCCGGCGCCCTTGACCATTCTGGAGGAACGGACCATCGGCCCCGGCTTGGGCGCCGATTCAATCGAGGCCGGAAAAATCGCCAGCATCCTGGGTTTCGTGTTTGTGGTGATTTTCATGGCCGCCGTCTACGGATTGTTGGGGGCGATGGCCGATGTCGCCCTGGTGGTAAACCTGGTTCTGATTCTGGCTGTGCTGTCCGGGCTGCAAGCGACACTGACCCTGCCGGGGATCGCCGGAATCGTGCTGACCCTGGGCATGGCTGTCGATGCCAACGTGCTGATCTTCGAGCGCGTGCGCGAAGAAGTGGCGGGCGGACGGGGGCCGGTGACCGCCATCGATGCCGGCTACCGCCGGGCCATGTCGACCATCGTCGACTCCAATCTGACGACGCTGATCGCCGCCTTGCTGCTGTTTCAGTTCGGCACGGGTCCGATCAAGGGCTTTGCCATCACCCTGGCCATCGGCCTGGTGACCTCCATGTTCACCGCCATCATGTTGACGCGCTTGATGGTCGTCGTCTGGTTACGGCGGTGGCGGCCGCAGCAACTGGCCATTTGAGGCGCCGCCCATGGCACTGATCCGTCACTTTCCGATCGCGCCGAATCTCAACTTTGTCGGCAAGCGCATGGCCATGCTGGCCGCTTCCGGAGGCGTGGTTTTGGCATCGCTGCTGTTGTTTGCGATCCTCAACCTCAACTACGGTGTCGATTTCCGCGGCGGCATCCTCATCGAGGTGCAAACCGAGGGGCCGGCCGATCTCAGCGATATGCGCGGTCGTCTCGGCAGCCTTGGCTTGGGCGAAGTCACCCTGCAGGAATTTGGCGCCCCGAACGAGGTGCTGATCAATGTCCAGCGCCAGGCGGGCGAGGAGGTGGCGCAAGGCGCAGCTGTTGAAATGGTCAAGGAGGCATTGGGCGCCAGTGTGAAGGAATATCGGCGCACCGAATTCGTCGGGCCGAAGGTGGGCGATGAATTGAAGGTTGCCGGCGCCCTGGCGACGGTTCTGGCGATTCTGGGTATCGCCCTCTATGTCTGGTTCCGGTTCGAGTGGCAGTTTGCGTTGGCCGCGCTCGTGACCTTGATCCACGACGTGATCGCCATGATCGGCTTTTTCGCCCTGACTCAGATCGAGTTCAACCTGGCGACATTGGCCGCCGTGCTGACGGTCGCGGGTTACTCCATCAACGATACGGTGGTGGTCTTCGACCGCGTGCGCGAAGCGTTGCGCAAATACAAGAAAATGCCGCTCCTCGAACTGCTCAACATGGCAGTCAATCAGACCCTGTCGCGCACCATACTGACCAGCTTCACGACCTTGCTGGCCTTGATCGCGTTGTCGGTTTTCGGCGGCGCCGTTATCCGGGGCTTTTCCACCAGCCTGATCTGGGGAATCCTGATCGGCACATACTCGTCTTTCGGTTTGGCCGTGCCTCTTCTGAGCCTGATGAACCTGCGCCGGATGGGGATCGGTGACGAGGACAAAAGCGAAAAATTACCGTCGCAGGCAGAAGCCAACTGACATCCTGATTGGAAACCGGCGCAGATAACCAGCCGGACACAAGAAAACGGGGCCACGCGGGCCCCGTTTTTTTGCCGTATCCGGCGTTTCGGTCAGTAGAGATTCTGTGCCGAGACCATGGCGAAGAGCATGGGGATCGACAGCAACGTATTGGTGCGTGAGAACAACATGGCGGTGCGGGCCGCCTTGGCCTTGTCTTCGGGGCTGGATTCGACCAGGCCCAAGGCCTTTTGCTGATTCGGCCAGATGACGAACCAGACGTTGAACCACATGATCGCGCCCAACCACATGCCGATGCCGATGGCGGTATGCTTGGCCACGCCATCCACGAGCCCGAGAGTGACCGCCTGGACGATATACCCGTTGTACCAGGCCAGGATCAGGCCGGTAACGATGGTCGCCATGGCCGCGTGACGGAACCAATAGAGCGCCGCCGGGGCGATGACCTTGCCGATCGCCGGCTTCTGCTCGTCCGGGATTTTCGGCATGCTCGGGATCTGCACGAAATTGAAGTACCAGAGCAGGCCGATCCACATCACACCGCTGAGCACATGCAGCCAGCGGAAGAAGAACGGCCCGAAGTCATTCGCCGAATACCCTTGTTGCGAAAAATAGATGATGAAAAGAACCGCCGCGAGGATGAAGCCCGCAACCACGGTTCGCTGCAGATTTGTCAGGATTCCTGCCATTGTTCTAACCTTCCCCCAAGGTGACGCTGATGCGTTCGCGTACGACCATATATTGCGGGCTGTTCAGGCCGTAAACCCTAAATAAATAAGGGATAATGGCCAGCTGGCGTGTCGGATGGCCGCCGTTCCACGCCGGTCCCATTGTCAAAACCATACGGCGTGCGCGGGGTGTTGCCAAGAGCAGGGAGACGATGGTGGAAGACTCGCTCCGGCTAGGCTGCCGCCTGACCGGTGCTCCCCAGCCAGGCCTCCAAATCGGCCATGGCGCGTGCCGCCAGGGCCGGTTTGCGTTCCGCCCGCTTGGGTTTTCGTCCGGCCGCCGGTGCCAGGGGCGGAAACAGCCCGAAATTCACATTCATCGGCTGGAACGTGGCGGCATCGGCGCCGCCGGTTATATGCCCCAGAAGGGCGCCGTGCGCCGATGTCGGCGGCGGCGCCGACAGGCTCCGGCCCAAGCGTTCGGCAGCGGCGAAACGCCCGGCCAGCAGGCCGATGGCTGCCGATTCCACGTAACCCTCGACGCCGGTGATCTGCCCGGCAAAACGGATGCGCGGCATCGCCTTGAGACGCAGCGAGCCGTCCAGCAGCTCGGGTGAATTGATGAAGGTATTGCGGTGCAGGCCGCCCAGGCGGGCAAACTCGGCCTGTTCCAGGCCGGGGATCATGCGGAACACCCGCGCCTGCTCGCCATGTTTCAGCTTGGTCTGAAAACCGACCATGTTGTACAGGGTGCCCAGGGCATTGTCCTGGCGCAGTTGCACCACGGCGTGCGCCCGCCGGCCGGTGCGCGGATCGGTGAGCCCGACCGGCTTCATGGGGCCAAAGCGCAGGGTATCGAGACCGCGGGCGGCCATCACCTCGATGGGCAGGCACCCTTCGAAGTAAGGTGTGTTGGATTCCCATTCCTTGAACGATGTCTTCTCGCCATCCAGAAGCGCGGCGATGAAGGCGGCATACTGCGCCTCGTCCATGGGACAGTTGAGGTAGTCGGCGCCGGTCCCGCCCGGGCCGATCTTGTCATAGCGGGACTGGCGCCAAGCCACGGTCATGTCAACGCTTTCGGTGTAGACGATGGGCGCGATGGCATCGAAAAAGGCCAACTGTTCGCTGCCGCTCAGGGCGCCGATCGCCTCGGCCAGAGCGGGAGAGGTGAGCGGCCCGGTGGCGACGATGACCGAGCCCCAATCGGCGGGGGGCAGACCGGCGACTTCTTCGCGGCGTATCTCGATCAGCGGCTCGGCGGCCAGCCGGGCCGTCACCTCGGCGGAAAAGCCCTCCCGGTCCACCGCCAGCGCGCCGCCGGCGGGCAGGCGGTTCTTGTCTCCAGCCGCCATGATGAGCGAGTCCAGGCGGCGCATCTCGGCGTGCAGCAGACCGACCGCATTGTTCTCCGCATCGTCGGACCGGAACGAGTTGGAGCAGACCAGCTCGGCCATCCCATCGGTCTGATGGGCATCGGTGCCGCGGACGGGGCGCATCTCATGGAGAATGACCGGCACGCCGGCGCGGGCGATCTGCCAGGCGGCTTCGCTGCCGGCCAGGCCGCCGCCAATCACATGGATTGGATTACCTCTACCCATATGACTTGTCTGCTCCAATCGTCGCTATCACGCCAGAGTGTAAACTTCTTGCGCCTTGTGAATGCCTTTGAATTTATGCTTGCCGAGCGACCGGAACGCGCGCCGCGAGGCCCTGGACAGGTTGCCGGAGACGACAATCGACTGACCGAGTTGGGCGCACAAGGGTTCCATGCGGGTGACCAGATTGACCGCCGGTCCGATGACCGTGAAATCCAGGCGGTCCGCGGAACCCACGTTGCCGTACATGACCTCGCCGACATGAATGGCGACACCGCAGTCAACCGGCACCGTGCCGGCATCGCCCCGTTCCAGATTGAGCGCGGCGATACCCGCGACAGCGGCCTCCGCCGCGATCAGCGCCGCATCGGCGGCTGCGCAGACCGCATCGGGGCCCGCGTCGCAGGGAAAGATCGCCAGGATCGCATCGCCGATGAACTTCAGGATCTCGCCACCATTGGCCACCACCGGCTTGGCCATTTCGTCGAAGCAGCTATTGAGCAGTGTGATGACTTCGGGCAGCGGCAGGGATTCCGACAGCGCCGTGAATCCGCGCAGATCGCCATACCAAACCACCGCATGGATGATCTCTCCGTTGCCACGGCGAATGGCGCCGCTGAAAATCAGCTCGCCCGCGGTCGGGCCGACATAGGTGCTGAGCAGGTCGCGGGCCGTGCGGCGCAACTGCTGTAGCTCGAGGATGGCGCCAAATGCCGGCAGTGTGGCTTCCAGGGTGGCTATATCCATGTCTTGAAAGCCGCCAGGCGCCCGGGTGGCGATACTGATCGCGCTGGCATCGCCGCCGGATACCCGGATCGGCAATATCATGTAGTCAGTCAGGCCGATGTCCTTGAAGTCCTGCAAGATCGGAAAATCGAGGGCGCACTTGGGGTCGGCGAGCTGGCGGCGGACCGCTGGGCCGCCCTCGAAGATGTTCTTCACCGGCGAGGCTTGATAGGCCGGCTGATGACGGGCGCTATGCTCGTACGCCGTTTCGATGGCGGTGCCGCGTTCGCTCTCCCAAACCAGACTGCGCGCCGCCAGTAGCGGATGCAGTTGTCGGATGTGCAGGGATATCCGCGCCACGGGCAACCCTGCATTGACCAGGTGTTTCGCATACCGTTCCAACAACGGCACCATGCGGCCGGGCTTGATGCGTTCGCTGTGGATCAGCCAATCGATGACTGGTGCCGCGCGGTTCGCAGCCAGGTCGGCCACGTTTGTTCGTGGCGACCCGGCCTTCACAATGGCACTCATGGCCGCGCTGCCGGGGCCGCGAATATCGGCATCGTCCGCATGGCTGTCTCCGCTCTGTGCATCTGCTGGGCTTACTCTACCAACGCCATCGCCGCCAAGCACCGGGGCGACTATTAGGCACGTTTCCGTGAACGCGATACCGCCCCGCGAAGATGCTCCGCCAAATAGGCACCGGTGAAGCTTGCCGAATTCGCGGCGACTTGCTCCGGGGTGCCGGTCGCGATCACCCGGCCACCTTTGCTGCCGCCTTCCGGCCCCAGGTCGATAATCCAATCGGCGGTCTTGATCACCTCCAGATTGTGCTCGATCACCAACACCGTATTCCCTTGATCCACCAAGGCATGCAGCACTTCGAGCAGCTTGCGCACATCCTCGAAGTGGAGGCCGGTGGTGGGCTCGTCAAGGATATAGAGGGTGCGCCCGGTGGCCCGCCGGGACAATTCCTTGGCCAGCTTGACCCGCTGCGCCTCGCCGCCCGAGAGGGTGGTGGCGGGCTGGCCCACGTGGATATAGCCGAGGCCGACCCGCTCCAGGGTTTCCATCTTGCTGCGGATGGTCGGAACCGCCTTGAAAAAGGCCGCGCCTTCCTCGACCGTCATATCCAAGACATCGGCGATACTCTTGTTCTTGAACGTAACTTCGAGCGTTTCCCTGTTGTATCGCTTGCCCTTGCACACGTCGCATTGGACATAGACGTCAGGCAGGAAGTGCATCTCGATCTTGATGACCCCGTCGCCCTCGCAGGCTTCGCAGCGGCCGCCCTTGACGTTGAAGGAGAAGCGGCCGGGCTTGTAGCCGCGGGTATTGGCCTCGGGCAAACCGGCGAACCAATCGCGGATGGGGGTGAACGCCCCGGTATAGGTGGCCGGGTTGGACCGTGGCGTGCGGCCGATGGGCGATTGGTCGATGTCGATCACCTTGTCGAGGAATTCCAGCCCTTCGATGGCGTCGTGGGCCCCCGGCATCTCGCGGGCGTTGTGCAGGCGCCGGGCGACGGCCTTGTACAGGGTCTCGATGATCAGGGTCGACTTGCCGCTGCCGGAAACCCCGGTGACGCAGGTAAACGTGCCCAGCGGTATCTTGGCGCTGACGTTCTGCAGGTTGTGCGCGGCGGCGCCGGCGATGCGGATGTTCTGTCCTTTGTGGCCGGGCCGGCGGCGCTCCGGTACGTCGATCTGGCGCACCCCGGTCAGGTATTGGGCGGTCAGGCTGTCCGGGCAGTTCAGGACCGCTTCGGGCAGACCGGCCGCAATGACCTCGCCGCCGTGGATACCGGCGCGAGGCCCCATGTCCACCAGATAGTCGGCGCTGCGGATCGCTTCCTCGTCATGCTCCACCACGATCACCGTGTTGCCCAGATCGCGCAGGTGGCGCAGGGTTTCCAGAAGCCGGGCATTGTCGCGCTGATGTAGGCCGATGGACGGCTCGTCGAGCACATAGAGCACGCCGGTCAGGCCGGAGCCGATCTGCGAGGCCAGGCGGATGCGCTGGCTCTCGCCGCCGGACAGGGTCGCCGAGGCGCGCGAAAGGGTCAGGTACTCCAGGCCCACGTCCACCAGGAAGCGCAGCCGTTCGTTGATCTCCTTGAGGATGCGGGCGGCGATTTCCTGGTGCTGCGGGCGCAGTTTCGGCGACAGGGCGGCGAACCACTTGGCCGCCTCGTCCACGGACATCTGCACCACCTCGCCCACGTGCATCCCGGCGATCTTGACTGCCAGGGCCGCCGGCTTCAGGCGGAATCCGGCGCAGGTATCGCACGCGCGCACCGCTTGGTACCGGCCTAGCTCCTCGCGGATCCAGTCGCTGTCGGTCTCCCGCCAGCGCCGCTCCATATTGGGGATCACCCCTTCGAATGGCTTCTTGGTCTCGTAGGAGCGCAGGCCATCGTCATAGCGCATGGCGATGGCGGTGTCGCCGGACCCGAACAGGATTCCCTGGCGCACATGTTCCGGCAGATCCCGCCACGGCGTGCGCGTCGAGACCTTGTAATGCCGCCCCAGGCTATCCAGGGTCTGCTTGTAATACTGGGTGGTCGACTTGGCCCACGGCGCCACGGCGCCTTCGGTCAGGGTCAACGCTCCATCGGGCACCACCATCTCTGGATCGAAGAAATGCGTGGTGCCCAGGCCGTCGCACGCCGGGCAGGCGCCGAAGGGGTTGTTGAACGAGAACAGGCGCGGCTCGATCTCGTCGATGGTAAAGCCGGAGACCGGACAGGCGAAGCGGGCGGAAAACGTAGTCCGCTCGCCGGTTCCCGCATCCTCGGCAAAGACCAGGCCGTCGGCCAGGTGCAGGGCCGTCTCGAAGCTGTCCGCCAGGCGGGTTTCCAGGCCGGGCCGCAGGACCAGCCGGTCCACCACCACCTCGATGTCGTGCTTGCGCTTCTTGTCGAGGGCGGGGGCATCCTCAATCTCGACGATCTTGCCGTCGATCTTGGCGCGCTGAAAGCCGCGCTTGCGCAGATCGGCCAGCTCCTTGCGGTACTCGCCCTTGCGGCCGCGCACGATGGGCGCCAGCAGGTACAGGCGCGTGCCCTCGGCCATGGCCATGACCCGGTCGACCATCTGGCTGACGGTCTGGCTTTCGATCGGCAGGCCGGTGGCCGGCGAGTAGGGGATACCGACGCGGGCATAGAGCAGACGCAGATAGTCGTAAATCTCGGTCACCGTGCCGACCGTGGAACGCGGGTTCTTCGAGGTGGTCTTCTGCTCGATGGAAATGGCCGGCGAAAGGCCCTCGATGGAATCCACGTCCGGCTTCTGCATGAGCTCCAGGAACTGGCGGGCATAAGCGGACAGGGATTCCACATACCGCCGCTGCCCCTCGGCATAGATCGTGTCGAAGGCCAGGGACGATTTGCCCGACCCGGACAGCCCGGTGATTACCACCAACTGGTCGCGTGGCAGGTCCACATCGACGTTCTTGAGGTTATGCTCGCGCGCCCCGCGCACGGCGATCACCGGCCTGGATCTCAGGTTTTCCGGCGGCTTAGAGGCCGATTTGCGAGGCGGGCGAGGGGCAGCCATGGCGGGCGACACTGCGACTTTCTCTTGCGGAGGGCAAGATCAACCAGGTAAGAACAAAACCAGAACTTACTATTGTCGATTCCTAGGGGGAAAGCGAGACAGAAATGCGGTGGGCCTCGAGATGGCATCTATCTGCGCGGTATAGACTCATCGAGAACCTGGCCCGCAGGCAGCACTGTCATAGATGGGCGAAGAATAGCTAATTGGCAATGGTAATGGCCGCATGTCCTTGTTGTTCACAGGGGGCGGAGGCTAGAGTGCGCCTTCGCGTAGTCGAGGCGTATGCAGGAGGAGCGGAGCGATGGCGGGGAGCGTGAACAAGGTCATACTTGTCGGGAATCTGGGGCGCGATCCCGAGATTCGCACCATGCAGGATGGGAACAAGGTGGCCAACTTGTCTCTCGCGACCTCGGAATCCTGGCGCGACAAGAATTCCGGCGAACGGCGGGAAAAGACCGAATGGCACCGGGTCGTGGTGTTCAACGACCGGCTTGTGGACGTGATCGAAAAATACCTGCGCAAGGGCTCAAAGGTGTATCTGGAAGGCCAGCTGCAGACCCGCAAATGGACCGATCAGAGCGGCGTCGAGAAGTATTCCACCGAGGTAGTGCTGCAGCGTTACCGCGGCGAGCTGACCATGCTCGATGGCCGCGGCGGCGGCGGTTCGGATGATGATTTCGGCGGGGGCTCAGGTGGCGGTTCCGGTGGGGGATCGCGCGGAAGCTCTGGCGGCGGCGCGGGCCCGTCGGGGGCGGATCTGGACGACGACATCCCGTTCTAGGCTCACTCCGAACTTCTAATTCCGTCACATCCGGGCGCGGGCGACGTAGTACTGGGTCCAGAGAAGCTGGTGCAGCGGGCCGCCGCGCACCCTGGATTCCAGCCACTGCTCGAGCTTGAGCGCCCCTTCGCCGAACAGCTCCGCCAGGACCGGAAGGTAGAACCCGCCGGCATGGCGCTCCACGATTTCGAAGCCGGCATCGTGCAAGGCGTGCTCAACCTGGCCCCGCGTCAGCAGGTTGATGTGGCCCATTTCGAGCACCGGCTCGCGGTAGACCAGGCGCGTCAGCCAGATCATCGCCGGCGACAAGGCGATCCGGGCCGTCGTTTCGATCGCGCTCCAGCGGTGCGGGGTCGACAGCACCAGAACGCCGCCCTCGGCCAGGAGCCGGCGGAAGCCCGCGAAGGCGGCCGCACTTTGCGCCGGCGGGATGTGCTCGACCACCTCCGAGCACAGCACCAGATCGTAGGTGCCGGCGTCCGCCCCGGCGGTGGCCGTGACATCGCCGTGTTCGATGCGCAGCGCCGGATGATCGGCCGCCAGGCTTTGCGCCGCGTCCAGGTACTGCGCCTCTATGTCGAAGGCCGTGACCTGATCGAACAGCTCGAGCAGGAGCGGCAGATAGACCCCGGACCCGGGCCCGATCTCGATGGCGCGAGTCCGGCGTGCCGGTGCATGGCGCCGGATCGCCGAGAGGATCCAATCGCGCCGGCTGGTGTGCAGCCAGCGGCGGGTCGGGTTCCGCGAGGTGTAGAGAGTCCGCTGATGCTCGACCAGGGTCATCGGTGTACCGGTGGCGGTGTTTCTGGCCGATGGCTCTCCATCACTATCCTCGCTCAGTGTTCTAGGATTGGCGGAAGACAAACCGGCCCGAGGCCCAGTAGTTCCATATGAATGTGACGCCGACCGTGGCGACCTTGGCCAAAATCGCTGGCATCAACTTCGCCAGGATCCAGATGGACAGCGATCCCAGGGCCAGGCCGATCAAAGAGGTGGACAGGAACACCAACCCCTTGACCCACGCGTCGCGGCCGGTACTGCGGTCGGCAAATGTCCAGAGTTTGTTCAAGACGTAACTATTGCTCACGCCGAAGGCGAAACCCACTGCGTTCGCCACCAGCAAAGGCCAGCCCAGCACGTAAAACGCCACGGTGAAGATGCCGATGTCGATACCGGTGTTCAGCGCCCCGACGATGGCGAAACGGGTGCCGCGCACGCCGTGCAGCCGAATGGCATGGCGGACTCGTTCAATCATCGGCGCATCCGGCCGGCGTACTTTCCCCTAGACCCTCCGACGACGGCTCGGTAGCTTTCTGGCTTGGCGTAGTCATATGGATCGGGCCGTGGTCAGTGCGCGTACATCAGTCGTAAAGACCTCCGCGGCAAAGCGCCGGGAGGGCGGTCGCGCCAAGAAAGTGATCTCCGTCGTCGTTCCGGTCTTCAACGAAGAAGAAGTCCTTCCGGCGTTCCACAAGCGCTTGATCAGCGTTCTCGATAAGCTGCCGTACCTGGTGGAAGTGATTTACGTCAACGACGGCAGCACCGATGATTCGCTGATGATTTTGCGCGATCTGCACGCCCATGACGGCCGTCTCGCCATTATCAATTTGAGTCGCAACTTTGGCAAGGAACTGGCGCTGACCGCCGGTATCGATCACGCGGTGGGCGAGGCGGTGGTCATTATCGATGCCGATTTGCAGGATCCGCCGGAAGTTATCCCGGAGCTGATCGAGCCATGGGCGGAAGCGGACTATGATGTGGTCTATGCGCAACGGCTATCGCGCACGGGTGAGAGCAGTCTGAAGCGCGGTACTGCCTTTGCCTTCTACCGCGTCATCAACTGGCTCAGCCGGGTACGTGTGCCGCCGGATACCGGGGATTTTCGTCTGCTCAGCCGGCGCGCGGTGCAAGGCCTGCGCGAAGTGCGGGAACATCACCGCTTCATGAAAGGCCTGTTTGCCTGGATCGGCTATCGGCAGATCGCCGTGCCCTATCACCGCAGCCCGCGGGCCAGCGGCCGCAGCAAATGGAACTATGTCCGCTTATGGAACTTTTCCCTCGAGGGCATTACCGGGTTCACCATCGCGCCGTTGAAGGTGGCAACCTATGTGGGCCTGATCGTCGCCATTTCCGCCATCGCCTACGGCGGCATCATCATCTGGCGAACCCTGATCTACGGCAGCGAGGTGCCGGGCTATCCGTCGCTCATGGCGGTGATCCTGCTGCTCGGCGGCTTGCAGCTCACGACCCTGGGTATTCTCGGCGAATATGTCGGCCGGGTCTTCAACGAGACCAAGCGCCGGCCGTTGTACCTGGTACAGGACGTTCAGGCGGCGGAACCGGGAGAGTCCGCGGCGGCCGCACCGGTGCCCGATGACGCCCGCGAACAACGTGCCTGATGGGCCCGGTGGCCGGATAGGCTCGCTGATCCTGTCCCGCCCGGCGGCGGTCTTCTGGGGTTTCGTGGGCCTGCATGTGGCCGCGTGGACCCTGCTGCCGGCCCTGGCCGATCCCAATCTGCCGCTGGATGTGATCGAGATCCTGTCGTGGGGCCACGAATGGCAGTTCGGCTATGCCAAGCACCCGCCATTGACCCCATGGCTGGCCGAGCTCTTCGCCGCCCTCGGCACGCTCTTCGGCGGCGGGGCGGCGGGGTGGCCGCTCTACCTGCTCAGCCAGGTCTGCGTCGGGGTCGCTTTCTGGGCCATGTGGCGTTTGGCGCGGGACATGCTCGATCCCGTCCCGGCGCTGCTCTCGGTGCTGCTGCTGGAGGGCATCTACTACCACAACTTCACCAGCCCGGAATTCAACGCCAACGTGGTGCTTCTGCCGTTCTGGGCCCTGGCGATTTTGGCTTTTCACCGGGCGTTGCGCGACGGGGCCTGGCAAGCCTGGGCCGGCTGGGGCCTGGCGGCGGGGTTGGGCCTGCTGGGCAAGTACTATACGGCGGTCCTGCTGGTGCCCATGGCGGCCCTGATGCTGGCCACGCCCGCGTACCGGCGGCAGATCATGCGGCCCGGCCCTTATGTGGGCCTCGCCGTACTCGCAGCAGTCCTTCTGCCCCACATCGGGTGGCTGACCGGCAACGATTTCCCGAGCTTTTCCTATGCGGTCCACCGGGCCGGGGGCGGCAGCCGCGCCTGGAGCGACCACGTTGTCTATCCGCTGCGTTTCCTGGTGGGACAGGCCCCGATCCTGCTGCCGGCGCTCGCCATTCTGATCGCCCTGGGGCGGCCCAGGCGTGATGGCGGTCTGAGCACCGAGGCCTCGCGTTTCCTGCTGTTCGTCGGTTTCGGGCCGTTGCTGGTGACGATGCTGCTGTCCGCCATCGCCGGCTTCAAGGTGCGCTCCATGTGGGGCACGCCTCTGTTTCTGAGCAGCGGCCTGATGCTGATCGGCTGGTTCGCCCCGCGCATCACGGCGCATGGCCTGCGGAGGTTTGCCTGGGCCTGGTCCGGCATCTTCGCCCTGGCCCTGGCGGCGTATCTGGGCACGGTGGTCCTGCGCCCGCTGTTCTACGACACCGGCAAGCGGACGCATTTTCCCGGCCGGCCGTTGGCCGCGGCGGTCACCGCGGCCTGGCATGAACGCTTCGGCACCCCGCTGCCGGTGGTCGTCGGCGATCCCTGGCCGGCGGGGAATGTGGCTTTCTATTCCGTGGACCGGCCCAGCGTCTATCTCAACGCCGATCCGTTGGAGGCGCCCTGGCTCAGTGATGCCCAGGTGAAAACAACTGGCGCAGTGATCGTCTGGCTGGGCCGGCAGGATGATGCCCCGGCGACGTGGCGCACGCGGTTCGGTCCCTGGGACGAGCAGGCGCCCTTGAGCCTCTCCTGGCAGATCTGGGGCGATCTGCCGCCGCTGACCATCGGCTGGGCGATCGTGCCGCCCCAGTGAGATGTGGGAGATGAGTTAGGCGACCTTCGGCATGGCACCGATCCGTTCGGCCGGCAGCCGGATGGTAACCGTCGTGCCGGCGCCCAGCTCGCTTTGCAGATCCAGCGAGCCGGCATGCAATTCGACCAGCGCCTTGCTCAGCGGCAGGCCGAGGCCCGTGCCCTGATAGCGGCGGGGAGTCTCCGCAATTTGACCGAAGGGGGCGAGCGCCAGGGGGATGTCCTTCAGGGCGATGCCCTTGCCGGTGTCCCTGACTTGCAGCACGCAGCCGGTCGACGGGCGGCACCAGGCCGAGACCGTCACCCGGCCGCCCGAGGCCGTGAACTTGACGGCATTGGACAGCAGGTTGTGCAGTACCTGCGCCAGCATCTGCCGGTCGGCCCGCAACATGGGCAGATCATCGGCCACGCCCGTGGACAGGGTGATGCCGGCCGCCTCGGCCCGCTCGGCCACTTCGGCGAGGCAGGTCCGGATCATCCCGGGAATATCCACCTCGTCGCTGGCTATCTCGACCTTGCCGGCGTCGATACGGGCGACATCCAGCAGGGTATTGATGAGCACCAGCAGATGCCGCCCCGATTCATGAATGTCCCGCAGGTATTCGCGGTATCGGTCGCTGCCGATCGGGCCGAACATCTCTGTGCGGACGATTTCGGAAAAGCCGATGATGGCATTCAGCGGCGTGCGCAACTCGTGACTCATGCCCGAGAGCAGGTCCGAGGCGGTACGGTTGGTCAATTCGGCATGGGTACGCGTCGCCGACAGGCGCGCCGCTTGCTCGCGCACCTGGGCCCGAGCGGCATCCCGGTCGCGGCGCAATGCCTCGCAGTGCCGCTTGGCCGTGGCGACGACCCCGGCCGTGGCCCAGACGGCCAGCATGGCCAGGCCGCTTTGGGCGAGGGCGGCGGGCTGGTCGAATGCGGGGGAAAGCGTCTGTCCGGCGGCAATCAGCAGCGTCGCCAGCACCGCCAGGGCGATCACGTCGCGGGGCCGCGCCAACCACCAGCCCAACAGGATCATGCCCGGATAGGCGAACCGCTCGGCCCCGCTGGCCGAGGGCGATAAATCCAGGACAAAGGCCAGGACCGTGGCCACCGCCACGGCGATCACGGCCCATGGGTGGTTGGTCTGCGCCCCCTCCAGGCCCGGGGTCGATACCATGGTCATTTTTGGCGTCCCCCAAACAGCTAACATCGCGGCATTGATCGTCGAATCCCGCTCGCGGCGGGCAGTTGACGGGATTCGATCTGTTTTGTCCACAACACGGGCATGGGGAGCCTCGGAGATGGGCTTGGCTGGTGGGGAAACAGGTCCTTTTCCGGCCCTGAAATGGTGCGGCAAGAAATCGCAAAATACGCTGCATTGTGTTGGTTGCACCTGCGAAATCTGCTACATATGGGTGTATTGGCCGCTTCCGGGGCGGCCGCTGTCCGCCGCAGCCTGGCCCCGGCCCATCGCATGGGTCCGGGCCGCCCTTGACCAACCCCCGCCACCGGACTCGCCGGAGCCGGTTGCAAGCACGGAATTGATCTTTGACGACGCCCACGACCCCGCCTGATTTCGACATCACGCCAATCACCATCGAAGACGAGATGCGCCGTTCGTACCTCGATTACGCCATGAGCGTGATCGTGGCCCGGGCCTTGCCAGACGTGCGCGACGGCCTGAAACCGGTGCACCGGCGCATCCTCTACACCATGAAATCGGCCGGTTACGATTGGAACCGGACCTATCGCAAATCGGCCCGCGTCGTCGGCGAGGTCATGGGTATCTATCACCCGCACGGCGATCAGGCGATCTATGATGCCATGGTGCGCATGGCGCAGCTGTTTTCCATGCGCCTGCCGCTGATCGACGGGCAGGGCAATTTCGGCTCCATGGACGGCGATCCGCCGGCGGCCATGCGCTATACCGAAGCGCGCCTGGCCCGCGTGGCCAGCGAGGCGCTGCTGGAGGATATCGACCGCGATACGGTCGACTTCCAGCCCAACTACGACGAAACGACGCGGGAGCCGGTAGTCCTGCCGGCGCGCTATCCCAACCTGCTGGTCAATGGCGCCGGCGGCATCGCGGTTGGCATGGCCACGAACATCCCGCCGCACAACCTGGGTGAAGTGATCGACGCCTGCTGCGCCTACGTGGACAACCCGGAGATCAGCATCGACGAGATGATGGAGATCGTCCCGGGCCCCGATTTCCCGACTGGCGGCATCATTCTGGGCCGTGGCGGCATTCGCGACGCCTATCACACCGGGCGCGGTTCCTTGCGCGTGCGCGGCCGGGTGGAGATCGAGGAAATCCGCAAGGACCGCCAGGCGATCATCGTCACGGAAATTCCGTTTCAGGTGAACAAGGCACGCATGGTCGAGCGCATCGCCGAAGTGGTGCGCGACAAGACCATCGAGGGCATCAGCGACCTGCGCGACGAGAGCGACCGGCAGGGCCTGCGCGTGGTCATCGAGCTGCGCCGCGATGCGGAATCCGACGTGGTTCTCAACCAGCTCTATCGCTACACGCCGCTGCAAAGCTCGTTCGGCGTCAACATGCTGGCGATCAACGGCGGACGGCCCGAGACCCTCGATCTGAAACAGGTGGTCTCGGCCTTCGTCGCCTTCCGCGAGGAGGTGATCACCCGCCGCACCATCTTCGAATTGGGCAGGGCGCGCGACCGAGCGCATGTCCTGGTCGGCCTGGCCATTGCCGTCGCCAATATCGATCCGGTCATCGCCTTGATCCGCAAGGCGCCGGATCCGGCCGTGGCGCGCGAACAACTGATGGCGCGCGACTGGCCGGCCCAGGATGTCGCCCCCCTCATCGCGCTGATCGACGAGCCCGGGCGCGCCGTCTCCAAGGACGGCACCTACCGCCTGTCCGAGATCCAAGCCAAGGCCATTCTCGAATTGCGCCTGCAGCGCCTGACCGGCCTGGAACGCGAGAAGATCGCCGAGGAATTGGCCTCATTGGCCAAGGAAATCGCCGAATACCTGGAGGTGCTGGACTCGCGCGAGCGGCTGATGGCCATCCTGCGCGCCGAGCTGATCGACATGAAGGACCGGTTCGCCACGCCGCGGCGCACCGAGATTTCCGAAACCGACGCCGACCAGGACGATGAAGACCTGATCCAGCGCGAGGACATGGTGGTGACCGTCAGTCACGGCGGTTACATCAAGCGGGTGCCGTTGAGCGCCTACCGGGCGCAGCGGCGGGGCGGCAAGGGCCGGGCCGGCATGGCGACGCGCGACGAGGATTTCGTCAGCAAGGTCTTCGTCTGTTCGACCCACACGCCGGTGCTGTTCTTCTCGTCCCGCGGCATGGCCTACAAGATGAAGGTCTACCGGCTGCCGGTCGGCTCGCCGCAGGCGCGCGGCAAGGCCCTGATCAACCTGCTGCCGCTGCAGGAGGGAGAGACCATCACCACCGCCATGCCCTTGCCCGAGGACGAATCGGCGTGGGGCGACACCTATGTGGTCTTTGCCACCACCCTGGGCCGGGTCCGGCGCAACCGCTTGTCCGACTTCACCCACGTCATGGCCAACGGCAAGATCGCCATGAAGCTGGACGATGAAGACGGCCAGCTGGTCAGCGTCGCCACCTGCGGCGACGACGACGATGTGCTGCTGGCCACCGCCGGGGGCAAGAGCATCCGCTTCCAGGTCATGGATGTGCGCGTCTTTTCCGGCCGCACGTCGACCGGCGTTCGCGGCGTGCGCCTGACCGGCAAGGACCAGGTCATCTCCATGAGCATCCTGCACCATGTGGATCTGGATGTAGAGGAACGGGACGCCTATGTGCGCTACGCCAACGCCCGCCGCCGGGCGGAGGGCGAGGAGAACGGCGACGAGCCTTGCGCCCCGGAAGAAGCCACCCTGTCCATTTCGGAGGCCCGCATCGCCGAGCTGGAAGCCGCCGAGGAGTTCATCTTGTCCGTGGCCGAGGACGGGCTTGGCAAACGCACGTCGGCCTATGAATATCGGATCACCAACCGCGGCGGCCAGGGCATCAGCAACATGGAACTGTCCCGCGGCCGCGGCAAGGAATCGCGGGTAGTGGGTGCCTTTCCGGTGCAACCCACGGACCAGGTCGTGCTGGTCACCGATGCCGGAAAGCTGATTCGCTGCCCGATCGACGATGTTCGGATCGCCGGCCGGGCGACCCGCGGCGTCCGCCTGTTTGACGTGGCCGAGGACGAGCGCGTCGTTTCGGTGGCGCGCTTGGCCGACGAAGGCGAAGACGAAGACGTCATCGCCGAGGCGGGCGCGGGGGCGCCCGGAGGGGAATAGCACCACCGCCCGGCAGGGTGGCAAGATCAGGACAGATCACAAAGGTGGGGGAGGGGCGATGACAAGGCCGCGTGTGGGCGTTTATCCCGGGACCTTCGATCCGATCACCAAGGGGCACATGGATATCATCAACCGGGCCGGCGCGGTGGTCGACCGGCTGGTGGTCGCCGTGGCCACCAATGCCGGCAAGGACCCGTTGTTCTCGGTGGAGGAGCGGGTGGCCATGGTCGATGACGACATGGCCGATCTGCGCGCCGCCGGCCGGACCATCGAGGTGCGCGCCTTCGACAATCTGCTGATCCATTTCGTCCGCGAATCCGGCGCCACGATCATCATCCGCGGCCTGCGGGCCGTCTCCGATTTCGAGTACGAGTTTCAGATGGCGACCATGAACGCCCGCATCGATCCCGGCATCGAGACGGTGTTCCTGACCGCCTCGGAGCGGCAGCAATTCGTGGCCTCCCGGCTGGTCAAGGAAATCGGCCGCCTGGGTGGCGATATCTCCAGCTTCGTCAGCCCCCGGGTCGCCGAGCACCTGCGGGCCCAGTTCGCCGCCGAGGCCAAGCGCAACGGGACCAAGCGCCGCGGGGCCAAGGGATAAGCCAGAGGCCCGGCCCACGTCCGCTTGACCCATGCGTCGACGCGACCTATGGTCGCGCGGCTCCAAGGAGCCCCCGGCGCGCCCACCCCTAACGCAAGGTCCGCCGCCCATAAGAGCCCGTAGCTCAGGTGGTAGAGCAGCTGACTTTTAATCAGCGGGTCGGAGGTTCGAGTCCTCCCGGGCTCACCAAACAATTCAAAGACTTAAATAATATTCTGTGACCCAAGATTTTTTCTTGGTCGCATATGGGTCGCGCCTCGGCCCGTATTCAGGAGGACCCTAGACTGTTCAGGCCAATGAGAGCGCCGCTTTCAGGCCGCGTCGGTAGAAGTCCCCCTCAGACTCCGCAAGAGCCCCTTATCGCGTCCCCCTGGCAGCGATGCTATCAAAAGACAATCCCGGAAGCTCCTGCGGGCGAGTCCAGGCCGGTATTGTCGCACGGTTCTGCGGTTGTCAGAGCGAGTGGGAGGCGAGCAGCTCAGCATGCCCTTACCATCTGATGCACGTAGGCTTAACGCGGGCTCAGCATCGTATTAGCAGGGACTAATCAGCAAGGGAGAATCTCGATCACATTTTCCCAGAGCCGTCCGTGTTACTATTCATGGGACACTTCTCTTCATTAGAGGAAATGGTATGAGTGGAGCGCCGGACCTACGGGAGGTAGTCCCGCTGCCGGACGAAGTAATCCAGGCAGGCTTAGATGGCAATTTGATCCTGTTCGTTGGCGCAGGAGTCTCACGGTTATTGGGCTTGCCTTCCTGGCGAGGTTTGGCTGAACGCGTTCTGGAGGACTTGCGAATTCACAATTATCTTAACTATTCCGAAATCGAACAGCTCCAAACACAGGACGCAAAAAAACAACTCTCTATAGCTAGGTTGATCGCTGAAGAAAATGATTTCGATCTGAACATATGCCAGCACCTAAAGGGAAGGGCAGAAGGCGATAACATCTACAAAGCCATAAACGACATAGGGTGTTCGTGCGTAACAACGAACTACGACGAACTTTTATCACCACGGCACTTCAAATCAAAGGATGGATCGGAAACCTCTGCCCCCACGAATCGAGTCTCAGAAAAAGAAAAGTTTTTTGCCCAGCTGCTAAACGAACCGGGGACTGTTGTCCATTTGCATGGCTGTGTAAGCAAACCAGAAACAATGGTTGTTACAACAAAGGAATACCTTGAACATTATGATCACGATCACGTCCAGCAGTTTTTAGGCGAATTATTCCGAAGAAAGACGGTTGTGTTTCTTGGATATGGTCTAGAAGAGTCGGAGATACTGGAACACATATTGCGCAGAGGCCAGGTCAAGCAGACAGGGGACCGGAGACGCTTCGCGGTGCAGGGCTTTTTTCGTAGCCAGCAGCCATTGTATGACAAGCTACACAACTACTACGAAAAATCCTTTGGCGTTCATTTGCTCGGATTTATTCGGGATCACGAAAACTACATGGGCTTGGAAGCCACAGTTAAATCTTGGGTCTCTCGCATTGAAATCCGTAAGCCACCGCTAGTGGCTGATAAAGAGTTCATGGACGAGGTTCTGGGCCATGAGTGAATTATCCGTCAATGAGATGGACCTGTTAGAGCGAATTCAGAAAAAACCTGAACTTCGAACGCTGTTCTTCAGAAAGGTCAAAGGGCTTAAATGGTTTGATGCGTTATATAGCTCTGGGTATTTCAGCGCACAGAATA
>DASWJP010000062.1:0-4508 GCA_036397065.1 Kiloniellales bacterium | reverse complement strand
TTCATAGGCCGCCAGATTCTCCGGGCGCTTGCTTTTGGCCCGGGTGCTGGTCGCATCCTCGACCCGGCGGAAGAGGGTGGCGACGATGGCCGAGGTGATCTCGTCCTGGATGGCGAACACATCCTCCAGCTTGCGGTCGTAGCGTTCGGCCCAGATGTGCTGATCCTGATGGGCGTCGATCAGCTGGACCGTCACGCGAATACGATCGCCGGCTTTGCGCACACTGCCCTCGGCCACGTAGTCGACGTTGAGTTCCCGGGCGACGTCGCGAATTTTTACCGCCTTGCCCTTGTAGGTGAAGGTGGAATTACGAGAAATCACCACCAGCTCGCGGAAGCGCGACAACTCAGTAATGATGTCCTCGGTGATGCCGTCGGTGAAGAACTCCTGCTCGGGATCGCCGCTCATGTTCGTGAACGGAAGAATGGCGATGGCGGGATTGCGCGCCGCCGGCTCGTCGGCTTTCGCTTGCGGACCTGCCTTGGCGCGTGGCTGGGACTTGTCCAAACACACCCGGTAGACATGAACCGGGCGGGAGATGTTCTTGACCGATTGCTCGCCGAGGTCCTCGAAATCGACCTCGATTTGTCCTCTGATCTGATCGCGCACCACTTGGCTGACGCAGATGCCGCCGGGTTCGGCAATCTGCTCCAGCCGGGCGGCCAGGTTGACGCCGTCGCCGAAGATGTCGTTATCGTCGACGATCACCTCGCCGAGGTTGATACCGACTCTAAAGTCGATGCGCCGCTCGGCGGGAAGCTCGCTGTTGCGCCGCGCCATGCGGGTTTGAATCTCTATCGCGCAGGACAGGGCATCCACGACGCTGGCAAATTCCAGCAGCATGCCGTCGCCCGTCGTCTTGATGATGTGACCGCTGTTCTTGGCGATGGTCGGATCGATCAACTCGATGCGGTGGGCCTTCAGGCGGACGTGGGTGCCCGACTCGTCCAATTCCATCAGCCGGCTGTAACCGACCATGTCCGCGGCCATGATGGCCGCCAACCTGCGCTTTGTTGCCGAGAGTTCCATCCGCCTGTTTTCGCCTGTTCCGGCGCCAATGCTTTCAGTCACCCCGGGGAGGTGGTTCAGGAAATCATACGCGTGTGCCGGCGCGCCAGAAAGAGATGCCGCCAAGAATCAGCATGACTCCGAAATGCTTCGCGGCCAAGTCCCCCTGTATACTCATTGGTAAATTACGGGAAAAATCTAGTACAGAATGAAATACCCATATAAGATCTGTTGAATAAGGCGGCGGCACGGGGCTGATCCGGAGTCTAAGGAAGACTGGATGGAATTGAGTCGCAGGCAAGTAGCAAAGTATGACGCCTTTCAGAATTCTAGCCAGTTTGATGCTGGGGGCTTGGGATTGATGGCGGGGCACGATCTGGCCGACCCTGAGATCTTGGAGCGAGTTTTTCGCGCGACCAACGATTTAGGAGGAAATCGATGAGCAGCCATCACACGGGGAAGTGCTTCTGCGGCGCCGTCGAGGTCGAAGTCTCCGGTGCGCCGGAAGCCATGGGGTACTGCCACTGTGGCTCATGCCGGTCGTGGTCGGCTGGCCCCGTGAATGCGTTCACGCTGTGGAAGTCCGCCACAGTGAAAATCACCAAGGGTGCCCAACACGTCGGCACCTACCTGAAATCTGAACGCAGCGAGCGGCAATATTGCCTGAAATGCGGCGGCCACCTCATGACGGCGCATCCGCACTGGGACCTGATAGATGTTTATGCTGCCATTTTGCCGAGTTTGAAGTTCGAGCCTGGTGTGCACGTGAATTATAGCGAGACGGTTCTGCCCATGAAGGACGGGCTGCCAAAACTAAAGGACTTTCCGGCGGAGCTTGGCGGCACCGGGCAGGCCGTTCCTGAGTGATCTAGGCCGGCGTGCGGCCCACTCCGGGACAGTGACCCTTGCCCCCGCATGGGGGGAAGCTGATATAGTCCTTTCGGGAGGTTGGCCGCGGACGGATTGCTCGCCAACCCGGTCAGGTCCGGAAGGAAGCAGCCGTAACGAGATTGGTCCGGGTCGCTGGTCCAGCCTCCCACTTCGCCGTGGCGGCCCCCCAAGTCCGGGGCCTATGCCGCGATCCGCCCGCAGACGCCGGAGCCCGCCGCCCAAGCGATGACGGACCAACCGCCAACCGATCTCAAAGCTTCGGGCGATGCCAAAGCCGGGGGCGATCCTAAAACCGCCTACCGCGTTCTGGCGCGCAAGTACCGGCCCGCCCGCTTTGCCGAGCTGATCGGCCAGGAGGCGCTGGTGCGCACCCTGACCAATGCCATCGAAAGCGGCCGCGTGGCCCAGGCCTTCATCCTCACCGGGGTGCGCGGGGTGGGCAAGACCACCACCGCCCGGATCATCGCCCGGGCGCTGAATTGCGTCGGCCCCGACGGCACCGGCGGGCCGACGCCGGAGCCGTGCGGCGTGTGCGCCAACTGCATCGCCATCGCCCAGGACCGGCACGTGGACGTGATCGAGATGGATGCGGCCAGCCGCACCGGCATCGACGACATCCGCGAGTTGATCGAAGGCGTGCGCTACCGCCCGGTCCAGGCGCGCAACAAGGTCTACATCGTCGACGAGGTGCACATGCTCTCCAAGCAGGCCTTCAACGGCCTGCTGAAAACCCTGGAAGAGCCGCCGGAGCATGTGATCTTCGTCTTCGCCACCACGGAAATCCGCAAGGTGCCGGTGACCGTGCTCTCCCGTTGCCAGCGCTTCGACTTGCGCCGGGTCGACCAGGACGTGCTGCGCGCGCACTTCGCCGGGATCGCCAAGGCCGAGGGCGTGGCGGTGGCCGACGAGGCCCTGGCCATGATCGCCCGCGCTGCCGACGGCTCCGTGCGCGATGGCCTATCCCTGCTCGATCAAGCCATCGCCCTATCCGGCGGCGGCGAGGTTTCCGCCGTGCAGGTGCGCACCATGCTCGGCCTGGCCGACCGGGGGCATGTGCTCGATCTGTTCGAGGCGGTGATCGGCGGCAAGGCGCCGGAGGCCCTGGCCGTCCTCGCCGATCTGCATGCCGCCGGCGCCGACCCGGCGGTGATCCTGCAGGATCTTCTGGAATTCACCCATGTGCTGACCCGCGCCAAGCTGGTGCCGGAAACCCTGACCGCCCCCGGCGTGCCCGAGGCCGAGCGGGTGCGCGGCCGCGCCTTGGCCGAAGCGCTCTCCCTGGCGGTCCTGGCGCGCGCCTGGCAGATGCTGCTCAAGGGCCTGGGCGAAACCCAGTTCGCGCCGCTGCCCGTGCAGGCGGCCGAGATGGTGCTGATCCGCTTGGCCTATGCCGCCGATCTGCCGACCCCGGTGGAACTGGTGGAACGGCTGCAAGAGTCGGCCAAGGGACCCGCCAGTAGCCCCGCCACCACATCATCGACTGGCCCCGCCGCAAGCGCACCCGCCGTTGCCCGCACCGAGGCGCCGCAACACGCGCCGGGCCGCGAGTCGCGCGCGCCCGCCGGCCCGCGTGCCGCCCTGGCCACCAAGCCGCGGCCGGAGGCGGTGTCTGATGTCGAGGCCACCGCCAGTGCCCAAACGGCGAGTCCCGCCCCCGCGACCTTCCCCGAGGTGGTGGCCCTGGTGCGGGCGCGTAAGGAAACCATTTTGGCCAACCATCTGGAAAACGACGTGCACCTGGTGCGCTTCGATACGGGCCGGATCGAGCTGCGGCCGAGCGAGCGGGCCCCGCGCAACCTGGCCGGACGGCTGGGCGATTTCCTGCAGCAGGCGACCGGCGAGCGCTGGATGGTCAGCGTCTCCCAGGAAACCGGCGAAGCGCCTTTGCGTGCCCAGGCCCAGGCCGTCGAGACCGCCTTGCGCGAGGCCGCCCTGTCGCATCCCCTGGTGCAGGCGGCGCTGGCGGCCTTTCCCGGCGCCAAGCTGCTGGAGCGGCGCGGTCCGCCCCCCGGAACCGGCCCGGGGACTGTCCCTGCGGACACCGGCCATCCGGACACCGAAGACGGCAACGAGGACGCGCCATGAAGAATCTCGGCCAAATGATGCGCCAGGCCCAGGAGATGCAGGCCAAGATGGCGGAGCTGCAGGAACAGCTCGCCGCCACCGAGATCACCGGCGTCTCCGGCGGCGGCATGGTGCGCGTGACCAGCAACGGCAAGGGCGTGATGCGGGCGGTGAAGATCGACCCCATCCTGCTCGACGGCAGCGAGGTCGCGGTGCTGGAAGACTTGATCGTCGCCGCCGCCAACGATGCCCGGGCCAAGGCGGAGGCGGCCACCGCCGAGCGCATGCGTGAGCTGACCGGCGGCCTGGCCTTGCCGCCCGGCTTCAAGCTGCCCTTCTGACGGACGGCGGCCCCGTTCCCCATGCCGCGCCGGCCATGACCGTCAGCGAAATCGACCGCCTGATCCAACTGCTCGCCCGGCTGCCGGGCCTGGGGCCGCGGTCGGCGCGGCGCGCCGTCCTGCAGATGCTGAAGAAGCGCGACACCCTGATGCTGCCCCTGGCCACGGCGTTGCAGCAGACGGCCCAGGCCGTTCGCGCCTGCA
>DASWJP010000061.1:0-42062 GCA_036397065.1 Kiloniellales bacterium | reverse complement strand
CCGGTCGATCCGGCGCGGGTGCCGGATTTCCTGGCGATGGCGGATGTGTTTGTCGCACCGTCGAAAACCGACCGGGACGGGGCGGCGGAGGGGCAGGGGCTGGCGGTGATCGAGGCCATGCTGGCGGGTCTCCCGGTGGTCGCCAGCCGCAGTGGCGGCATGGTTGACGCCGTGCGCCCGGACGAAACCGGGCTGCTGGTGGACGAAAACGCGCCGGATCAGATCGCATCGGCGGTGGCGCGGTTGTTGCGGGATCCGGCCATGGCCCGGCGGCTGGCGGATCAGGCGCGGGCGATGGCGATGAACTCTTATTCCGCCGCCGCGACCGCCGATGCCTTCTCGCGCTTATTCGCCGAAGTATCGGCTAACGCAATCGGTCGATAATGTTCGCCCAATGCTTGGTGGCAAAGGCCGCCGTGGCGTACCACTCGGCAGGTGTCATGCAAAACACGCCAGTCGCCAACAATAGGACCAGCCAGGCGACCAGAAGAGTCGCCAAAGGACCGGTGCCTGTGCCCGCCATGATCAGGTAGGCAAACACGGCCAGCGTTAAGGCGATGGCTGGCCGCAAAATCGCACAGCGAATATCAACACCGTCGTCCTTACCTACCAAAACCAGCAACCAGACGGCCCACAAACCGGCGCCCGCGATGGCTCCGGAGATGGCGCCAAGGGGACCCATGGGCATTGCCAGCAAAGGGGTCGCTACCGTCATCACCGCCGCGCCGGCCAGGGCCGAGAGAGCGGCGGCGCCATAGCGCTCGCGGACCATGAGCAAGGGATTGAGGGCGGTGGCGGCAGTGAGCGGCAGAAGCAACCACAGCGCCGGGCCGAGCATTGACCCGGCCTCGGCATACCCGGCACCGAAAACCCATGCCATAAACGGAGGACCGAGGGCCAAACCGGCCAACGCCGATGCCCCGGCAAAGACGAAGGCCAGGCGCAACATGACTTCGGCGAAACGGACCTGGACGCCATCCTGCCGCGCACTCGCGCGGCTGAGCACCGGCAATGCCGCTCGACCGATGGCCCATGGCAGGGTGCAACAGAGAACCAGTGCTTGTAGGACCAGGGCCAGGTTGCCGATGCTGGCTTTGTCGTTGGCGATTTGCGCATAGATCACCAGGGGGCCTTGCAGAATCCAAGCCGAGAGCAAGCCGGCCGCGCCCGCCATCGCGCCTTTCGCCAGTAGCGGTTTCAGGGATCGCCACGTTAGGTCTTCGCGCAGGATGGTCACATACCGGCGCGCCAGGATCAGTCCGCGACCTCCCTGAATGATATGCACGGCGGCGTGCACCGCGGCGATCTCGATCACCCCGCCGCCAAAGGCCAGAACGGTCAGGCCAAGGCCGACTTCCGCCGGACGGAACAGGGCTTCCTGGCGAAAGGTCAGGTGCGCGGCTTCGAACGCGGCGAACACATCTTCGGCTAGGGTGGCGGCGGCCCGGCCGATCAGCGCCAAGACCAAGATGCCGATAAGCATGCGCACCGCGGGGTCGTCGTTCACGGCCCAGCCGATGCCGATGCACAGGGCCGCGGCGGCCACGGTCAACGCGCCGCGCAACGCGAGCATGTGCGCGACTTGCTTCCGGCCGCGCGCCGGATCCAGACCGGCTTCGCGCGCCAGGACAACGCCAAAGCCGAGAACCGTCAAGGGCAGGAAAACGCCCACCCAGGATTGCCCATAGGCCAACAGGCCATACAGCTCGGGCCCGAAGGCGCGGGCCAGCACGATCACATAGACGGCGCGCAAGCCATAGGTCACGAACCGGGCGACAAAAAGATAGCCTGCGTTCGTCGCGATCGACCGCATGCCGGATGATGGCGTGGCGGGGGCGTGTGGCACCGTCATAGCCGCATGAGAAACTGATCCCCGGCGATGGTCAGATCGCGCGGCGGCTTGCGGGCGATGAACGCGCGCACGGCGCGCTGCACCGGTTGTGCCCCGTGCTCATCGCGCCAACTGTAGTCATCGCCGGCCAAAACTCCGCCGGGCTTGATGCGTGACGCCCAATTTTCTAGATCGTCGAGGACTGCGTGGAAGGAATGATCGCCATCCACATAGACCCAGTCGAAATCGGTATCGGCGAGATGGCGGGCGGCGGCGGCGGACTCGAGGCGATGAATAGCCACGCGCGGATCGCCGGCGAAGCGGCGCACCACATCCTCATAGATTCGATCCATGTCGCTTTGATCGCGCGCCGACGCGCCGCCGTACCAGCGTTGCGGATAGGCGGCGACGAACCGCCACGGGTCCACCAGATGCAGCATCCGGGGCCGCGCCAGTGTGCGTATGCGATCGGAAAAATCGCCCTTCCACACACCGATCTCGGCGCAGACCGCATCTGCCGGAATCGCCCGCAGGACGCTGGTGCGCCGATCGCCGCCGACCCAGCGCCGCCAGAGACCGGCCGGCCATGGCAATTTCATGACCTAGGTCTCCACCTGTGTAGACTTGAAGCCGGCGAGGGCACACAATTCGGCATAGATCGCGCGGGTGTCGGCACCCAATGACATTCCGGGGCGTGATCTATGCAGGGCGGCGTCGGGAAAGCCGGCATCGATCCGGGCGCCGGTGAAGGCGGCGAGGCGCGGCAGGAAGGCCCGGTCCAGCAGTTGACGGTAATGCACGAACAACCACCGGCCATGCTGCCGATGGTGTGTGAGGATATGGCCGTACATAAGACGCCAAAGCTCCAACAGCTTGTCGTCGGCGATGACCATGCCGCGCAGATAGGGTTGCTCGCGGCACTCCTTGGCCATGCTGGCCGCCGTCTCCGCGGGGTGGCGAAAGACGCACAGGAATACGGTGCGGTCCAGGTCCAGATGTGGCCGCCACACCGGCAGGGTGTAGGAAAACCTCGGGTCCTTGAAACAGAACGGCGCGCGGGCGGTCAGGGCGGCGATCTGGCGATCGATGACGGCGCTGCCGCGCGCCGGGGCGGAGAGGGCGAGCGGCATCAGCCATCCCTGGCCGCGCCGGGGAATGGCTTGGGCGCTGGGCCAGTGCATGCCGCAGGTCCGGGCCAGCCGCAGGGCCCCGTGCCGAAACCGTTGGGATACGGCGAGGGAGTTTTCCAGGATGCGCTCGTTGATGGTATTGACCTCGAGACCCTCGAAAAAACCTTTCGGGTTGCTCTCGCGCGGCGGCAAATAGTCGGTGCCCATGTAATAGCCGCTGCCCGCAAGAGTGCCCGCCAGCATGCTGGTGCCGCTGCGCCCGGTGCCGGCGATGATGACGCTGTTCATGGAGTCAACTGCTCCGCCGCTTGGTCCCGGTCGATGGGCGGGACGGTGGCGCGCAAGGCGGCGATCAGGCCGGCGTTCCATATCATCAGACCCAGCAACACCCCGGGCGCCAGAACGACGAATTGCCAGCGCTGTCCTTGGCCCCAACGCAGGGCGCGGCCATAGGTATCGGCGAACTTTGACACGAACAGGCCCAGGGCCAGCGGCCAAAACCGGATCGCCAGGCGGCCACGTATCGGTGCCGCCCGACGGGCCAACGCCGAATGACGGCCAAGTCCGTAGAGATGCACGGCGAAATGGCGAAATCCGGAGATATTCATGTGATCGACCCGGGCATTCGCCTGGAACCACGGCGCGAAACCGACAGCGCGCAGCTTGGCGCCAAATATGGTGTCCTCGGCGCCGGCGAAATGCGAGGGGAATCCGCCCACCCGCGCTAACGCCGCCGCCGGTACCAGCAGAGTGCACGAGGCGATGGCATGAGTTGCCCGGTCGGGCAGATAAGGATGCACCCCGGCGAATTCGATGGTCCACAGGGCCAGGCCCCAGTAGCCGCCGGTCCGCGCGATGCCGACCGAACCGACCACATATCCGTTGCCGTGCGCCCGCGCCGCCGCCAGCAGGTTTTCCAGCCACGTGTCGACGGGGAGCACATCGGCGTCGATGAAGGCTTGCCATGTGCCGTGCGAATGATCCGCCGCGATGTTGCGCGCCGCCCCGGCGAACAGGCGCCGGTCCCGGTGAAGGACGCGCACGCACGGATCCTTGGCCATCAGCGCGGCGGTGGGATCGCCGGATCCGGAATGGACCACGACGATCTCGGTGGGCTGCACGGTCTGCGACAACAGACGGTCGATGACGAGGCCCAGATGCGGACAGAAGCCGTAGGCGGGAATGCCGACCGAGACTGTGTCGGGTGCGCCCGCCATCGCCTAGGTCCGTCCCGCCGTTCGTGGCAGCAGAAGTGTGCTGTAGATGCCTTGATACTGTGCCCGCCGGCAGGCCAGAAGAATCGGATCGCAGCCGATCCCCAATCCCTGGCGCGTGCGCCAGTACACATCGTCGGCGGCGGTGCGGAGCCACAACTTGGCCCGTTGCACCGGCCGCGCTGCCGCCCGTGCCAGGGAGACACCGCCGGCACGGGAGCGGGCGAATAGCCAGTCGGTGCACAACCGCTCCGCCGGTATGACGTGATGCACGCGCATGGCCGGGGCGTAGATGATTCTGCCGCCCTGGGTGCGCAACCGGCTCAGCACGTCGAACTCCTCGCCGGAGGCCAGGCTGTCGCCGCTGCGGCCGAGCGATTCTGAAAACCGCACGTCCCCCAGGGCCCGGCGGCGCAGCGCCATGTTGGCGCCGAATGGCAAGAGCTTGCGCGGGAATTCGATGGTCCGGGTGCCGAGGTCGAGGATCGAGTAATACCCTTCGACCCCGGTGCCCAGCCAATGAGGACGCGATGCCTGGAACTCGGGTTCGATGGGGCCACCCGCAGCGACCGCACCGGGGTGCGCCGCGAAGATTTCGGCGATGGCCCGCAGCCAGCCGGGTGCCGGCCGGGCATCATCGTCGAGGAAAGCGAAGATCTCCCCCCGCGCCGCCGCCAATCCGGCGTTGCGCGCGCGCGACAGTCCCTGCACCGGCTCATGCACAGTGGTGACCGGGAGTGTCGGGCGGAGAAACTCGGTGCAACGCTGAACCACCCCCGGCGTGTGATCGCCGGAGGCATTGTCGACGACGATGATCTCGGCCTCCGCCGCGCCTTCCTGCCCGCGAAAGGCCAGCAAGGCCCGCGCCAGCAATTTGGCGCGGTTATAGGTGCAGATGATGACACTAATCCGTGGCGGCTTCATGGCGCGGCCTTGCCGCTCTTGTTCGCCAGACCGCACAGAAATCCCCCATTCCAGACCAGAACGCCAAGCACGATCCCCGGCGCCAGCACGAGAAAGCGCAGTCGCTGTCCGCGGCCCCAGCGCAACACCCGAGTGTAGACGAGACCCAGCCGGGCGAGCCACAAACCAAGCGCCAAGGGCCATACCCGCGTTGCCGCCGAGCCGCGCAAGCGCACCCGCCGCCGGGTCCGTGCCGACCAGCGGCCCAACCAGAACAGATGCGTCAAGAAGTGGTGCACGCCCGGAATGTTGACATGGTCGCCACGGGCGGCGGCGCAGAACCAATTGCTCAAGCCGGCCTCACGCAGCTTTGCCGCCAGCAGCGAGTCTTCACCCGCCGCCCAGTCGCCGTCGAAGCCGCCGGCGCGCCGGACATCACCGGTGCGCACCAGCAAGTTGGCCGAGGCGCCGCCCTGCACATCGCCATCCGGCAGATAGGGATGCACGCCGCTGAACTCGATGGCCCACAGGCACAGGCCCCAATAGCCGCCGCTGACCGCCACACCGATGGCCCCTGCCACGAACCGGCCCGGGGCCGCGTCGGCGGCGCCGCGCAAAGCCGCCAGCCATCCGGATGCGGGGATTACGTCGCTGTCGAGAAAAGCGGTCCATTCGGTCTGCACCTCTGCCAGCGCCAGGTTGCGCGCCGTGGCGGCGACCATCCGCTCGTCCCGATGCAGGAGTTGGATGTTGGGAATCACAGGCAGATCGGCGGCGGTTGGTGCGCCCGATCCGCTGTGCGCGACAATCACCCGTGCCGCGGGAAGGGTTTGCACTTGGAGGGCATCGATGACGGCCGGCAAATGCGGCGATGGGCCGTATGCCGGAATGACCACGGTCACGTCAGAGTTGGGCACCGGCATGACAGACATCCTCGGTGCGCATGGTTTCCGGCCCTAGCTGGAACGTGGGCGCTTGGCCTGACTCTGCTGCCAACGCCAGGCGTCACCGATCTGCGAGTCGAGATCGGCGTGCTTCGGGGTCCAGCCGAATGCCGTCCGCGCCGCCGTCGCATCGGCAACCAGAGCGCCCGGATCGCCCGGCCGCCGCGGGCCCACGCGCACCTCGAATTCGCGCCCGGTCACCCGGCGCACCGCATCCGCCACTTCGCGCACGGAAAAGCCGCGCTGATTGCCCAGATTGAACGCACCGGATGTGCCGCCGCCCTCCAGATAGCGCAGGGCCAATACATGCGCCTCCGCCAGATCGGTCACGTGAATGTAGTCGCGAATGCACGTACCATCGGGGGTATCGAAATCATCGCCGAAGATGGTCAAATGATCGCGCTTCCCGGCGGCCACCAGGGTGGAGATTTCGATGAGGTGTGTGGGGGATTTTGTCGCCTGGCCGCTGCGCCCTTTCGGATCGGCGCCGGCCACATTGAAATAGCGCAAGGCGGCATAGGCGAAATCATGCGCCAGGGCCGTATCGCGCAGCATCCATTCCGTCACAAGCTTGGACGTGCCGTATGGATTGATAGGTTGTAAAGGCGACTCCTCGGCCACCGGCACCTTTTCGGGAATCCCATAGACCGCCGCCGTCGAGGAAAAGATGAACCGCTTCACGCCGCCCTTGACGCACGCCTCGATCAGGGTGCGGCTGGCGCAACTGTTGTTGCGGTAATACTTCAACGGATCGCTGACCGATTCCGGCACCACGATGCTGCCGGCGAAATGCATAACCGCGGCGATCTTGTGATCGCGGATCACCGTCTCCACCAGCTTGCCATCGTCGACATCCCCTTGAATGAAGGGGACATCGCCGGCCACGGCTGCGCGGCGGCCGGTGGACAGATCGTCCAGGACCACGACGGGAGTACCGCCGTCCCGGAACGCCAGCACCGCATGGCTGCCGATATAGCCGGCACCGCCGGTGATGAGAATGGTCGGTTTTGCCATCAGGAACCTATTGTTGTCGTGGCCGTGGCGCGACTCTTCGGCCGGTCGAGCACACGGCCGACGGCCCACCAGAGCAGCCAAGTTCCCCCGATCGCCGCATAGCCGTCGATCGCATAGTGCCAGGCGAGGTGAACCGAGCCAACCAGAAGCAGCGCAAGATAAGCCCTGGAAAGCCAACGCACAATGGCGCCCAAACGCCAGGTCGCCAGGACCAGCAACATGCCCATGGACAGATGCATGCTCGGCATGGCCGAGATGCCGGCGGCCAGACCGACCTCGCCGGACAGGTAGGTTCGCCAAAGCTCGGCCTGCGCGTGCACCGCCAGGATCTGGGTCTGTCCCGAGGCTTCGGACAAGTAGGCCAGCAACGGCGCGAATGGGTCGGGTCCGGCCACCAAGGCGCTGTAATACGCCGGCCCGGCCGAGGCGAAGAGCATGGCCATGACGATGCCCAGAATGGCCCAGCACAGGACAAAGGTGACCAGGACACGTTGGCGCTGGGGGTGCAAACTGAACACCTGCCAAAGCTGTAAAATCAGAAGCATCCAAAACCAGACCGGCCCATAGGCCCAATCGATCCAGTGAGTCACAGCGGGCGAGCCAAGGCTTGGTTGCAGCAGCTCCCAGGGCGCGGTGCCGCCATGCAGGCGCGCATCCAGGGCGGCCAGCGGTCCGTCCCAGGCGAAGGGCGCGACCATCGGGATCATGGTCTTCAAGGATGTATAGGCGGACAGGACCAGCGGCAACAGCACCATGGCCGGCAGAGCAAGGACCAGCCGCTGTCCGGCCGCGAAGTCGCCGGTCAGATCGTTCCATACCGTACGCAGAGGCCGCGCCGGCCGCTGCCGCAACAGCGTTCGTATCACGCGCAGGACAAGGCAGGCCACCGCCAGGTTGAGAAAAAAGGCGAGTTGAACATCGCCGTAAATGCCGAATTGCAGCGGCCGGCCCACGAATGTGCTCAGACCGATGGCCGCCGCTAAGCACACGATCGATACACCCACGAACAACGATTGCGCGCGAAGGCCGCGGGCGATGTTCGCGCCAAAGCGCCGCGCCAGAACATGTGCGGCCTGAAGGAGATCGCTGGTCTCAACCCCGTCCATGTGAGGGCCGGCAGCAAAACGCTGCGGGTGTTCATGGCTGGTCAACACTGTCCTCCCGCGATCTCCGAATACGTTTACAACTGGTCGGAGTTGATCCGTTTTAGGCCGCGTTGGACGGCTTGTCCAACGCGGTGAAGCGATGAGAGGCGTGATTCCGCAACTAGAAAATCGATAGGATTTCTTTGCCAATGCGTCATGCACGCTATGCGAAAAAATCATCACTGGCAGCACAAGGATTAGCTGGTGACAGTTGCGAACTGGAACTCTTCCGTCACTCTGGCGAGAACCGGCTTCAACCGGTTCCATGCCGATTCAACGAGCAATGTTAGGGAGTTCAAACGGACTGAGCCCCGGCGTGTGTGCAACGGGTGAGGGGCGGCTGTTCGTCAATGCCCCGTCAACGTTGTGCCGTCATGGGTCAACTTCTGTCGAAACCAAAATCGCGGCCCATTGACGGTCTTGCAACACCCTCTTTGCTATCCAGAAACTCGCCAATTGCGTCGCCTGCCCATCAAGGGTGGTGCGGCGCAGACAATGGCCGTCGATACGGTCGAATGTAGAAACGCCGAATACACAGGGGATGCAATGATGAAGAACAAGAAGACTTTTCTCGCCAGACTCTGGCGCGATATCCGCGGGATATCGTCCGTCGAGTACGCATTGCTGCTCGCGTTTATCGCGGTCGGCATTGTCGTTGCGGCCGGGAATCTCAGCGAAGCGGTGACGGGCAAGATAGACGAAACCGCCAACTGCATAACCAGCAGCGCATTGTGCAGCTGATCGGCTGATCCGTTTCGCCGTGGCCGCCGGAGCTGATCCGGCGGCCAGGCGGCGGGTTCGACGGCTGACCGCGCTTGCCGCGGCGGTCATGATGTCCCTCAAGTCGAGGTGGCCATGAGAGTGCGCGCGTTCATCGTGCTGGGGGCGGCGTTTGCCCTCGCAACGGTTTCGGTTGTCCTGGCACGGGCCTGGATCGTCGAGCAGACCGCGGACAATCGGGCGGCGACGCCATCCGCATCCGTGCCGGTGACGAGAATTGTGGTGGCGGCGGAGCCGCTGCCCTACGGTGGCAAGCTGCAGCGGCCTAAGCTGCGCCTGGCGGATTGGCCCACCGCCTCGGTGCCGCAGGGCGCCTTCACGAGTCTCGACGACGTGGTCGGTACTCAGGGGTCAGAGACCGATGACCGGCTGGTACTCCGTTCGTTGGCGCGCGACGAGCCGGTCCTGAAAAGCAAGATCTCGGGGTTTGGTGCCCGGGCGAGCCTGTCCACATTGATCGCTCCGGGACAGCGCGCCGCGACCATCCGGGTCAATGACATCAATGGGGTCGCCGGCTTCGTGCTGCCGGGTGACCGGGTGGATGTGCTGTTGACCCGGGAGTCGGGTGGCGGCCCGGGGCCGCGCGATCTCGCCACCGATGTCCTGCTGCAGAGAATGAAAGTCCTAGGCATCGATCAGGATGCGAACGCGGAGCGCGAGAAACCGGCCGTGGTGCGGGCGGTAACCCTGGAAGTGACTCAGGAGGAGGCGCAAAAGCTGACCCTGGCACAGAAACTGGGCACCCTTTCGCTAGCTCTGCGTCATGCCGGTGCCAGCGACAGTCAGACTCCGCGAACCATCACTGTGCGGGATCTGCCTCTCGCACTCCCTGCGAAAATCATCAGCGAGGCCGGCCCTCCCGTTCCGGTCATACCGCTGCCAAAGGCGATGGCGCCGCGCGATCCGCCGCCTCCGCGGGCCGCTCCGCCACCGGTTTCGTCGGTGCGTATCGTCCGGGGCTTGGATGTATCCGTCTATGAAGTGGCCATCGAAAAGCCGGCAACGGGCAACACGCTACCAGAGGAAAATAGCCATGTGGCGGTTCACATAACACGCCCGAATGCGCGAGAGAGGGAGATCGAGGATGCCCAATTTGCAGCCCGTTTCGAAAAACAACATCACGCACTCGACGGCGCGCAATGACTCGGGATGAGCGATCATCGGAAGAAATCAATCAGATCAAGTACATCGCCGACATGCTGATGGAGTTGGGCAACATGGCCGCGCGTGCCGGGCATTCGGAACTTAGCCGGCTCATCGGAATCGCGGCGCTGGCGGCGTTTGAATTGGAAACTGACCTCAAATCCTCTGAACGTAAGGAGCCATGATGACTGTAGCTGCCCGAACCACGTGGTTCACCACTAGCCTCGAAGGTGGGATGTCGTTGACCAAGCAAGTCATGTGCACATGCTGACATTGTGGTTGCTAGGGCGTGTGAAGTGGCGGATGCGCAGGGTGGGCGAAATCGGATGATCTCCCGCGGAAACGATGCCGTTCGGCTGGCACCCATGCTGCTGGGTCTTGGGCTGGCCATGGCGTGCCTGGTGGCGTTGCTGTTGACGCAACCGGTCGCGGCGCAAGTGAAGGCGGCGGCGGTGCGCGGCGCCGATGCCATGCATGCGGGCGAATTCGTCGTCCCGATCGACAAGTCCCAGGTCCTGCAGCTTGACGTGCCCTTTCTCGAGTTGCTCGTGGGCAACGCGCAGATCGCCGATGTCATGGCGTTGAGCGATCGGACCATTTATGTCCTCGGCCGATCCCAGGGGTCCACCAGCCTGACCATCTATGGACGGGATAAGCGGCTCATTGCCGTGGTCGATCTGGTGGTGTCGCACGATATCGGCGGCCTGAAATCGCAACTCCACGACATCATGCCGGATGAGCGTATCGAAGTGCGCGCCATCAACGGCTCGGTGACGTTGAGCGGCAGCGTATCCAGCGCCGATCGCATCGCCGGTATCCTCGCCGTCGCCGAGCGCTTCGCGCCGGGCAAGGTGACCAATCTCTTGACCGTGGATGGCAGCCAGCAGGTCATGCTCAAGGTCCGCTTTGTCGAGGTGTCCCGTTCGGTGATGAAGAAGCTTGGCCTCAACTTCGATCTGTTCAGTGGCGATTTCTCCTTCACCTCCGGCGATACCTTCCTCGCCAATCCCAAGGCGTTGGGGGGCGACGGCTTCTTCACCCTGGCTGGCGATGCCTTCGGGGCGGGATCGCTCTTCGGCAGCGCCGGAAGCGTGAGCTTGCTGACGATGTTCGAGGCCTTGGAAACCAATGGCCTCGCCAAGACTCTGGCCGAGCCGAATCTCATCGCCCTGTCCGGGGATACGGCCAGTTTCCTGGCCGGCGGCGAGTTTCCCATCGAAGTGGCGCAAAGCGGTACCTCGGCCACGGGCGCGGCAGCGATCACCATCGAATTCAAGGAATTCGGCGTTTCCCTGGCCTTCACGCCGACGGTATTGGCCGGTGGCTTGATCAATCTGGTGGTCAATCCAGAGGTCAGTGCCCTGGATTTTTCCGTGGCCCGCAACGGCGTGCCGGGCCTGACCACGCGGCGGGCAAAGACGACAGTGGAATTGCGCGACGGCCAAGCCTTTGCCATCGCCGGCCTGCTTCAGGAAGATTTCCAGGATGCCATCCGCCAGGTGCCCGTACTGGGCGACATTCCGGTGCTGGGGGCACTGCTGCGCAGCAGCCAATACCAGCGCAAGGAAACCGAGCTGGTCATCATTGTCGAGCCGCACTTGGTCAAGCCGGCACCGGCCGGGTCCCTGGCCACCCCCGCGGACAATTTCATCCCACCGAGCGAGCTGGACATGTGGCTGTACGGCCGTATCGAAAGCCCGTCCTCCGGCATCCCGCAAAACGGCACACCACCGGCCGGCGCGCCGCAGGCTGGCTCCCATCTGCTGGCGCGATCGGGAGCCGGCGGTGTCGTTGGCCGCTTTGGCCACATCATCAAATAGCGGCGGGGCCATGAGCATGCGAACACGCTTGTATTCGATGCTGGTGCTGGCGGCCGTCCTGATGACCGGGTGTACCGGCGGCGAGACAATCAACAGCGCAAATTCCCGTTCTCTTGGTGCCGACTTCGGCAATGCCGTATCCCACAATGCCGCCGTGCAGGTCGTCGATCCCATGCCCATGCACGTGGATGACGCGGCCCCGGTCCTGGATGGAAAGCGCGCCGCCGCCGCTATCTGGCGCTATCAGAATGGCGTCGTCCACGAGCCCGAGGCCGAAAGCACTTCCGACAACAAGGTCGATTGAGGGGCATGGACGGGATGCAACTGTTGCCCAGGATTCGCCGCTGCCAGCCGTGGAGGGGGTGGGGTCGGCTGGCCGCGTTCGGCCGTGCCCGCGATGGCGGGGTCGCCGTGCTGTTGGCGGTGTCCCTGGCGGCGTTGCTGGGCACCGTGGCCCTGGCCATCGAGCTGGGCCGGGCCTGGAACCTGCAAAGCCAGCTGCTCTTCGCCGCCGATGCCGCGGCCTTGGCGGCGGCGACCCAACTCGACGGCAACACCGGTGCTCGCCAGCGGGCCATCGCGGCGGCGGCCGGCGCCCTGGCAAAAAATACCCAAGCCTTCGCCACCGACGGATTGGGCGCCGATGTGCTCTTCGATACGAGTGCGGCAATCGACCCAGGAACCGGCCAGGCGATCAATCAGAACATTCGCTTTTTCTCTGCCTTGCCGCTGTCCGGGCCCGGCAACGAGGCGGACAGCGATGCGGAAGCCCGGCTGGCCGTCGTGACCGTCCCGGCTCGGCGGCTGGATTTTTCCTTCGCGGCGGTCATTGGCGCCACGCCGTCGGTCACACCCCAGGCGCGGTCGGCCGCGGCGTGGCAGCGCCTGTATTGCGACACGCCGTCGATCCAGGTGTGCAACCCGAACGAGGATCCGGGCGGCGATCCGGCAACGACGTTCGATCCGGCGACGAGCTGCGATGGCGGGTCGTGTGTCGGCCGTGGCATTACCTTGCGGCAATATGCCGGGCCAGGATCGTTGGCGCCCGGCGACTGGGGCCTGCTGACCTTGGACGTGGTCGATCCCGTGGCCGGATCGACGGCCACGGTCGGCGATGCATCGGCGCTGGGCTTGGTGCTGGCCGATGTGGTAACGCCGCAAACCTGTGCCGCCGATGGGCGGGTGACCATCGGGCCGCCCCCGCCCGAGGACATCGCCGACCGGATCAACGTCCGCCTCGATATCTACGCGGCCGGGATCGACCGCGGCGACGCGGACCTGCAGCCAGCCGCGAACGTCATCAAGGGCCTTGTGTTGCCGCCCGGTTGGACATCATCCGCCGATCAGTGCCGCTACACCACTGTCGGCGGCATCCCCGATCCGGGTGCGAGCGATTGGCTGCCACCGGCGAACCCGTACGACGGTCCGGGCCTGCATGCCAACCTCAGCGATCCGGGCGGCGCCGGCTACAACCCCATCGATGCCATGGGCTACCCACGCGATGCCTGCGCTTATCCACCCAGCCAAGTCGATGAAAGCATCTTCGGGCCGGTTCAGGGCGGCCTTGCCGGGTGCCTGTATCTGCCGCCGCCCGGTGATCCCACGCCGCCCGGCATCCAGGTGGGCAGCGGCCAGTACGACTTGGGCACCTACCTTGCCGTGCATCATCCGGGGCAAAGCGAGGCGGGCTTGATTGCCGATGGGGCCGATCTGCCGAATGCCCTGGAACCGCCCATCTCTCCGGACGGGCGGATCAGCCGCTGGGAGCTGTATGCCTGGGAGACGCGGAATATCGGCGGTACCTTTCCCAATCTGCCGGTGGACGGCGCGCCGCGATGCTATCGGCCCGGGGAAACTTTCGCCGCCGACTATGCATTGCCGGAGCCGCCGGCGGTGGACCAGCCGGACCGGCGCCTGCTGCTCGCCGCCGTGGTCAATTGCGCCAGCGCCGGCGGCGCTCAATCGATTGCCCTGCGCGCCGGACCGGTGGGCAGCGTGGCGATTTTCCTGATCGAGCCGGTGGGGAGCTTAGTCCCTGACGGACTCTACGGCGAGATCGTCGATCCGCGGTCCTTGGGCGACGGCACGGGCACGGGCTTCGCCCTGTACCGCGACCGCGTGGTGCTGGTCGAATGAGCGCGGCGCGGCATATCGGCCGGGCGATGCGGCGGCTTCCCGCGGCTAGCGGCGGTGCCGCGGCGGTCGAATTCGTTTTGGTGCTGCCGGTCCTCGCCCTTCTGCTGTTCGGCACCATCGATCTCGGCCGCTTGCTGGCGGATTATCAGGTGGCGGGGCAGGGTATCCGCGATGCCGCCCGCTATCTTTCCCGCGCCGATCCGGCAGCCCTCGGCATCGATTGCGCATCGGGTGTCATCGACGAAAACTCCCCCCCGGCGCTGGCGGCCATGAACCTGGCGATGACCGGAACCATCGATGGCTCCGGCGGTTATGTGCTCGGCTATTGGACCAATTCGGTCAGCTTGGCGGCAGCGGGGCTCACCGTTTCGGTGCTGTGCGAGGACAACGGCGGCGGTGCCTTCGGCGGACTCTATGACAGCGTGCCAATGGTGCCGAGCCTGCGCATGAGCGCCGCCATTCCCTTCCCGTTGCTCAACGGCTGGCTGCTCGGCCGGGGCGGCACGTTGACCTTCACGGTCCATCACCGGCAGCCGCACGTGGGCGGCAGATGGGGGATATGAATGGTCCGGATGATCCGGTTTGATGATGCGCGCGGGACCACCACGGTCGAGTTCGCCCTGGTGGCCGTGCTGTTCTTCACGTTGGTTTTGGGTATCGTCGATTTTGCCCGCGCCATGGGCGCGTGGAACGCCGCCGCCAAGGCGACACAGGCCGGTGTCCGCTTTACCGCGGCGACCAATCCCATTGCCTTGGATTTCAAGGAATTCAGCGGTTTATCGCTCGGTCTTCGCACGGGCTCGAGGATTCCCCTGGGCACGCCGGGTACGGCCGCCATCGCCTGCGATGACGGCGGTTGCGGCGGCGATCCAGGGCGCATGGATGCGCTGGCCTTCGCCGCGCTGGTGGCGCGGATGCGCCGCATCGACGGCCGCATTACCGCCGCCAACGTGGTGGTCGAGTACCGGCATATCGGCCATGGTTTCGTGGGTAATCCCCTGGGGCCGGATGTGACCCCGGCGGTCACCGTGCGGCTGCGTGCGCTGGCCTTTCAGTTCGTCACGCCCGGATTGGCGGGATTCGTCTCTCTGCCCATGCCGGATTTTGCCGCCACCCTGACCGGCGAGGATGGAACCTCGACATGACCCGCCTCTTGCATGTGCTGGCAGTGGTGCACACCGCCACGGTGGAGCGGTGCCTTGGTGAGGCGCGTACCGCCCTGCGTGGCGTGACCGTCAGCCAGCGCGCCGTGCCCTTGGCGGAGCTGTACCCCACCGCGGATTTGCTGCAAGCGCCGGATATTCTTTTGCTCGAAGTCGATCCCGGCGATGCCGGAGACATGGACGCTCTGGAGCGAATCTCGCGCCGGCATTTTCCCGGCGTGCCGGTCGTGGTCACCGCCGCCGAGGCGGCGCTGCCCGTTGTGCGCCGGCTGATGCACATGGGCGTGGCTGATTTCCTGCCGCAACCGTTTTCCGTGGACGATCTGGAAGACTCTCTTGAGCAGGCGGCTCGATCCAGGCGGGATGCCACGCCGCCACTGGCGCGCGGCAAGATTTTTGCCTTTCTCAAGGCCGGGGGCGGTGTCGGCGCCACCACCCTGGCCACTCAGGCCGCAGTGTCGCTGGCAGCGCGGCGGCATGCCGAACGGGGTGGTGTGTGCCTGTTGGATTTGGATATCCAGTTCGGTGCCGCCGCCCTCTATCTCGATCTGGACGATCGCATCGGCTTGGCAGATCTGCTCGACGATCCGCAGCGCCTGGACGGCGAGTTGTTGCGCAGCGTCATGACGCAACACCGGAGCGGCCTCGATGTCCTGGCGGCCCCGCGCGAGGTGCTTGGGCTGGATGCGGTCACGCCTCAGGTCCTCGATGCCTGTCTGAATCTCGCCTGCGCCGAATACGAAACGGTGATCCTCGATCTCCCCGGCGTTTGGTCTCCGTGGACCTACCGGGCGGTGCAAAGCTGCGATCTGGCGATCCTGGTCACCCAGCTTGGCGTTGCCGGCATTCGGCAAGCGCGCCGGCAATTGGATGCCATGGCGGCCAATGGCCTGGGAGAGGTGGCGTTGCGCATTGCCGTCAACCGGTTCGAGAGCGGTTGGCGGCGCCCCGTGGGCTTGAAGGAGGCGGAGCGCGCCCTGGGCCGGCCCATCGACGACCGGATCGCCAACGATTACCACACGGTCTCCGAAGCGATCGATCGCGGTGTCGCCTTGGCCGATATCCGCCGCCGGTCCAAGGCGGCGAAGGACATACAGCGCATGATCGACGCGGCCCAGCGCGCCGTGGCGGAAGATAAGCATGATGTTGCGCTGATCATGCCGCGGCTGCTTGCAGCACATCGCGCCTAGGATTGACAGGGAGGTTTGACCGATGTTCCAGCGGATACCAGAGTCGGCGGCGCCCGCCGCCATCCGCGCCGTCGGCACGCTGGCGCCGGTGCCGGTCAAGGCGGGCCCACGCGCCGCCGGGCCCGAGGCCGGCGCCGTGGCGTCGTGGGCCGCCGGTGGCCCGTCGTCGCGCTACACCGAGCTGAAGATGACCGTCCATCGGCGCTTGCTCGACATGATCAATCTGTCGGCCATCGACAAGATGGCGCCGGAGGATTTCCGCCGCGAGATCGGCGAGATGATCCGCGAGCTTCTGGTCGAGGAAAACCGGCCCCTGAACCTCAGCGAGCGCATGCAGCTGGTCAACGATGTGCTGGACGAACTGCTCGGCCTGGGGCCGATCGAGCCGCTGCTCAAGGACGCTACGGTCAGCGACATTCTGGTCAACACCTATCGGCAAGTGTTCGTCGAACGCGGCGGCCGCCTGGAATTGACCCCGGTGCGGTTCAAGGACGACCGTCACCTGCTGCGCATCATCGACAAGATCGTCTCCGGCGTCGGCCGCCGCGTGGACGAATCGCAACCCATGGTCGATGCGCGCTTGCCGGATGGCTCACGGGTCAACGCGGTGGTCCCGCCGCTGGCCGTCGATGGGCCGCTGTTGTCGATCCGCAAGTTCTCCCGCATGCCTATCGATATGGGCAAGCTGGTGCAACTGGGCACATTGCCCGCGGCGGTCGCCGATATTCTGGCCGGTATCGTGCGGGCCCGGCGCAACGTGCTCATTTCCGGCGGCACTGGCAGCGGCAAGACCACCCTGCTCAATGCCATGTCGGCGTTCATCGGCGGGCGCGAGCGGATCGTGACCATCGAGGATGCGGCCGAGTTGCAGCTGCAACAAATTCACGTGGCCCGCATGGAAACCCGGCCTGCCAACGTCGAAGGCCGGGGTGAGGTGACCCAGCGGGATCTGGTTAAGAACGCCCTGCGCATGCGCCCCGACCGGATCGTGGTCGGCGAGGTCCGGGCCGGCGAATCCTTCGACATGCTGCAAGCCATGAACACGGGACACGAGGGATCGATGACCACGATTCACGCCAACTCCTGCCGCGATGCGCTTTCGCGCCTGGAGCAGATGCTGGGCCTGACCGGGTTCGACCTGCCCATCCGGGGCATGCGGGCACAGATCGCTTCGGCGGTGCATGTGGTGATTCAGCTCGAGCGCATGAGCGATGGCCGCCGCCGGATGATGAGTCTCAGTGAAATCATGGGCATGGAAGGCGAAGTTATCACCATGCACGAGATATTCCGGTTCACCCGCCGGCGCACCGGCCGTGATGGGTCGATAGACGGCGAGTCAACGGCCACCGGAATCCGGCCCCGGTTCATGCGCGAATTCGAAAGCCGTGGCATAGACGTGCCGCCGGACATTTTCCAACCGGACCGGCCCCTGACATGAGGCGCGCGTATGGCCTTGGATGATCTGCACATTCTGTCGGCCGCCGTCTTCGTTGCGGTGGTGTTGCTGGTCGCCGGCCTGCACATCCTCTTTGTGGACGGGACGGCCGGACGGCGGTCGGCCAGCCGGCACCTGCGCGCACTGACCGAAGGTACGGCGCGGCCGGAGACATCGGAAATACTCCGGCGCAAGCCGCGCGAACGGATCGGTGTTCTGGCCCGGTTCGACCGCTGGCCGGCCCGGCTCGACCGGTTGGTGCGGCAAGCCGGGTACGCGGCGCCGCTGCGCCGGGTGGCCATGGTTATGGGTGCCGTGGCGATCATTGTCTTCATTGCCGTGACGGCACTGGCCGGCGGCATCGGCACCATCGGCATCGCCGCCACGGCGCTGGTTGCCATTTGCATTGGCATCGGCGGGACATGGGCCGGGCTGCGGCACCAGCGGGCGCGGCGCATGGCCCGCTGCGCGGCGCAGCTTCCCGAAGCGCTGGACATCATGGTGCGCAGCTTGCGGGCCGGCCATCCGGTCCATGCCGCCATGACCATGGTCAGCCGCGAGATGGCCGAGCCCTTGGCTGGAGAGTTCGGCCTGGCCGTTGACGAAATGACCTATGGCTTGGACTTGCGCGAGGCGTTGGTGAATTTGATCGAGCGATTGGCGGTGCCAGACCTGCAGTACGTGGCCGCCGCCATCAAGATCCAGCATGAGACCGGTGGCAACCTTGCCGAAGTCCTCCACGGACTGGGCACCGTCATCCGCACCCGCCAACGCATGCTGAAAAAGACCCGGGCGTTGTCGGCGGAGGGCCGCTTGTCGGCGCATGTCTTGGCCGCAATGCCGGTGATCTTCGCCGGTCTGGTATATCTATCGCGACCGGATTTCTACCGGACGGCGGCCGACGATCCGCTGTTCTTCCCGATCGTCGGCGGCGCCGTGGGGCTCGAGCTGTTCGGCATCCTGGTCATGCGGCGCATGGTGAACTTCCATGTTTGACGGCAGCGGAGCGAACCTGGCCCTGGCGGCTCTGTTCGGGGCGGTGCTTCTCTTCGTCTGCGGTCTGGCTGGTTTGATCGGCCCCGCCACGTCGGTCCACCGACGCCTGGCGGGAGAGTCACGGCGCCCCTCCGGCACCCGCCGACGCGGTAGCCCGGTATCACTGCGCACCGATGTCCTGCGCACCAGCGGCTGGAGAAAGTTTCTAGGTCCGCTAGACACTTTCCTGCTCAACCGGCATCGGCGGGCGGGGGGATACATGCAATCCCGCCTTCTTCAGGCGGACATCACCGATCCATTGGCGCCACGCGCCTATTTTCTGACTCAGCTTTTGCTCGCCAGCGCCGTGCCAGCGGCGGCGTTTGGCGTCACGCCGACGCTGTTCGTCGGGACCACAATCTGGCTCGCGGCAGGGCTGGCCCTTGCTCTGTCGGGTGTGGGCTTCGCACTGCCGCGCCTGTGGCTGGCCCGGCGGATCGGCCACCGCCAGCGCACAATCGCCGAAAGTTTTCCCGATGCCCTCGACATGATGGTGGTCTGCGTCGAGGCCGGGCTCGGTCTGGATGCGGCGCTGGCCCGGGTCGGGGCGCAGATGACGGCGGTCCATCCCCTGCTGTCCGCGGAACTGGAACGGGTGACCCTGGAACTCCGCGCCGGCAAAAGCCGTGATGACGCGCTGCGTAACTTCGCCGCGCGTGTCTCCTTGCCGGAAGTGGCGTCGTTCGTGACCCTGCTGGTTCAGTCGGAGGCCCTGGGTGTCGGTATCGCGCAGACCTTGCGCGCGCACGCGGATGACATGCGCGCCAACCGGCTGCTGCGGGCCGAGGAGATGGCGCACAAGCTGCCGGTGAAGTTGACCGTTCCGCTGGTCCTGTGCCTGTTGCCGGCCATGCTGGTGGCGGTTCTGCTGCCCGGCATGCTGACCATGGTGCGTATCGTGCTACCCGGCTTGAGTCACTGAGGGCCGCATGCTTGGCACAGTAAAATTCGTTTTGATTGGCCCCCGTTGGCCCTCGGGTGCGGCGATGGCGGTGTTGGCCGGGCTCGCTCTTGCCGGTTGCAGCAGCCAATGGCCAACGGGACCACGATCGAATGAAAACCTGGTGACTCCGTATGATCGCGGTGTGGCCTCTTTCGCCGCTGGGCAATTTGGCCTGTCAACAAACGCTTTTCACGAAGCGCTCGAACGATCGCCGGATTCGGTCGCGGCGCTCAATGGCCTGGGCGCCACCTACGATCACCTCGGCCGGCACGATTTGGCGGCGCGCTACTATGGCCGTGCCATGGCCGTGGATCCGGGATCGCCGCAGACCCTGAACAACATCGGCTACTCTTACATGCTGCAAGGCAAATTCGATCTGGCCGTGGTGTTCCTACGCGATGCCCAGCAGCTGGACGCGAATGATCCGGCCATCGCCGCCAATCGCGCCATCGCCGAGGCCGCCTTGCGAGCCAGCCGTCCGCATCCGGCGTCTCAGTGGAATAATCCGTCTGAGGAAAACTCCGAGCCGCGACTGCTGACCAAGATTGAGCGGACCACGCCGGTCGTGCAAACATTGACGGCGATGGCTGCGGGCGATTTGCGGATGCCGGTGGCCTTCACCCCAATCTGGACATTTCAGCCGGCCGCGGTGGATACGTTGCCCGCCATGCTGTCGGCGCCGATCGACGATACGCGTATGGCGTCGGCCATGGACAGGCTGCCGCATCCGCTGGCGGCCGCCATGGCGGATGCATGGCTCGCCGCGACGCAGAACACGATCCGAGGAGGTGACGATCATGACTCATCCGGCTGATCGACAGGTTCAGTACCTGGGCGTGTTGCGCGCTGCCGGCGCCGCCCTGGCCTTGGCGTTGGTTGCCGGGTGCACGACCGTGGCGGACGAGCCGGTGGCGGCGGTCGCGGTTGCCGGCATGGCCGCGGACTCAACCGCTGGACCGGACGCACTCGTTCTCGCCGAACAGGCGCTGGACGACGGCCGCCTCGGCGATGCCAGGATGCTTCTCAGCCGGGCGGTTCTAGCCACCGGCGAGACGCCCCGGGCGCGATTGATCGCCGCCGAGCTGCACTTGGCCAGTGGCGCCTACGCCGATGCGGTCAAGGCATTCGGCGCGCTGGTGCAGGACCCGGCCGTTGGCCCTTCGGCGTTGCAGGGGGAGGGGATCGCCTTGGCCCTGGCCGAGGGCAATGCCGCCGCCGGCGAGGCCAGTCTGCGTGCGGCCGTGCGCCAGGACCCATCGTTGTGGCGGGCCTGGAACACCCTTGGTGTCCACTACGATACCCTGGGCGACTGGCGTCAGGCCGGCATCAGTTACAACAATGCCTTGGCGGTCCATCCGGCTTCGGCGATGATACTCAACAACCGGGGATTCTCATTCCTGATGCAGGGGCGGGTGGCGGAGGCCATGGCGGATTTGAGCGAAGCGGTGCGGCAAGACCCATCTTTGGCTCCGGCGCATGAGAATCTTCGCCTGGCGTTGGCGTGGGATGGGCAGTACGCCCAGGCGCTGGCCGGCGCCGAGGACGATGTCCTGGGGCGGGCGCTCAACAACGTCGGTTTCGTGGCCATGGTTCGTGGCGATCACGACAGGGCCGAGGCGTATCTCCTGCAGGCCATCGAAGCCGATCCGGCGTACAACACCGTGGCCGCCAGGAATCTCGTCACTCTACGGCACATGCGCCAAGGCAGCCCCAAGGCTGCGTCGCCCCTGCCGCAATGAGCACACTGCACATCGCCCTGTCCACGACGGTATTCGGAATCTATTGCGCGCTTCTCGCCGCCGCCGCCGTGTACGACGCGTGGAAATTCATCATTCCGAACCAGGTGTCCTTGGGGGTTGCCGGGCTGTTTCTGGTCAGCGCCCCCTTTTGGTCCGCGCCCGTGCCGTGGCTGTCGCATATCGGCGCCGGCACGGCGGTGTTGGCGGTGGGCATGGTGCTGTTCAGCCTTGGCCGCATGGGCGGCGGCGATGTCAAGCTGATCAGCGCGGTTTCGCTCTGGACCGGTTTCGAATATCTGCTTGAGTTCCTGATTCTTGTGAGCCTGGCGGGGGGTGTGCTGGCATTGTCGTTGCTGCTGGTCCGCCGCACCCTGAAATGGCGCCGATCCGGCCGGGATGCCGCCGATCAGCCGGCCCTGCCGCGGGTCTGGTCGATGGGTGCAAGCATTCCCTATGCCGTGGCCATTGCGCCGGCAGGTATTTTCGTCGGCAGCCGCCTGCCGGCGGCCGGTTGGCTCTGGCTCTAGGCCGGCACTGGCCGGCCGGTGATCGGATATTGGGGATCGCTATAGCCGGGCGTCGATGGATGTCCCACCGCCACCATCGAGTCGACGAATTCTTCATCGTCCCTATCCAGGCGGTGATCGAGTGCCCCAAGGTATTCGTTCCAATGGGCTTCGGTGCGTGGCCCCGCCAGAACCGAATGAACCAGCGGGTTGGCCAGCACCCAGTTGAGGGCGAACTGCCCGGCCGTCATGCCGCGGGCCTCGGCCCGTTCCTTTAGATATTTGGCGAAGACGATGGATTCGGCGCGGAACTCTGTTTGCATCATGCGTGCGTCTTGGCGGCCGGCGCGGGTGTCGGCGGGCGGCTTTTCGCCGGGTGCGTACTTGCCGGTCAAAACGCCGCGCGCCAGCGGGCTGTAGGGAACGACTCCCATCCCATAGTGGGCACAGGCTGGCAGGATCTCAATCTCCGGAACCCGGTTCATGGCGTTGTAATAAGGTTGCGAAACCACCGGGCGCGGGATTCCCAACTGCTCGGCCACACGCACCACGTCCGCGTGCTGCCAGCCGCGATAGTTGCTGATGCCATAGTGGCGTGCCTTGCCGCTGGCCAGGAATTCGCCGATGACGGCCAAGGTTTCTTCCATCGGCGTCTGCGGATCCGGCTTGTGCAGGTAGTAGATGTCCACATAGTCGGTGCCCAGGCGGCGCAGGCTGTCGTCGATGGCCTGGTGCAGCCAGGCGCGCCCCAATCCGGCGTGCCGGGGATCGTCGCCCATTTTGTTGCCCGCCTTGGTGGCCAGCACCCAGCGGTCCCGGTCCCGCCGGATCAAGCGGCCGACGATTTCCTCCGAGGCGCCATCTGCGTAGGCATCCGCCGTGTCGATGAAGGTGATCCCTGCTTCACGAGCCTTATCGACGATGCGCCCGGCGGTCGCCTCGTCCGTGCGGTCGCCGAACATCATGGTGCCGAGACAAATCGGCGATACGCGCGGCCCGGCGGCACCAAGCTGTCTGTAGTCCATCGTTCGGTTCCCTTAATCTGTTCAGGCGGACCGGCTGAGGCGATCGCCGTCACCGGCCAGCGATTCCTTCACCGTCTCGCACTTGTTCCGCAGGTGCTGCTTCAGAATCCGGCCCAGGCGAGCCGCATCCCGCTGCGACAGGGCCAGCAGAATGGCCTCGTGCTCCTCCACCGCGTTGTCCCAGCGCACCTTGGTCATGTTCGCTACATACCGGGCCCGGCGGATGCGCCCGGCCAGCCCGCGATACAGCCGGCTCAAGGTGGCATTGCCCGCGGCATCCATGATCAACTCGTGGATGCGCTGGTTCAGGCGGAAGTATTGCGGCAACTCCTTGCGTGTGTAGTGCAGCACCATTTGATAGTGCAGGGCGCGAATCTCGGCGATTTGCTCGTCGGTGATTCGGGTACAGGCCAATTCGCCGGCCAGCGCTTCCAATGCTCCCATGACCGGAAAAACTTCGTCCATATCCGCCACGGTCAGGGAAGTGACGGTGGCGCCCCGGTTCGGCAACAGGTGCAAGAATCCCTCGGAGGCCAAAACCTTCAACGCCTCGCGCAAGGGCGTGCGGGAGACACCAAAGCGTTCGCACAAGGCCCGCTCCGGCACCCGCATGCCGGGGGTCAGCTCGCCTTCGACGATCAGATCGCGCAGGCGCGCCACCAACTCGTCATGCAGGGATGCCCGCGCGATGGGCTGTGGCTTAGCCACGCCGGCATCGGCAATATCGTTCATAGCCGTCTCCTCATGTTTTCTAGCATAGAGCCATGTCCAGCACCTGGGCCACATGCAAGGCCCGGCGCCCGCTTCCATCGAGAATTTGTTGCCGGCAACTGGTGCCGTCGGCCACCACGATGGCAGCGGACGGCGCCGCGCGCACGGCGGGCAGCAGCGACAACTCGCCCATGGCCATGGATATGCCGAAGGTCTCGGCGGCGTAACCGAAGGCGCCGGCCATGCCACAGCAACTTGTCTCTACCGTCTCTACGTCAAGGCCCGGCACCAGTCGCAGCGTCGCCTCGATCGCCGGCATGGCGCCGAAGGCCTTCTGGTGGCAATGGCCGTGCAGCAACGCATGGCCGCCCTTCGACGGCAACAATGTCAGCGACAAGGTTCCGGCTGTCTGTTCGGCCGTCAGGAATTCCTCCAGCAGCATCGCCCGGGCCGCCAAGGCCTGGGTCTCGGGACCGGGCACCAGGGCGGCGAATTCATCGCGCAAGGTCAGCAGGCAAGACGGCTCCAACCCGATGATGGGCAGGCCACGTTCAACGAACGGGCGCAGCGCCGCCAGTGTCCGTTGCGCCTCGGCCCGCGCCTGATCCACCAAACCGGCGGCCAGGAACGTACGGCCGCAACACAGCGGCCGTCCGCCGTCCACCGGTGCCGCGACATGAATACGATATCCGGCGGCGGTCAGCACCCGCACCGCCGCGCGCAGAACCTCCGGCTCGAAGTTGGTGTTGAAGGTATCGGCCAGGAGCACGACTTCGCGTCCGCCAGCGACTCCTTGGGAATATTCATCCGGGCGGAAGGCATCGGCCCGGAATTGGGGCAACGGGCGCCGCGCGCTCAGATCCAGAAGCTTCTCCCGCACCCAGGCGCTGCCCGGTACCGCATCGGCCAGACGAATCAACCAACGCAACCGGCGGGCCATGGGCGCATAGCGCGGCAAATAGGCGACCAGCCGGTCGCGCAGCGGTAAGCCATTCCGCTTGGCCGCCTGGTGCGCCACCTCGATCTTCATGCGCGCCATGTCTACCCCGGTCGGGCATTCCCGCCGGCAGCCCTTGCAGCCGACGCACAGGCGCATGGTCTCGGCCATGGCCGGCGAACTCAGCGCCTCCGGGCCAAGCTGGCCGGACAGCGCCAGGCGCAAGCTGTTCGCCCGGCCGCGGGTCACGTGCTGCTCGTCCCGGGTGACCCGGTAGGACGGGCACATGACACCGGCATCCGCCTTGCGGCAGGCGCCGTTGTTGTTGCACATCTCCACCGCTCCGGCGAAACCGCCCCAGGCGGACCAATCCAGGCCCGTATCCAGCGGCGCCGGCCGATAATCGGGCCGATAGCGGAAAAGGCGGCGATCGTCCATGCGTGGCGGACGAACGATTTTTCCGGGGTTCAGGCGCCCGTCCGGATCGAAGGCGTCCTTCACCTCCTCGAAGGCCCGCACCATGCGGTCGCCGAACATGGCCTCGTGAAATTCGGAGCGGACCAGGCCGTCGCCGTGCTCGCCGGAATGGGAGCCCTTGTAGGCGCGGACCATGGCGAAGGCCTCCTCGGCGATGGCGCGCATCTTGCGCACGTCCGCCTCCAGCTTCAGGTTCAAGACCGGCCGCACATGCAGACAGCCTTCCGAGGCGTGCGCATACCAGGTGCCGTGCGTCCCATGCTTGTGGAACACCTCGGTCAGCCGGTCGGTATAGTCGGCCAGATCGGCCAGGGGCACGGCGCAATCCTCGATGAAGGAGATCGGTTTGCCGTCGCCCTTCATGGACATCATGATGTTCAACCCGGCCTTGCGCACTTCCCAGACCGCTTTTTGCAAGGTGGGCGCGACCGCATCCACCACGGCATTGGGATAGCCCAAATCGGCCAGCACCTCGTGCAGGCGCCCCAGGTCGCGGATCTGTTCGTCCCGCGCCGCGCCGGCGAATTCGACCAGCAGCAATGCTTCGGGTGCGCCACGAACGACGCCGGCCACCGTGTCCCTGAACATCGGAATGTCGCGCGCCAGCTCGATCAGAGTGCGGTCGACCAGTTCCACCGCGGACGGGCCCAGAGCGACGATATGCTGGGTCGCCTCCATGGCCCCGCGGAAGGTCGGAAAGTGGCATATGCCCAGCACCGTATGCGGCGGGATCGGCTGCACCTCAAGCTCGATGGCCGTGGAAAGCGCCAGGGTGCCTTCGGAGCCGACCAGCAAGTGCGCAAGGTTGATCGGCGCGTTGCCGGTCAGGGCATCGATGTTGTAGCCGCCCACGCGCCGGTGCACTTTCGGGAAGCGCGTGGCGATTTCCGCCGCCTCCCGTTGACCCAGGGCGAGCAACCGGCTGTGCAATTGGTTTGCCGCACCCGCATCGCTTCCATTGCCGTTGCCGGGCAGGGGGCCGAAACGCGCCGCCGTGCCGTCGGCGAGGATGGCGTCGATGGCGCACACATTGCGGCGCATGGTGCCGTAACGGATGGAGCGGGCGCCGCAGCTGTTGTTGCCGGCCATGCCGCCGATGGTGGCGCGGTTCCCGGTCGATACATCCACCGGGAACATCAATCCGTGCGGCCGTAGATAGGCGTTGAGACGGTCGAGAACCAGGCCCGGTTGCACCGTCACCCGGCGTCCCGCCGGATCGAAGTCGAGAACGCGGGTCAAGTGCTTGCTGACGTCGATCACCAGGGCCTCGCCGACCGTTTGGCCGCACTGCGAGGTGCCGCCGCCACGCGCCAGCACGGGCACCCCTTCGTCGCGGGCGATCTGGACGGCGCGGACGATGTCCTCGGTGTGACGCGGCACGACCACGCCGATGGGCTCGATCTGGTAAATCGAGGCATCGGTGCTGTAGCGGCCGCGGCTGAAGGCATCGAACAGCACCTCCCCCTCGATCTCGCGGGTCAGGCGTGCCGCCAGCGCGGCATCGCCACGCCGCGCGTTCGATACAGTCCGGGTGGGGGAGACGTCCGCCGTCATTAAGCCTCGAATCGATGCCGATGCGTTCTGCGCATGCACGTTAACAGTTTGCATGCAAAAATCATAGGCGCGCAAGACATCCGGCGCGAACTTGAATAAAAACCATCAAAGCTATGATATAGATAGGAAAAATATCATCAACCTTGAGCGAAGCAAAGAGCATTGCTTGCCCAAACGTTTGCATGCATAATTCAAAAAAAACCAGTGACTGGATAAAAGCGGGAGGGTGGAGTCGCGTATGGGGCAGCGCCACGGACGGCATTTCCTGCAGATTCCGGGTCCGACCAACGTTCCCGACCGTATCCTGCGGGCCATGGACCGGCCCACCATCGATCATCGCGGCCCTGACTTCGCGGCCCTGACCAAGGAAATCCTGGCCGGCCTGCGCGAGGTGTTCCGCACCAAAGGCGACGTGGTGATCTATCCAGCCTCTGGCACCGGCGCCTGGGAGGCGGCCCTGGTGAATACCCTCTCGCCCGGCGACCGGGTATTGATGGTCGAGACTGGCCATTTCGCCAGCCTGTGGCGGCGTCTGGCGGAACGGCTTGGCCTGGAGGTGGAGTTCGTCCCCGGCGACTGGCGCCACGGCGTCGATCCGGCAGCGGTCGAAGCCCGTCTTCGCGCCGACGATGGCCTGCGCATCAAGGCGGTCTGCATCGTCCACAACGAAACATCGACAGGCGTGACCACGCGGGTGGCGGAGGTGCGCGCCGCCATGGACCGCACCGGTCATCCGGCCTTGTTCATGGTCGATACCATTTCCTCCCTCGGTTCCATGGACTACCGGCACGACGAGTGGCGGGTGGATGTGACCGTGGCCGGCTCGCAGAAAGGCCTGATGCTGCCGCCGGGCCTCAGCTTCAATGCCATCAGCCAGAAGGCCATCGCCGCATCGGCGGCGGCGCGGCTGCCGCGCGCCTATTGGGGCTGGGACGAGATGCTGGCGTCAAACGCCAACGGCTTTTTCCCCTATACCCCGGCGACCAATACCCTGTTCGGTCTGCGCGAGGCGCTGGCCATGCTGCGCGAAGAGGGGCTGGAGGCAGTCTTCGCCCGTCACGCCCGCCATGGCGAGGCGACGCGCCGGGCCGTGCGCGCCTGGGGCTTGGAGCTTCTGTGCCTGGAGCCGCGCGAGTACAGCAACTCGCTGACCGCGTTGCTCGTGCCGGCCGGTTGTGATGCGGATGCCTTCCGCAAGACCGTGCTGGAGGCCTTCGACATGTCGCTTGGTAGCGGCCTGGGCAAGGTACAGGGGAAGGTCTTCCGCATCGGTCATCTGGGCGATTTCAACGATCTGACGTTGGCGGGAACCCTCGCCGGCGTGGAGATGGGCCTGAAACTGGCCGGCATTCCGTATGCGGCCGGTGGCGTGCAAGTGGCCCTCGATTTCTTGGCCGACACCGCAGGTGCCGAAGACGTGGCCGCCGATCGCGCCCGGATCAGCCGGGCGAGCTAAACCGCACGAAACGAAAATCAAAACGCACCAAACAAGGAGGAAACCATGAAACTATTCAAGACTTTAGCCATAGCGGCATTGGCCGTGGGCCTTGCCGGACCGGCAGCCGCCGCCGAGTTGGAACTGAAATTCGGTCACGTAGGCGAACCGGGTTCGCTCTTCGAGATCTCCGTCAACGAATTCGCCAAGCGCGCCAACGAGCGTTTGGCGGGCAAGGCGGTGGTGCAGACCTTCGGCTCCAGCCAGCTTGGCAAGGACAGCGAGCTGATGCAGAAGCTGAAGCTCGGGACCGTCGATTTCGCCTTGCCGTCCTCGGTGATGTCCAGCGTCGCCGACGAATTCGGCGTTTTCGAAATGCCCTACCTGGTGCAGAACCGCGAACACATGAAGCGCATCGAGAAGGAGCTGTTCTGGTCGAAGATGGCGCCGGCGGCCGAGGCCAAGGGCTACAAGATCATCGCCATCTGGGAAAACGGCTTCCGCCACATCACCAACAACGTGCGGCCGATCAACACGCCTGAAGATCTCAAGGGCATCAAGTTGCGCACGCCAAAAGGCGAGTGGCGCGTGAAGATGTTCCAGGCATACGACGCCAACCCGACGCCGATGGCCTTTTCCGAAGTGTTCACGGCACTGCAAACCGGCGTGATCGACGGGCAGGAGAATCCCTTCGCCCAGATCTACAGCGCCAAGTTCCAAGAGGTGCAGAAGTATCTGTCCCTCACCGGGCACGTCTACACCCCGGCCTATGTCGCGGTCGGCAAGGAGAAGTGGGAAAGCCTGCCAGCCGATATCCGCCAGGTTCTCGAAGAGACGGCAGCCGAGACTCAGGGTTTCGTATACGAGACCGCGGCAGCCCTGGAAACCGATCTGCTGGAGAAGATGAAAGCAGGTGGCATTGCGGTCAACGAGGCCGACAAGGCCGCTTTCGTCGCGGCGAGCAAGCCGATCTACGACGAATTCGCCACGACCGTTCCCGGTGGCGGCGAGTTGGTTGAAACCGCCTTGAGCCTGGCCGAAGGGTCCTAAGGGGTTCAGCGTTCCATACCCTCGGCTGCCCGGTGTCGGCAGCCGAGGGTACGCGTGCCGGGGGCGTTGAGGGGGGAATTCGGTGACGAGGCTGGATCGTGTGTCAACGGTGCTCGAGCGCCTGTTGCAGGCGGTTGTGATCGCCCTGGTGATCATCTTGACCACCGTCGTGGTGGTGGCCGTGATTTACCGCAAGGCAGGGTCGTCGCTGGTCTGGTACGACGAGATCGCGTCCATTCTGCTGGCGTGGCTCACCTACTACGGCGCCGCCCTGGCCGCCTTGAAGCGGGCGCATATCGGCTTTGACGGCTTGGTGCGCGCCATGCCGCCAGGATGGCGATTGGCCACCTTCATTTTCGGCGAAGTCTGCATCGTAACTTTCTTTGCGGTTCTGGCCTGGACCGGCTGGGTCGTCTTAAATGTCCTGTCCGGCGATACCCTGATCAGCCTCACTTGGGTTCCGGTTCGGCTGACCCAGTCGGTGATCCCGATCGGGGCGGTTCTGTTCATTGTCTGCCAGGTGGTCAGCGCCCCGCGCCAGTGGCGTGATTTGCGCGACGGAAACCCGGAAGCGGCCGGCGAGGGGGCTCGATGATCCTCGCCCTGATGGTCGTGGGCCTGTTCGCCCTGATCCTTCTCAACGTGCCCATTGCCGTGGCCCTCGGGCTGGTGGCGATGCTCGCCATGGTGCTCACGCAGGGGCCGGCCATACTGCCCAACGTGGCCCTGGTCATGTTCGACGGCGCCACCAACTTCCCCTTGTTGGCGATTCCGCTGTTCATCTTCGCCGGGGCGATCATGAACTCCTCCGGCCTGTCGCGGCGGCTGATCGCCTTCGCCTCGGCGCTGCTCGGGTTCGTGCGCGGCGGCCTGGCCATGGTGAACATCGGCACCTCGCTGTTTTTCGCCGAGATCTCCGGCTCGGCCGTGGCGGATGTGGCGGCGCTCGGCTCGATCCTGATACCGGCCATGCGCAAGGCCGGCTATCCGCGTGCCTTCGCGGCGGCGGTCACTTCGTCGTCGGCGACCCTGGCGGTGATCATTCCGCCCTCGATCCCGATGATCCTGTACGCGGTCATGTCGGACAGCTCGGTGGTGCAGATTTTCGTCGCCGGGATCGTCCCTGGGGTGCTCGGCGGCCTGGGCATGATGGGTGTCGCCTATTGGATGGCGGTACGGCACAACTGGCCGGTGGCCGAGATTTTCCAGCTCCGACGGGTGTGGACGGCGTTCCGCGAGGCGGCCTGGGCGCTGCTGCTGCCGATCATCATTCTGGGCGGCATCTTCGGCGGCATCGTCACCGCCACGGAAGGAGCCGGCCTGGCCGTTGTCGCGGCCCTGTTCATTGGCGGCGTGGTCTATCGGGAACTCGATTGGCCCACCCTGCGCGATGCCATGATCGAGGGTGCCGTGCAGACCTCTGTGGTCATGCTGCTGGTGGCATCATCCGCCCTGATCGGCGTCTACCTGACCGAACAACAGGTGCCGCAGAAGCTGGCGGCGGCGATCATCAGTTGGACCGACAACCGGTATGCGGTGCTGGCCATTCTCAATGTATTCTTTCTGGCCATCGGCCTGTTCCTGCATTCCGCCGCGGCGATCATTCTGGTGGTGCCCATCGTCATGCCCCTGGTCAACGCCGTGGGTATCGATCCAGTGCATTTCGGTCTGGTGGTCACCCTCAACCTGGGCATCGGACAGCAGACGCCGCCGGTCGCCAGCGTCCTCATCACCGCCTGTTCCGTGGCCAAGGCCGGCATCTGGGAGGTGAGCAAGGTCAATGTGAACTTCATTGCCGTGCTGCTCGCGATTCTGGTGCTGGTGACCTATGTGCCCGCCGTGCCCATGAGTCTGGTCGAATATTTCTACCGCTAGGAAGGCTGTGCGCAGTTGCCGTTCGAAAGGAAAACATTCCTGATGGCGCATAAGCACCCGGCTGTGATACCAAACGCGCGCTCGCCAAGAGGGCGTTGCGCGAGCCGCGTATCCGGCACTCTCCACATGAACGTTTAGCCTAAGCGCCCGGGAGGATTGGCAAACATGTTGCAGCGTCCAGATCGCAAGGCGGGACCGCGTGCCATACTGTTTTGCGCTGTTCTGTTGGCGGCTTCCTCCGCCCGCGCGGAGACTCCGCTTGAGCGCGGCGACTACCTCATGAACAGCATCGTTGCGTGCGGCAATTGCCATACGCAGCAGACACCGACTGGCCCAGCCGAGGGCATGGAGCAGGCCGGCGGCCTGCTGATCGATTTCCCCGAATTCACCGTGCACACGCCGAACATCACACCGGATACCGAGACCGGTATCGGCGGCTGGACCGATCAGCAGATCATCGACGCGATCCGCGAGGGCCGGCGTCCCGACGGCAGAATCATTGGCCCGCCCATGCCGATCGAGTTGTACCGGCACATGTCGGACGAGGATGTTCACGCCCTTGTCGCCTATCTGCGCGCCGTCAAGCCCGTGCGCAACGCCGTAGCCGTGTCGGAATACCGCATTCCGCTGCCCCAGACCTATGGCCCGCCGGTCGGCGCCGTTCCCGTGGTCACCCCGGACGACCCGGTGACCTACGGCGCCTATCTCGCCGGACCCCTGGGACATTGCACCGAATGCCATACGCCCATGGGGCCGGGCGGTGTCCGGGATATGGTGAACGATCTCGGCGCCGGGGGATTCGAAATTTATGGACCTTGGGGAACCAGCGTGTCCGCCAATATCACGCCAACCGGGCTCGGCGACTGGACCGATGATCAGATCAAGACCGTGATCACCACGGGCGTGCGGCCGGACGGTTCGCATCTGCTGCCGCCCATGGCGGTCCACTACTATAAGAACATGGCCCCGCGGGATCTGGACGCCATCGTCGCATACTTGCGTTCGTTGCCGCCGAAATAGGAGAGTGAAGCGGGATCGGACAGGTATGGCCCTGGTCCGGTCGGTTTCGTGTCGCGAAACGACAACAACCGGGATAACGCCATGACCGATCTTGTTCTAACGCAACGCGATGGTCCGATCGCCACGGTCATCCTGAACCGGCCGGACCGGCTGAACGCCATGAGCTGGCCCATGTGGCGCGCCTTGGGCGAAGCGGTGCTGGCGCTTTCGGCCGATACCGGGTTGCGGTGCATTGTCATCCGCGGCGCCGGCGGCAAGGCGTTCTCGCCGGGCAACGATATCAGCGAATTCGAAAGCGTGCGCTCGACGCCGGCACAGGCCAAGGCCTATGGCGAAGATCTCTACCTGGCGCTGAACGCGGTGAAGCAGTCTCCGCATCCTACCGTTGCCTTGATCGAGGGGATCTGCGTCGGCGGCGGCCTTGAACTGGCGGCGCTGTGCGATCTGCGCATTTGCGGGGAGTCCAGCCGCTTCGGCGTGCCCATCAAGCGCCTGGGCCTGGTCATGGCCTATCCGGAGGTGGAGGGGCTGCTCGCCCTGGTCGGACGGGCGGTGACCCTGGAGATTCTTCTGGAAGGCCGGGTCTTCGGGGCCGCGGAGGCCAAGGAGAAGGGCCTGGTCACCCGCGTGGTGGCCGATGCCGACGTGGAGGCCGAAGCCATAGCGGCGGCGCGGCGCATTGCCGAAGGGGCGCCGCTTGCCGCCCGCTGGCACAAGAAGTTCGTCAACCGGTTGGCGCAACCGGAACCTTTGAGCGCGGCGGAGCTGGACGAGGGCTATGCCTGCTACGCCACCGAGGATTTCCAGATCGGCTATCGCTCGTTCCTGGAGAAAAAGCCGCCAGTCTTCAAGGGGCGTTGAGCCATGGCCGACCGGCAAGGCCCCCTGGCCGGGCTGAAGGTCATCGAGCTGGCGCACATCATGGCCGGACCCGTGTGCGGCCTGATGCTCGCCGACATGGGCGCCGATGTCATCAAGGTGGAGAAGAGTCCCGGCGGCGACGATTCCCGCCGCTTCCTGCCGCCGGACATCGGCGGCGAATCGGCCGCCTTCATGATGATGAACCGCAACAAGCGGGGCATCGCCGTCAACCTGAAGACCGAGGCTGGGCGGGACGTGGTGCGCCGCCTGCTACGCGGTGCCGACGTGGTGATCGAAAATTACCGGCGCGGCACAATGGAGCGCCTGGGCCTGGGCTATGACAGCCTGCGTGCCGACAATCCCGGCCTGATCTATTGCGAGATCTCTGGCTTTGGCCGCACCGGTCCCTACGCCGACCGCGGCGGCTTCGATTTGATCGCCCAGGGCATGAGCGGTTTGATGAGCATCACCGGCGAGGGAGAAGGGCGGCCGCCGGTGAAGGTCGGCGCCCCGGTCACCGATATCACCGCCGGCATCCTGGCCGCCATGGGTATCCTCGCCGCCGCCGTCGAGCGCCAGCGCACCGGCCGCGGCCAGCGGGTCGATACCTCGCTGTTCGAGGCCGGCATCGTGCACACATACTGGCAATCGGCCATCGCCTTCGCCACCGGCCATTCGCCGGGACCCATGGGCTCGGCGCATCCGCTCAACGCCCCCTACCAGGCCTTCCGCACCGCCGATGGGTGGCTGAACGTGGGCGCCGCCAACCAGACCAACTGGTTGCGCCTTCTCGACGTGCTCGGGGCAAAGCAACTGGCGGACGACCCACGATTCGCCGACAACGCCGGGCGCATCGCCCACCTCGCCGCGCTTCAGGAGGCCCTGGCGGTGATTTTACGCACCCGCACCACCGCCGATTGGCTGACCCGGTTGGAGGGGGCCGGGGTGCCGGCCGGGCCGGTGCTGAGCGTCGGGGAGATGCACACCGATCCGCAGGTCCTGGCCAGGGGCATGGTGGTGGCCGTGGATCATGCCCGCCTGGGGTCGGTCAAGACCCTCGGTCTGCCGGTCAAATTCTCGGAAAGTCCTGGTAAAGTGGCGACGGGAGCGTCGCTTTTCGGCCAGCATACCCGCGAGATTCTGGCCGAATATGGCTATGGAACCCCGGAAATCGGACGCCTGCTGGCCGATGGGGCGGTGGATGGGGGGCCTGGACCGGGCGGCCCCGGTAAAACGGAATGAGGTGTGCCGGGCGATGAAATCGCCTAATGTTTACCCGCGAATCGCACCCGGCAATTGGGATGAGAGGGGGCATCGGCCCAATGGCGGATCAGCCAGAAAACAAAGGCGGCAAAAACCGGCGAAAGTTCGAGCGTGTCACCGTATTGTGGTCCGGCACCTTGGTTTGCGGGAGCCACTCTATTGATTGCTTGATCGTTAACGTTTCGTCCGGTGGCGCCCTGGTTCGGATCGAGACCCCTGACCGCTGTGGGAAGAAGGTGGTCTTGCGCAGCCCCCGATTCGGCGAATTGGCCGGCGAGGTCACCTGGCGCCAGGGCAAGGAGCTGGGAATCGAGTTCCAGGAGGCCCCCGAGGCCGTCGCCAAGCTGATCAGCAAGGCCCTGCCCTAAGGCCGGCGGGCCTTCCGAGGCGCCTCAGGGGCGCCTCAAAGGGCCATTCTCGAGCCAATAAGACCCGCCCGGCAGGCCGCCCGAGGCAACCAATCCTTCACCATTCACGTTAATACTATGGCAATGATCCGGGCCGGGGCGGGCGCTCTTGGGCCGCCTTGTGCCATGGGCCGGATAGATGCGGCATTTCTTAGAGGAATGGAGCCGGCAGGCTTGAAAGCCAAGAGTCGCAAACGAGTATCGGTCGCCCTCGACATCGCCGATGAATTGGCCGAGCGGGATATCGGCGGCCGCCTTTCGGTCATCGTCGAATGCATGCCGGCGGGCGCCCGGCTGTCCGCCGGAACCAACAATGGCGACAAGACGTGGTCCCTGACCGCCGAAGATCTGGACGGCCTGGAGCTTTTGGTGCCGGAGGGCATGGGCGGTGACCATGCCCTGACCGCGCGCGTGCTGCGCTTCGATGATGACGGCTACGATGTGGCGAACACGGTGGCGCTGCTCGACCTCCATGTTCATGTCCCGGCCGAGGCTGGTGCCACCGACCTATCGGCCGAGTCGGAATCGGATACGGAAGAGCGGCTCAACGCCGAGAAGGCCCGATGGCAGGTCGAGGCCGAGCAGCAATTGGCCGCGGCCCGGGCCGGCTGGGAACGCGACACCGCCAAGCAAATCGCCGCCGCCAAGACGAAATGGGAAGCGGACGCAGCAAAGCGATTGGAAGGCGCCAAGGCGCAGTGGATTTCGGCGCAGCGCGAAGAGCTGACCAACGCCAAGGCGGCCTGGGAAGCGGGCACCGCAAAACGTCTGGACCGTACCAAGGCGGAGTGGAGTGCGGCGGAGCGCGAACATCTGAACGCCGCCAAGGCGAAATGGGAGTCGGAAGCGGCCCTTCGTTTGGCGAGCGTCAAGGCCCAGTGGAGCACGACGGAAAGCCAGGGCCTGACCGCGGAAAAGTCGAAATGGCAGAAGCTGGCGGAGCGCCGCCTGGCGGATGAGAAAGCCGTGTGGGACAAGCAAGCCAGCGATCGCTTGACCGCCGCCAAGACCTCCTGGGTGCAGAAGACCGAGCAAGCACTGGCCACGGCTGAGGCAAACTGGAAGGCCGAGCTGGAGCAGACATTGGCGGAGGCTCAGGCGCGCTGGCACCGCGATGATGAAAAACGCCTGGCATCCGCGCGCTCGGCCTGGGAGGGCGAACGGGCCAAAGCGGGCGATGACCCTTCGCCGCCCGCGGCCAGTGCCGTCAAGATCGCGGATGCCGTGGCCGCCGCCCGCATCGTCTGGGAAGCCGAGACCGAACAAAGACTGGCCGAGGCCGATATGCAAAGGCGAGTCGATGTCGAGCAGCGAGTCGCCGATATCCAGGCCGCCTTCGAAAACGAGGCGCGGCAGCGGCTGAAAGCGGCCGAGGAACGCTGGCGGGAGGAGGAAAAGGCCCGCCTGTCCGCGGCCTGGGACGCCTGGCAGGCGGATGCCCGGAATGCCCGCCCGACCGGCGCTGAGAACACATCGCCGCCTCCGACGAGGGCAGCGAAACCACCGGCTGAGGCGGCGAAACCGCCGGCAATTAGCATACGTTTGGCACCGAAACCGAAGCCGGAGACAACCCCGGCCTCGATCACTCCCTCGACCCCGGCCCCGGCCTCAGCCCCGTCACAATCACCTGAAGACACGGCCGTGCCGAATAAAGTGTCCGACGCCGAGTGGGAAATCGAGATGAACGCCCGCCGGGCCGCCGCCGATGCCAAGAAGGAGATCGAGGCCGCCAAGAAGGACACTCAAGAGCGCCGGAAAAAAGCCAAGATCGAAGTTTGGAGCAATATGGAGGCGCAGCACCGGCGGACCACGGCCATGGTGAAACAGCGCATGGGCGTGCCGCGGCTCAAGCGCTGGCGGCTTGCCCTTGTCGTCTTATGCCTGCTGCTCGGCGCGGCGGGTGCGCTCTACCTGACACGAAGCGAGACAGGCCTTCAGGCCTGGCTCGGCCGCCTCGCGGCGGTGGCAGCCGAACCGAGACATTTCCTCTAATCTTTCTCGCCGACCCTTACGCGGCCTTGAGCTCGGAGGTGCAATGCGCACACCGGGTCGCCTTCAGCGGCACGGTCGACAGGCACAGCGGGCACTCCTTCGTCGTTGGGCTTGCAGGTGCGGGCGCCTCCTCCCGTTTCAGGCGATTCATCAACCGGATCATCATGAATATGGCAAAAGCGACGATGACGAAATCCAGCACCGTGTTGATGAACAATCCGTAGTTGATGGTCGCCGCGCCGGCTTCCTTGGCTTGCGCCAGGGAGGCGTAGTCCTGACCCGATAGATCGATGAACAGTTCGGTGAAATCCACGTTGCCCAGCAGCAGGCCGATGGGCGGCATGATGACGTCATTGACCAATGAGCTGACGATCTTGCCGAACGCGGCACCGATGATGATACCAACTGCCATGTCGACGACGTTGCCGCGCATGGCGAAATCCTTGAACTCCTTCAACATCTCGTTACCCCTCACTGTGACCGGAACCAAGACAGCGGCAAACAGCACACGATCCTCTCCTGCAGAGGTGTGCGGCAGCGGCCTTGCTGTCAGAAAATCACGTTCTGTGACTGGAAGCACGTTTTACGTGCGTGAAAACGGGGACACAACCCAAAAAGGGTGGGTCAGTTCAAGGAGTCCAAGGCCAATGAGCTTGGAGCCTTAGAACATGCCCTTGAGCGCGTCGATGGTATTGAGGATGGCGCGTCCAAGCAGGACGATGAACAACGGCGGCAGGATGAACACGATCATCGGCACGGTCAGCAGCGCCGGAAGCCGCGCCGCCTTTTCTTCCGCCCGCATGACGCGCTCCAACCGTGATTCGGCGGCCATCACGCGCAGCGATTGAGACAGGGGGGTACCGTATCGTTCGGCCTGCAACAGTGTGTTGGCGACGCCGCGCATGGCCGACAGATCGACCCGCATGGCCAGGTTCTGCAACGCCTTGCGCCGTTCGGACAGAAAGCCTAGCTCGAGGCCGGTCACACTCAGCTCATCCGCCAGCTCCGGTGCGGCATTCTCGATTTCCTGGGACACACGCATCAAGGTCGAATCCAGGCTCAGGCCGGCTTCGGAGCAAATGACCATGAGATCCAACGCGTCCGGCAGCGCCTTGCGAATTTTATCGACCCGCTTGGTGGCAGCATTGCGGATGAAGAAATCGGGCGCGTAGGCGCCGATGATGACGCTGACCAAAGAAACCGCCAGCTTGCCCGTCATGTCCAAACCGAAGGGATTGACAGTATACATGAAAAAGAGAGAGAAGGCGCCGAAACAGAACGGCAAGGCGAGTTTGAAAAACAGATAGCGAACGACGGCGTCCTTGGAACGCCAACCGGCCCGCATGAGTTTGATGGATATCTTTTGTGCCTGGCTGGACCGCAGCAAATTCAATCTGTCGACGATCGAGCGCATCAAGCCGATGGTTGGCAGGCGTTCCTGCCTCCGCCGCGGACCAATGATGCCGGCTCGCATCTGCTCCCGCTGGGATGCAATCGCCTGCGCCCGGCGCGCGGAAGGGTCGCGGTGCAGCAAGGCAACCCACACGGCAACGGCAACGCTGCCGGCCGACAGGGCCGTCATCAGGATCAACAGATCCTCGGCGGACATACCCGCGGGAAGGAGAGAGGTAAGGTTCATATCTCGAACTTCACCATGCGGTACATGACGCCCACGCCGGCGGCGATCATGCCCAAGCCGAAGCCGATCATCATTTTACCGCGCGGATCGAGAAACAGACCCACGATGTAGTCGGCGTTCACCAGGTAAATCATCAGCGCCATGATGAACGGCAGCGAACCGATGATATAGGAACTGGCCTTTGCCTCGGACGAAAGGGCCTTCACCTTGCGCTTCAGCTGGCGCCGGCCGCGCAACACCTCGGACAAATTGTTGAGGGTTTCCGCCAGATTGCCGCCGGTCTCGCTCTGGATCGACAGGGCAATCGTGAAATACTTGAACTCTTGCAGGTCCAGGCGCTTCGAGCATTCCCACAAGACCTCGTCTAGCTTGCGGCCAATGCGAACCCCGTCGGTGACCTGCCTCAGTTCCTCGCCCACGGGATTGGGAATTTCGTTGGCCGCGGTCAGCATCGATTCACCGATCGGCAAGCCGGCTTTGATACCGCGAACCATCAGATCGATGGCTTCCGGAAAATAATCGATGAACTTTGCTTGCCGGCGGGAAATTCGCCAACCCACATAGGCATGCGGAAAGGCAAGGCCGCCGAGAATGGCCATCAGAATCGAAAAGATCATCGGCAACTGACTGACCGTTCGCGCGCCAACGAACACCAGTCCCGCGACAAACAGGCTGGCCATGACGAAAACCGCGATCGGCGTGTTCATGCCGGCCCGGGATAGCCGAAGGCGCAGTACTTCCTGCCGGGGAATGAACCGCTTGATCAACTCGTCAAGGCGCGGAAAGCTGCTGCCGTCGGATTTCCGCCGAGCGGTGATGATTTCTTGAACCGAGGGTTCCGGGTCGTGGTTGACCTTGACCTGCGCAACCCGCCGAACAAAATGCCGCCGGCTGCTGTTTCCGGAGAAGGTCGCGAGCAGAAGCACGACCACCCCCAGCGGCAGAATCATGAACATCAGGAGAGATGGATCCGCGTTTTCCAAAGCGAAGATTGCTGCGAAATCCATCACATGCACTCCAGCAGGCGACGATCGAGGCCGAAGTAGGACGCCTTCGGCGCGAAATTCGGCCGCAGGCCGGAGGACCGGAAATGTCCCTTGAGCATGCCGTCCAAGCCTTCGCCCTCGAACTCATAGGTAAACAGATCTTGCGTCGTGATGATGTCGCCCTCCATACCGATGACCTCGGTGATATGGGTGATCCGGCGCATGCCATCGCGCATGCGCGAGACCTGGACGATCATATCCAAAGCCGCGGCAATCTGCGTGCGAACCGCCTTGGCCGGCAGGTTGATCCCGGCCATGCCGACCATGTTTTCCAGGCGCGTCAGCGCTTCGCGCGGGCGATTGGCGTGGACGGTGCCCAGGGAGCCATCGTGGCCGGTGTTCATGGCCTGCAGCATGTCGACGGCCTCGGCGCCACGAACCTCACCGAGGATGATCCGGTCCGGGCGCATACGCAGGGAGTTCTTCACCAGATCGCGCATGTTGATCTCGCCGGTCCCTTCCAGGTTCGCCGGTCGGGTTTCCAGGCGCACCACGTGCGGTTGTTGGAGTTGAAGTTCCGCCGCGTCCTCGATGGTGACGATGCGTTCCCGTTCATCGATCAACTGCGACAAGGCGTTGAGCAGGGTGGTCTTACCGGAACCGGTACCGCCAGAGATGAGGATGTTCAGGCGGCTGCGCGCGGCGATCTTCAACACGGTCGCCATCTGCTCCGAGATGTTGTTCTGCTGCTTCATCACATCGAGGGTGATGGATTTCTTGGAAAACTTACGAATGGAGATGGACGGCCCGTCGATGGCCAGCGGCGGAATGATGATATTGACACGGCTGCCATCCTGAAGGCGCGCGTCGACCAACGGAACCGTCTCGTCGACGCGCCGGCCGATGACAGAAACGATTCGGCGGGCGATGTTCAGAACATGATCATTGTCGCGGAAGGTCACGTTCGACAGTTCGAGCTTACCGCGGCGCTCGATGTACACCATATCCGAGCCGTTGATCAGAATATCGGTAATGCCTTCGTCCGCGAGCAAAGGCTCCAGCGGCCCAAGGCCCAGCATGTCGTCAAGCAGGAGCTCGACGACCGCTTGCTGTTCGGCCCCGTTGAGGCGAATTTTCTCCTCGGCGAGAACCTCGTTGACGATATCGCGGAGCTGAATGGCCATTTCCGCTCGCGGCAGCTTAGACGCGGCGGATACGTCCAGGCGGTCCATCACCAATGGTTCGATGCGGACCTTTGTCGATTCCGCGGTTTTGGAGACCGCCGGTTTTGCGGTTTTCTTAGTATCGCGCGTTGGTGCAAGGGTATCCTCAGCGGGCGCCGGCTCTTTCGCCGTGGCGGCCGGCAGGGACGCTTCTGCCGAGGTTTTCTTTGGGGCAGTCTTGGGTGCCGCCTTGGGGCTGCAATGGACCAGCCAGCGGATCAGGTCGGCGACCAGGTTGCGCCGGTCGAGAAGATTGAGATTGTGGGAATCCGCGTCGGTTTCGACGGTGACGATATGACCGATCCGCACTGCCAGCTCGGGCCGCGGCAGAATGCTGACATTGTCATTCTCGAAGGCTGCGAGAACCTTGGGCTTGAGCGCTTCGAGATGCTGTGCAAGGGCCGCGCCTTTGTCGCGCAGATTGGCGGTCTTGCCTCCGCTGTCCTTACTCGCGGCGGGTAAGCTTTTGGCCGAGACACCGTCCATGCGGTGTTATCCTTTTTTCCTCGATGGCCACAGCGATTTCTTGGCTTTAGGCTTTTCGCCTGACTGTCCGCCGACCAAGTGTTCAGCAACTTTGCGCAGCATCTTGCTGGCGGCACTGCGTTGATTGGCCTGGACAAGGGGTTTGCCGCTATTGGCGGCTTCGATGAACGCTTTGCGGTCCTCGGGAATGATGAAATCGATCTTGTGGCCAAGGGCCTTCTGGAAATCTCTCGGCGGCATGGCCTGCTGCGTGCCGCCGGCCCGGTTGGCGATGACGGTCACCGGTTTGCCAACCGATGCCTCTTCAATGCCGGTCAGCAGACGCATGGAATCACGCAGTCCCGGGAGGCTGAGCTCGGTCACCAGCACGATACGCGACGCCGCCTCGAAAACACGCTGGCGTACGGCAAAAGCCGAGCGCGGCATGTCAATGACGATGTGCTCGCTGGCGCGGCCAACGGCTTCAAGAAGAACGTCGATGGCGCCTGGATTGAAGGCGATTTCCTGGGCCAGGGTCTCTTCGGTGGCCATGACGGACAGCTTATCGGAAAGCTTGGCGGTGGCGCTCTCTATGAACAGGCTGTCGATACGCGCCGGACTTTCAAGGGCCTCGCGCAACCCGCGCGTCGGCTCGAGGTCGAGGGAAAGTGCGACCGTGCCGAACTCCAAGTCCAGATCGATGAGCGCCGTGCTGAGCTTGCGTTCTTGGCTCAGGAGCCAGGCGATGTTGACCGCCACGGAGGTGGCCCCGACACCGCCGCGTGAGCCGATGATGGCAATTCTCTGCGCCTTTTTCGTGGCGGGTTGTTCTCCAGGAGCACCGGCGACCGGTTCCTCGGTGCGGCACAGCGCCGCCGCCAGGGCCTTTTCCGTCACCGGCTTGACCAGGTAGTCGGTAATGCCGGCGCCGACCATTTCGCGATACAGGTTGATATCGTTGATGGTGCCGATGCCGATCAGGCGCGTGTCTTCGGAAAACGCGGCGGTGAGGGACAGCATGGCCGTCAATGGCGCCGATGCATCGCCGATGTCGACGATCAAGACCTTCGG